>CAZNRB010000111.1:0-5427 GCA_964575405.1 uncultured Synergistaceae bacterium | reverse complement strand
TTCGGCGAGACCCCAGAGACGGCCCCGCTGCCCCTGGAACCGTCGCCGCTGCTGCTGGAAGGCCAAAGGCAGCTGGAGCAGTACTTCTCCGGCCAGCGCCGGGAGTTCCAGCTGCCTCTGTCCTTCCGGGGAACGGCCTTTCAGGAGCGGGTCTGGAGGGCCATCGCCTCGATTCCCTACGGCCAGGTCCTGAGCTACAGGGACCTGGCCCAAGCCGCCGGCTCCCCCAGGGCCTTTCGAGCCGCCGGGACCGCCACTGGAGCCAACCCTCTGGCGGTGATAATTCCCTGTCACAGAGTGGTGGCCAGCGACGGATCGCTGGGGGGCTTTGGCGGCGGCCTGAAGGTCAAGAGAGCGCTGCTGGAGCTGGAGCGCCGGACAGTGGCAGCCCAGACAGCAGGCCTTTAGTCCCGGTTTAGGCGGAATCTCCCCGAAGCTCCAGCCCCATGACGGAGCGCAACAGCTTTTTGGCGTAGTCCGAGGTGATATGTGGCAGCTGGTCCATAGAATCCACCTGCTCCACCATGTCGCCCCGGTAGAGGAACAGCACCCGGTCGCAGAGGTAGGTCACGGCGGTGAGGTCGTGGGTGATAAACAGGTAGGTGAAGCGGTGCCGCCCCCGGAGGTCCTTCAGCAGGTCCATGATTTGGACCTGGGTAGACGAGTCCAGGGAGCTCACGGCCTCGTCGAAGATGATGATCTCGGGCTCCAATGCCACGGCGCGGGCGATGCAGACCCGCTGGAGCTGGCCGCCGCTGAGCTCGTGGGGGTAGCGGCTCAGAAAGGAGCTCTCCAGGCCCACCCGCTCCAGCAGCTCCGCCGCCTGATCCCGCAGCTGCCGCCCCTTGGCCTCCTGACGGAGCCTCAGGGTCTCCTCCAGGGCCTTGGCGATGGAGAACCGAGGGTTCACCGAGGAGCTGTAGTCCTGAAAGACCACGCTGATGCGATGCCTCAGCTGGGCCTTTTCCTGGGCGTTGTGGCGGCCGTAGAGATCGATTCCCCTAAAGGTGACCCTGCCGCTGTTGGGCTTCAGCAGGCCGCAGATCACCCGGCCCAGAGTGCTCTTGCCGCTGCCGCTTTCGCCGATCAGGCCCAGACACTCGCCCTCGCGCAGCTCCAGGGAGATGTTTTTCAGCACCTGCTGGCGCTCCTTGCCGAAGAGGGTCCTTTGATGCTCCTTTTTGAAGCTCACCGAGAGGTTTTCCACCTGCAGCACCGTCACTGCCTCCTTTCTGAACCCTCAAGGGCCTGGCTGAAGAGCTTCATCACCTTGCGCCGCTCCTCCACCAGCGAGCGGGTATAGCCGTCGACGGGATGGCAGAGCACCTGCTCCACCGAGCCGGAGTCCACGATCCTGGACCGGTACATGACGATCAGATGATCGGCGATCTCCGATAGCACCCCCAGGTCATGGGAGACGAAGATCATGGTGGTGCTGTTCTCCCGCTTGATCTTCAGGAATTCCTGCATAATGTCGTACTGGCTTATGGTGTCCAGTGCCGTGGTGGGCTCGTCGGCCACCAGCAGGTCGGGCTTCAGCGCCATGGCCACACCGATCATCACCCGTTGAAGCATCCCACCCGAGAGCTGGTGGGGGTATTTTTTCAGCGCCTCCTCAGGGTTGAGGATACGCATCCGCTCCAGGATCTCCAGGGACAGGGCCTTGATTTCCTTGGCCGAAAGATCGGTGTGTTCGCTAAAGGTCTCGGCCATCTGGTCGCCGATGCGGTAGAGGGGATCGAAACAGGTCATGGGATTTTGCAGCACCATGGTGAGCCGCTTCCCCCGGAGCCGCCGCAGCTGTTCGCTGCTCTGGTTTCTCAGGTCGATGCCGTCGAAAAAGGCCTGGCCGGTGATGCGGTAGTGCCTCGGGTCCAAAAGTCCCAGGAAGGCCTTGCAGGTTATGCTCTTACCGCTGCCCGATTCTCCCAGGATCCCCAGACACTGGCCCCGCTGGATGGAAAAAGACGAGTCCTGGACCAGGATCTGGTCGCCGCCCTTTTCCCTGGCAGCGACGGTGAGGTTTTTCACCTCCAGCAGGGGCTTCATCGTTTCACCGCCTTGGGATCCATGGCGTCGCGGATGGAGTCGCCCAGCATGTTAAAGGCCGCCACCAGAAGCACCACGGCGATGCCCGGAGCTAACATCTGCTCGGGATTGGAGGTCAGCACGTTTTTGGCCTCGTTGAGCATGGCCCCCCACTCTGGGATAGGCGCCTGGACGCCCAGCCCCAGGAAGGACAGGGTGGAGATGTTCAAAATGGCCCAACCCGTGTCCAGCGTGGCCAACACGGCGATCTCCGAGGCGATACAGGGCAGCATGTGGTTCATCAAAATATAACCGGTGCTGGAACCGGCGGTGCGTGAGAAAAGCACAAAGTTCTTTCCCCGGTACTTCAGCACGGTGGTGCGGATCATCCGGGCGTACCAGGCCCATTTGATGAACACGTTGGCGATGATCACGTTGCGTATGTCCACGCCCAGCAGCGCCACGATGGCCAATATCATGATCTGGCTGGGGAAGGATAGCATCACGTCGACGATTCGCATGATGATCTCGTCCACGGCGCCCCGCAGGTATCCAGCCAACACGCCCATCACCAGCCCCAGCCCAATAGTGCCCACCATGGTGAGCAGCGACAAAAACAGCGTGGGCCTGATGCCGTAGATCATCCGGGACAGGATGCACCGGCCCAGGTGGTCGGTGCCCAGGGGAAACCGGGCCGAGGAGGCGGCAAACTTGTTCAGGATCGAGCTGGCGTAGGGGTCGTTGGGCGCCACCAGCGGGGCAAAGATGCCCAGCAGAGCCACGACGACGATAAAGGCCAGACAGGCCAGGGCGATAGGGTCTTTCAGGAGCCGTTGTATCATCAGGCGTTCTCCTTTCGGAGCCGGGGATCGGCAGCGTACTGGATGATGTCGAAAAGCAGGTTGAAGAGCACGAAAAGTACCCCCATCATCAGCACGTAGGCCTGGATCACCGGATAATCCCGGTTGAAAATAGAGGTGATACAAAGCCGGCCTATGCCGGGCCAGGCGAAGACGTTTTCCACCACTATAGTTCCGGCGATGAGCTGGGGAATGCTCATGCCTATGGCGGTGATGCAGGACTGGAGGGAGTTCTTCAGGATATGGCGCACCAGTATGGCCCGCTGCTTTAATCCCCGGACGTGGGCGTAGAGCACGTAGTCCTCCCGCATGTTCTCCAGCATGTTGTTGCGGATCAGCCGGATGTAGATGGAGATGTAGGTCAAAGCCACGGTGATGCTGGGCAGTATCAGGTGGCGGAAAGACCCTCCGCCGCTGGTGGGCAGCAGATCCAGCTTGACGCTGACGAACCACATCAGCAGCAGGCCGATCCAATAGGCCGGCATGGCAGTGGTCATGAACACGATGGCCCGCATGATCAGGTCGAACCAGCTGTCCTTGTAGACGGCGCTCAAGAATCCGATGGGGAGGCTAAGGCCCACCACCAGCAGCAGCGACATCCCCGCCAGCTTCAGCGTGGCCGGCAAACAGCGGCCCAGCTCGCCCAGCACCGTCCGGGCCGGATTGGTGTAGCTGACGCCGAAGTCAAAGTGCAGGCAGCTCCAGAGCCAATTGGCGTAGCGCACCAAAAAGGGATCGTCCAACCCCAGTTCGGCCCGGACCTGGGCGATGGCCTCGGGGGTAATAATCGGCGTTTGCCGCACCCGCAGGGCCACCTCCGCCGGGTCCGAGGGGATCAGGTTGATAAAGACAAAGCAGACGAAGGAGATTCCCAACAGCAGCGGCACCGTGGCCAACAGCCGTTTGATGACGTAGTTTTTCACCGGCAACCCTCTCTCTCAAGGCGACCTTCTTTAAAAAAACTGGCCCTCTAGCCAGGACCGCCACTTCAGAATCTTTACCCAACAGCAAAGGGCCTCCGGAGCACCTCCGGCGGCCCTTTGCCCTATCTAAAACCGTGGTCTCACTGCTGGAATCTCATCTCCCAGAAGGGGATCTCGTACTGGCTGGGGCAGAAGCGGACACCTTCCAGATCGGAGCGGAAAATGGCCTTGTTGGTCTCGTAGGTCAGGGGGATGTAGGCCGCCTCCTCGTGGAGCCGGGTCAGAACGAAGGTGAACAGCTCCTGCCGGGCCTCGGGGTCGGTGGACACCATGATGTCAGTGATAGCCTGATCGATCTGGGCCTTGTCGGGCAGTCCCAGCTGGGCAGCGTAGTCGCCGTAGACCCGCTGGCGCATGGCCGCCAGCGAGGACTGGGGATCGTAGGGCATGCCCCAGCAGATGTTAAAGACCATGTCGAACTCGCCGGACTTCATCTTATCCCGATAGGACTGCTCTTCCTCGCCGTGGATGGTCACCCGGATGCCCAGGTTGCCGAACTCCGACTGGAGGTATTCGGCGATGGTCTTCTCGGTGACGCTGTCGCTGTTGTAGAGCAGATCCAGCACCAGAGGCTGGCCGTCTTTCTGGCGATTGCGGCCCTGCATGGTCCAACCGGCCTCCTCCAGCAGCTCCGCGGCCCTCTGGGGATCGTACTCGTAGGGCTTCAGGTCGATGTCGCAATAGGGCACCGTGCGGGAGAACAGCGTCGGCGCCGGCGGCTCGAAGCCGTAGAAGATGCCCTCGGAGATGGTCTGCCGGTCCGTAGCGTGCTGCAGCGCCTGGCGCACCCTTACGTCGGTCAGGGCGCCCCGGGTGGAGTTCAGCACGATCTGGCGGGTCGACGTGGCCTCGGAGATGGCGGCGGTGAACTTGTCGCTGTTTTGGTACTTGCGCATGGCGTCGGCGTCCAGCATGTTCTTGCCGAAGATCAGGTCCACCTCGCCCTTCTCCAGGGCCAGGATGCGGGTCTGGTTGTCGGGGATCACCTTGACCAGGATTCGCTGGATAGCCGGTTTTTCGCCCCAGTAGTTCTCGTTGCGCTCGAAGACGGCGTACTCGTCGGTGACCACTTCCGTAAGCACGTAGGGGCCAGTGCCGATAAAGGCCTTGACGCCGTTTTTAGTGGAGCCGTCGTCCTGCATGGCCTTGGGCGACAGCATGGCGAAAGGCCGGGTGACGCCCAGCTCCGTCAGCATGGGCCAGTAGGGCTCCTTCATGCGGATGACGAAGGTGGACTCGTCGGGGGCCTCCATGCTGTCGAAGAGCCGCACCATCTCCAGCCAGGTATGCCGCGAGCCGTTATCTACGATGACGGCCTCAAAGTTCTTCAGGATCGCGAAGGCGTCGCACTTCTCGCCGTCGGAGAAGGTCACGCCGGGGCGGATGTGGAAGGTGTAGACCCGGCCGTCGGGGCTCACTTCCCAGCTCTCAGCCAGACAGGGCTCGTAGCCGTTGGGGCCGATGCTCACCAGGGTCTCGTAGAGCAGCTCCTGGGCGTACATCTCGCCGGCGTAGAGATGAGGGTTCAGATCCCGGATATCCCGGTAGTTGACGAA
>CAZNRB010000110.1:0-5513 GCA_964575405.1 uncultured Synergistaceae bacterium | reverse complement strand
CGTAGTAGTAGCCGATGTCGCAGCTGCCGAACTTGGAGACCCAGTTGCTGATGCTTCGCTGGGCCACGGCGGCCTTGAAACGGTCGGTGTGGGTCACGATCCAGTTGGTCATGTAGCCGCCGTAGGAACCGCCGGTGACTCCCAGGTTCTGGCCGTCTACGAAGGGCAGGTTTTGGACGCACCAATCCGTGAAGGCCATAATGTCCTGATAGTCCTTGACGCCGTAGAATCCCCGGATGTCGTCGAATCCTCCGGTGCGGCCGTCGCTGCCCCGGGGGTTGGTATAGATCACAGCGTAGCCCTGGGCGGCCCAGCACTGCATCTCGTGGAAGTAGACCTGGCCGAAGGCGCTCTTTGGGCCGCCGTGGATGTGCAGGATCGTGGGGTATTTTTTGCCCTCCTGGTAGCCGTAGGGCTTCATGTACCACCCGTCCAGCATCAGCCCCTGGCCGTTGTCCACCGCCACGTATTCGGGCTGGGAAAGCTCCAGCTCTTCGCCGATGGCCTGGTTGTGGCTTGTCAGCTGGATCTCCTTGCCCTCCTCCACCAGGTAAAGCTCCTGGAGCTGCAAACCCTTGAGCCCCACCACCACGGCAGCGCCGTCGCGCCAGTCGAAGGCGTCCACGCTGCTGAGCTCTTGGGTGAGAGCCCTGTCTTGGCCCTTGAAATCGATCTGATGTAGCCGGCTCACGTAGCCGTCGGTGGAGCAGTAGACCGCCTCCTGTCCCTCCAGGAAGAAGCAGCCTGCCTGATCGGCCAGGCCGTAGCGGCAGTCACATCCCACCGAGTTGTGGAGGCTGCTGTCCAGTTCCGGCGTCAGGGCCTGGAGTTTCTGGTCCTTCAGCAGGAAGAACTGGACGTTCTGGTTCACACCGCCGGATTTCTGGTCGCATCCCACCACCAGCACGGCGTCGCCGAAGTAGTCCGCCGCCTTAAAGCCAAAGGAGAGCCCATCGCTGAGGCATCGGATTTGGCCGCTCTCCAGCTCCAGCTCGTAGACGTGGTTCGTCGAGGGCTTCAGGTCCTTGAAATCGTTGGCCAGGATCAGCAGCCGCTTTTCGTCGTCGCTGATGACGTAGCGGGCCACGTCCATGTATTCAGGCGTCAGCCGCTTCAGCTCTCCGAGGTTCCTGTCGTAGACCGCCAAGCCGTTGCGGCGCTGGCCGATGAAGCCCTTGCCGTTGGCCATAAAGGGCACCTGTTCGAAGACGTAGTAATCGGCCTCTTCGGGATTGTGATGGGGCTTTTCGTAGACCACCGTCATAAGGTAGCGGTCATGGCCCAGGGAGCGGATATCCGTGGCCGTGTGGGGAATGGTGAAAAGCTCCTTGGCTTCGCCGCCGGCCATGGGAAGATAGAAAATCCTGGTGCTGCCCTTGGGCAGGTCCCCACGGCCCGAGGCGAAGAGGATCCCCCGGCCACAGCGGTTCCAGGAGAAGAACTTCTCCTCGTTGGAAAAGGTGATTTGCTTGGTAGTCCTGGTAGTGAGGTCGCAGAGCCACAGGTTGCTGTCGTAACCGTTTTTCTCCAGATTGGCCTGGTGGACCATATAGGCCACCCTGGTGCCATCGGGAGAAAAGGACGGCCTGGCCAAGAAACGGAACTTCAGAAGGTCTTTCTGCTCTACAGGGCGCTTTACAGCCATGAAGATCGCTCCTTTTTATAGTGTAATTTCATCTAAAGCCTCGCGGCCTCCTAATGCCTTGCCCCGGCAAAGGCGGCGCGAAAAAACGAATAGGTCGCTGGAATCCCACTCTACCTCTTGGGCCAGAAGAGCGCAAGGGGACGGAGTCCTTACCGCCCCCGATAGCGCAGGACCTTTCCGGCCCGGCGGCCCGTCACGGCTCCGTCCAGCACCGCCAGCTCTCCAGCCACCCATACCGCGTCGATGCCCACCGGCGGCGCCGTGGGATCCTCGTAGCTGTTGCCGTCACGGACGCTCTGGGGATCGAAAAGCACCATGTCGGCGTCCATGCCGGGCCTCAGCAGCCCCTTGGAGCTCAGGCCCAACCGGGCCGCCGGCAGAGAAGTCATCTTTCTCACAGCCTCTTCCATGGTGAAAAGCCCCAATTCTCGGGCGTAGTGTCCCAGGGTCCGAGGGAAAGTGCCGCAGTAGCGGGGATGGACATGTTCTCCCGGCAGCGCCACGCCGCCGTCGGATCCCACCATGACCAGAGGGTTCACCATGACCTTTTGGATGTCCTCCTCAGTCATGGTGAAATAGACTCCGTGATCGCAGCCCTGGTTGCGCAGGATGATCTCCAGCAGGGCGTCGACAGCGTCGGTCTCCATGGCTGCGGCGATGTCCTCCAGGTTCCTGCCGGCGTATTCCCGAGAGAAAGGCAGATCGCCCAAGACGATCCCCCTGGGGCCGTTGCCCTGGGCCATCACCTTGAGCCAGCGCTCTGAGGCTGCCATCTCGTCGTGAAGGGGCTTCCGCCTCGCCGGATCGGCCAGGAGCTCCAAAATGCCTGCCACGCCGCCGGTGTGGACCCATTGAGGCATCAGAGAGCGCATGTTAGAGCTGGCGGCGGTGTAGGGATATTGGTCCACCGTCACGTCGATGCCCTCAGATCTGGCCCGGTCGATTATGGAGAACAAAACCTCGGCCATGCCGGGCCGGTCGCTCTCGCGGGCCTTCAGATGGACCACCTGCACCGGGATGGCGTTGACCCGTCCCACCCTTATGGTGGCTTCTACGCATTCCGGTGACCGGTCGGCCTGGTTCCGCATGTGGGACAGGTAAAGGCCCTGCCGTTCCGTCAATCCACCGGCCACAAACTCCAGCTCCTTATCGGAGGAGTAGATCCCTGGAGGATAGGCCAGCCCGCTGGTCATTCCGAAGGCCCCCTGATCCATGCTCTGGGCCACCAGGTCCCGCATCTTCAGGAGTTCCTCCTCGGTAGGCTCCCGGCTGTCAAAGCCCATAACGCAGAGCCTCACGGTGCCCTGGCCCACGAAGGAGCCCGCGTTGACGCCCAGTTCAAGCCGGTCCAGATGGCCGAGCCACTCCCCGAAGCTGCTCCAATCCCATTGGACCTTTTGCCCAGACTTGGATACGCCGCAGTATTGATCCAGCTCCTGGACCCGCTCGGGACAGATCGGCGCCGGGCTGAGGCCGCACTGGCCCATAATGACCGTGGTGACGCCCTGGAGGAGCAGATTGGCGGCCTGGGGCGACCGCAGCAGGCCGAAATCGGCGTGGCTGTGGATGTCGATGAATCCCGGGGCGGCCATGTGGCCCCGTCCGTCGAAGACTTCCGTTCCAGGAGGGCACGAGACCTGACGGCCCACCTGGGCGATCTTTCCCTCTTGGATCAACACCTCTCCCCAGTACCAGGCGCCTCCGGCGCCGTCGCAGACCTTCACATTGCGGAGAACCAAGTTGCCCACGGGATCACCTCTTTAATGTGATAAAAATGTGTATAGATAAAAATCAAATAAAATTGTCGATAATAAAATGGGATCGGTGATTCAGCGTTAAGGTTAACGCAAATTTTTGCGTCATTACCTTATAAGGATAGCCTACAAGTCTGAAAAGAATCTGTCAAGTTTTGGGGCCTGAGATGATATTTTGCTGTCTCTATGGTAGAATGAAAGCTGCACGTTGCAGGCCGGGCGATCTACAATATGATTGACGGGATTTTCTTTTCTTTTTCAAAAACGAGCTTAGCTGAAAGGTCTTGTAACAAAGGGGGGGATGGCCTGGAAGGTAAGAGAGGGAAGCCGCAGTTTTCCAGATCTGCGCCAGTATAAGGAAAATCTGATTTGAAAAAGGGGGAAAAACTGTGATCAAGTACACCTTGAGACGTCTGTTGATGCTTATTCCGGTGTTGATAGGCGTCGCTTTTATCGTCTTTACTCTGCTTTTCATCACTCCCGGAGATCCGGCGCGGATGGCCCTGGGCGAGGACGCCCCGGCCGAAGCGGTGGAGCAGTTCCGGATTAACTACGGCCTCAACGATCCCTTCTTAGTGCAATTCGGCCGGTACTGTTACAATGCCGTATTGCACGGCGATATCGGCCGTTCCTATGTCACCAAGGCCCCGGTTACTGAGGAGCTCATGAGCCGCTTCCCCATGACGCTGGAGCTCTCCTTTTGGGCCGTGGTGGTAGGCGTGGCCCTGGGCATCCCCTTCGGCATTATCTGCGCCATCCGGCAGTATTCCTTCTTCGACTCCATAGCCATGATTCTGGCCCTCGTCGGCGTTTCGATGCCCAACTTCTGGATGGGAGTGCTGCTGATTTTGCTCTTCTCGGTCCATCTGGACTGGTTGCCGCCGTCGGGGTTCAGTAGCCTCAGCGAAAAGGTGATGCCTGTATTCACCCTTTCGGGCAGTTCCCTGGCAGTGATCACCCGAATGACCCGTTCCAGCATGCTCGAAGTGGTTCGGTCCGACTACATCCGCACTGCCAGGGCCAAGGGGCAGAACGAGTCGGTGATCATCTGGCGCCACGCCCTGCCCAACGCCCTGATCCCCATCTTGACCACTATCGGCATGCAGTTCGGCACCCTTTTGGGCGGTTCCATCCTGACGGAGTCGGTGTTCTCTATCCCCGGCGTGGGGCGGCTCATGGTGGATTCCATCAAGATGCGGGACTACCCCATAGTCCAGGGCGGCGTGCTCTACATCGCCGTGGTGTTCTGCTTCGTCAACTTGGCCGTGGACCTGCTTTACGCTATGGTGGATCCCCGGATCAAGGCCAAGTACCGTTAAAGGGGGGGCTGGGAGATATGTTGTTAAAGAAAAACAGTATGCTCCGGCTTACGCTGATCCGGCTTAAGCGGAACCGGCTGGCCATGATCGGCCTGGCGGTGCTGTTGGTGCTGATCTTTGTGGCGGTCTTCGCCGACTACGTGGCCCCCTACAGCTATTCCCGCCAGAACCTCCGGATGACCCTGAAGCCGCCCTCGGCCCAGTACCTGCTGGGCACCGATGAGTTCGGCCGCGACGTGCTGAGCCGGCTTATCTACGGTGCCAGGGTGTCCCTTCAGGTGGGACTGGTGGCGGTCTCCATCGCCCTGGCAGTGGGCGGCACCTTGGGAGCCATCGCCGGATACTATGGCGGCAAGCTGGACAACTTCATAATGCGGCTCATGGACGTGCAGCTGGCCATACCTCAGACCCTGCTGGCCATAGCCATAGCGGCTGCCCTCGGGCCGGGGCTCTTTAACCTTATGGTTGCCGTGGGCATTTCCTCGGTGCCCCGCTTCGCCCGGCTTCTGCGGGCCTCGGTGCTGTCGGTGAAGGAAATGGAGTTCGTCGAGGCCGCCAGGGCCATGGGCGCCAAGGACTTCCGCATCATCGCCCTCCACATCCTGCCGAACTGCTGCGCCCCTCTGATCGTCCAGTCCACTCTGAGCGTGGCCAGCGCCATTCTCTCCTCGGCGGGCCTCAGCTTCATCGGCCTGGGCATCCAGCCTCCCTATCCCGAATGGGGCGGCATGCTCTCCAGCGCCCGGGGCTATCTGCGGGGCAGCGCTTACCTTAGCCTCTTCCCGGGAATGGCCA
>CAZNRB010000109.1:0-5514 GCA_964575405.1 uncultured Synergistaceae bacterium | reverse complement strand
CTTCGTTCGCTGAGCGCCCTGATTGACTATGCCAAGAAGGTCACCGCCGAGAAGGGGCCCAAGCGCATCAGCGTGGCCAAGGCCGACGACGACGGTTTGTTGTCGGCTCTGGAGCAGGCCCGTCAGGAGGGCATCGCCGTCTTTACCCTGGTGGGCGAGGGGCCCAAGATGGAAGCGGCCGCGGCCAAGGCCGGCGTCGATTTGGCCAACTATCGGGTGATTTCCGTGGACAAGGAGCCCGAGATGGGACTGGTGGCCGTCAAGGAGGTCTCCAGCGGCGACGCCGACATCTACATGAAGGGCCAGATCCACACCAACCACTTCCTGCGGGGCATGTTGAACAAGGAAGTGGGGCTCCGCAAGGGCAAGAACACTATCTCCCACTGCTATTTCCATCACATCGAGGGGTACGATCGGATCATCTTCATCGCCGACGCGGCCTTTAACATGTATCCCGACCTGAACCAGAAGGCCGACATCGTCCAGAACACGGCCTATCTGGCTCGGGCTTTTGGTGTGGCCGAGCCCAAGGTGGCCTGCCTTTCGGCAGTGGAAGTGGTGAACCCCGACATGGCCGCTACCCTGGACGCCGCTGCTCTGACGGTGATGAACCGCCGGGGCCAGATCACGGGATGTCTCGTCGATGGTCCCTTCGCCCTGGACAACGCCGTCAGCGAGGAGTCTGCCCGGATCAAGGGCATCGATTCTCCAGTGGCCGGCAAGGCCGATATACTGCTGGTGCCCAACATCGACGCCGGCAACATGGTGGCCAAGGCCATCGCCTACTTCTCCAAGAACGAGACCGCGGGGCTGATCATCGGTGCCGCCGCTCCTATCGTCCTGACCAGCCGCGCCGATTCGCCCCGGGCCAAGTTGCTTTCCATCGCCGCCGCTGTGGTCATGGCCGACTACAAAGGCTAGGAATTCCATGGGCTTTTCGCCGCCCGGCTGAAGCTGGGCGGTTTTTTTGGAGCCCTGCCCTTACAAGATTTTTGAAATCATCTAAAAACATCAAGGCCCCTCGGGCCTCTAGACCTCTAGAAAGGAAGTGCTCCAGTGAAAATTCTCGCCGTCAATCCTGGTTCTACCAGCACGAAAATCGCCCTCTTCCAGGACGGACAGGAGCTATGGAACCACAGTCAGTCCTTCAGCGCCGAGGAGCTGGTGCCCTACGGCTCGGTGATCGAACAGGAGCCGCTGCGCCGCAGGGCCATCGAGGCGGTGCTGGCCGAAAAGGGCGTGGACCTGGCCAGTTTGGACGCCGTGGTGGGCCGCGGCGGCCTGTTGAAGCCCATCTCTGGCGGCACCTATCAGGTCAACGACGCCATGATCGCCGACGTGACCTCGGAGCGCTACGGCTCCCACGCCAGCAATTTGGGGGCGCCTCTGGCCTTAGCTTTGGCCAAGAGGGGCGGCTGCAACCGGGCCTATATAGTGGATCCCGTGGTAGTGGACGAGCTGGAGGACCTGGCGCGAATCTCTGGACTTCCTCAGGTGCCGAGGCGCTCCATTTTTCACGCTCTGAACCAGAAGGCCATGGCACGGCGCTACGCCGCGGAAACTGGCAAAGCCTACGAAGATCTGCGCCTGATCGTGGTCCACATGGGCGGCGGAATTTCCGTGGGAGCCCATAAGGGCGGTCAGATCGTGGACGTAAGCAATGGCCTTGACGGCGAAGGGCCCTTCACTCCCGAGCGCACCGGCGCCTTACCTCTCAGCGGAGTGGTAGACCTGTGCTTCAGCGGCACCTACAGCCAGGCGGAAATCCACAAGCTCATCAAGGGCAAAGGGGGCCTGGTGGCCCTTCTGGGAACCAACGATCTCCGGGAAGTGGAACGCCGCATCGCCGACGGCGACCAGGAGGCCAAGCTAGTCTTCAACGCCATGGCCTACCAGGTGGCCAAGGAGATCGGCGCCCAGGCGGCGGTGCTCCAGGGCAATGTTGACGCCATTATACTCACCGGTGGCATGGCCCATTCCCAGGCCCTGAGGGATCAGATCGCCCAGCAGGTGCAGTTCATCGCTCCGGTGGTAAATTACGCCGGCGAAAACGAGCTCCAGGCCCTGGCCCAGGGAGCCCTGAGGGTCCTCACCGGCCAGGAAGAGGCCAAGGTCTACCAGGGCTAGTCCCTGTTCGACCAGGACAAAAACAGGCGAGGCCGGAAGCATCGCGCTTCCAGCCTCGCCTGTTTGGTGCTCTGACTTGTGGAGCCTATCACCGGGGGCCATTGTTCAAGAGGGCCAGCCGGTCCGCCCGAGGGCAGCAAGACGATAAATAGAGCCGATGGGCTACGCCGTTTTGGCGGCGGTGTATTTCTCCGATACCGTCTTGGAGAACCAGGCCAACAGGGCTACGGCGGCGGCGCCGGAGAAGGAGAGAATAGGATGCTCGTTGATGCTCACCAAAGCGGCTACGATGAAGGGGATCCGGTACCAGGCCGGGATGGGCCCTCGAGCGTAGCCGGTGAGGCCATAGCCCACGCCAAAGACCAGGGCCACGCCGCTGACGAAGGAGACGAAGTTCAGCGCCAGATCTCGCTGGAACAGCAGCCCCGTATCGTAGCAGAAGGCAAAGGGGATCACGAAGGCGATGACGCCCAGTCCGCAGGCGATGTATCCCGTCCGGTTGGGCTCCGAACCGGCCAGAGAGGCGGCAGCGTAGGACGCCAGGGCCACCGGCGGCGTGATGTTGGAGATGCAGGCGTAGTAGAACACGAACATGTGAGCCGCCAGAGGCATAAAACCCATGCGGGCCAGCGCCGGTACGCCCAGGGCAGCGCCCAGGATGTAGGCGCTGGTGGTAGGCAGGCCCATGCCCAGGATCAGCGACACGATGGCGATCAGCAGTAGGCCGAAGATGGGCACGCCGCCGGAAAGGGCCAACACAGCGCCGACGAACTTGAAGCCCACCCCCGAAAGGGCCACCGAACCGATGACCAGCCCAGCGGTGGCGCAGGCGGTGCAGACGATGGGGATGCCTTTAGCGCCGTCGTGGATGGCCTGGAGGATCTGCACCGGCCCCATCCAGGTGGAGCGTTTGGTGAAGGAGATCACCCAGGCCACGAAGATGCCCGCTAGAGCGCCGTACATTGGCGTGTAGCCTGTCAGCAGCATATAGACCAGTAGCACGATAGGCGACAGCATGTAGATGCGCTTAATCACCGCAGCCTTGGCGGGAAGTTCCTCGGCGGGGAGCCCGGCCAGGCCTTCCTTCATGGCTGTGAGGTGCACCATCAGCAGCACCGCGCCGTAATAGAGCAACGACGGGAACACCGCGGCCACCATGATGTAGTTGAACTGAACGCCCAGCAACGCCGCCATGACGAAGGCGCCGGCACCCATGACGGGAGGCATCAGCTGGCCGCCGGTGCTGGCCACGGCTTCCACGGCGCCGGCGAAGGCCGGACGGTAGCCGATGCGCTTCATCAGCGGGATGGTGAAGGTGCCGGTGCCGTAGACGTTGGCCACGGCGGAGCCGGAAATGGAGCCGAAGAGGGCCGAGCTGACCACAGCGATCTTAGCGGGACCGCCGGGCTGGGTGCCGGTGAAGGCCTGGGCGAACTCCATGAAGTAGTCGCCGACGCCGGACTTCTCCAGGAAGCCGCCGAAGATCATGAAGATCATGACGAAGGTGGCCGAGACGCCCAACGACGACGAGAAGATGCCCTCGTCGGTGAGGTACATGCCCTCGATGATGCGGTCAAAGGAAGTAGGCACGCCCTGGAGGATCGCTGGCAGGAAGCTGGCGTCGCAGAACCGGGTGTAGACCGTGAAGACCAACGCCACTATGACGATAGGGATGCCTACCACCCGCCGGGTAGCCTCCAGCAACAGGACGATCAGCATGGTGCCCAACACCAGCTGAGCCATGGTGAGCTCGTCGACGCCCTGCATGCGCATCATCAGGTAGTTGTAATTGAACATGATGTAAAGCCCAGGCAGCAGCGACAACCCGGCCAGAATCCAGTCCACCAGGGGCACCGACGTTTGGGGCTCCTCGCCCTTGGCGGGGCCCTTGAAGGGGAACATCACGTAGATCATGGGGATAACCCAGGTCAGGTGAACCGCTCTCTGGAGGTAGGCCTCCAGGGACCCGAAGATAGCCGTGTACATGTGGAAGAGCCCAAGACCGAGGATCCACAAGTAAAGGGCCTTTGCGGTGAGACCGTCCAGTTTTCTCATAGCAGCGTCCTCTCTCTAAATAAGATCTTAATAAAGTCTTCTCGATACTAACCTTGAAAATTAGTCAATTTTAGAGAACAATACATTTTTTCTCCAAAACGTGAAAGGCGGGCCCAGCCCGCCTTTCAGTGTATTCGCAGCAGAGGGCTGCAGCCGGAGTTACTCCGCGGCGGCCTCGGCCCAGAATTTGGCCGCGCCGGGATGGGTGGTGGTGGGAGGCGTAGCGGCGGCGGTCTTGGGATCCAGCTCGGCGATGTCGATGACGCCCTTGGCCAAGGCGTCCTGCTCCTGGAGCATCACCTTGCAGAGGTCGTAGACCACGTCGTCGTCCAGGTCGTTGCGGACCACGATGCAAGTGTAGTCGCCGATGACCTTCACGGGTTCCTCGGTAACGGACTTGTAGATGCCGGGATCGACGGTGAAGGTGGTAGTGCCGAAGACGTCGGCCACCTTGTCCAGAGTCTCCTGCTCCAGCGGCAGGATCACCACGTCGGTCTGGCTCTCGATCTGCATCACGATGGAAGCCACCTTGCCCACGGCAAAGGAGAACAGGTCGATGTGGCCGTCGGCGATCAGGTCAGCGCCGCCGGAGTAGGAAGCGTACTCGATGGTGCCGCCCCAGTCCTTGAAGGCCGTCCGGTAGTCCAGGCCAAAGCCGGCGGTGAAGAGGGCGTTGACGTAGAACTCCGATCCGGTGCCGGTCTTGAGGGTTGCGAAGCGAGTGGGGATCTTCCGGGCCACCAGGTCGTCGACGGACTTGATGTTGTGGCGCTCCACGAAGTCTTTGCGGGCGATGAAGTAGGTGTACTGGGTGTAGAGGTTGGCCATGATACTGACGTTTTCCATGGCATCGGTGAAGGGCGCGATGTTGCCCTTCTGGGCCACGGCCACCATGGAGGTGTTGGAGAAGCCCAGCTCTCCCTTTCTGTTGTTGGCGTTGATGATGTTGGCGATGGCACCACCGGTGATGCTGGTGGTGGGCAGGCCGGCGTTGGTCCAGGTGTCGGCCAGGGCACCGCCCAGGGCGAACCAGTTGCCGCCGGGAGGTCCAGCCATGAAACGCAGCTGGGCAGGTTTGTCGGCCCAGGCAGCTCCAGCGGCGCACAGGCTACCGACGACGAGGCACAGAGCGAGGATCTTTTTCATCTTACGTTCCTCCTTTGAGATTGGGTGAAAGGCTTGGTGATGACGCGGAAGAGACTCGGCGAAGCAGAAAAGGACCGCTCAGGCTCCCATCTCCAAGGAGCCCTCAGGATTTTCCGCTACGATGGCAGTATACCCGTTTCGAGAAGTCCAAGTCAAGGCAGATCGCCGGAGCCTTTGGCGTTATGG
>CAZNRB010000108.1:0-5536 GCA_964575405.1 uncultured Synergistaceae bacterium | reverse complement strand
ATGGTTCTGGGCACCCTGCTTGGGAGCGGAGAGAAAAGCTTAACCAATTTAGTGGAAAATCCCTTTTTCGCCCCCGAAGAAATTCTATACGTAGGGTTGCAAGGCCTTCACGATTATCAGAAAAAGTTCCTGGACGAAAGGGGCGTCCGCTATAGGGTGCAGACCGACAGCTTCGTGATCAGCCATGAGATCGAAGAGTTCGTTAAAGGGTTCGACCACCTGCTGGTGCATCTGGACATCGACGTGCTTGTCCCGCGCTTATTCCACTCCGCTTATTGCGCCAATCCTGAACTGAGCGGCGACGGCAGCGGGGGAGGCAAGATGACCATCGACACCCTCTCCTCTATTCTCGGTTTGGTTACCGGTCTGGCCGACGTGGTCGGTTTTACCATTGCCGAGTACCTGCCCTTTGACGAGTACAGGCTTCACAAAATGTTCTCCCGTATTAAGTTGTTCACAGAATAGAGCCATTATACTGAATCGGAGAGCGCAGCAAAAGCCTCGAAAATCGATTCATTCGGTGCAATTGCCGCTCCGAAGGAGTACAATAAAGCTAAGGTAATATAATATGTAGTGTTACCCATAATACGTTGATTTTTTATTAAAATTAAAATAGAGTAAATTGATTATAATTTTATAGGTTGTGGTTTTCCAAAAAGGTTGTATTGTATGGAGGTGGAATCGTGGTCCTAGGGATCGGCGTCGATCTGTGTTCTATCGAGCGGATGGCCATCTGCTGCCAAAGAGAGGCCTTTATGAAAAGGGTCTTTACCGAGGAGGAGCGACGCTGCCCCCCCTCGGGGACAAGGGCCATAGCCCGTTTTGCCGGGGCCTTTGCCGCAAAGGAGGCCTTTGCCAAAGCTTCCGGGATGGGCCTGGGAAAGGTGGGGCTGCAAAACCTCTCGGTTCTCCACGATCAGACAGGCAAGCCCCAATTGGCCATCTGCTGGGAGAACGAGAGACTTTGCCGGTTTCGTCATTGCCGCATCCATCTTTCCATCAGCCACGATGGCCCCTATGCCGTCGCTATGGTCCTCATCGAAGAGTAGAGGAGGGCGTCCATGATCAACTACTATCGCAGCGATGAAATTGCAGCCTTGGACCGGTGCCTTTTCGATCTTGGAGTCAGCGGTAGCGTGCTGATGGAGAACGTGGGGCGTCAGATCGCTCAAGACCTTGACGCCATATTCCCGGCCCCCCCAGGGCCCTGCGTGATCTGCGCCGGTCCCGGAAACAACGGAGGCGACGGATTCGTGGTCGCTCGCTACCTGGCGCTGCGGGGGTGGGAGCCTCTAACGATCCTCAGCCATAGCCGGGAACGCTCCAAAGGCGCTGCAGCGGAGAACTTGAAACTCCTGGACTTGATGGAGCTTCCCACGGTCTTGAGCTCCGAGATGAGCGATCAGGAACTGAGCCGGATTTTTCAGGAGGCAGCCGTCGTAGTAGATGGCCTTTTAGGCACCGGGGCCACAGGCGTACCGAGGGGCGAGGTCTCTAGGCTCATCGCCTTGATGAACGCCTCCGAAGGGTTTCGCGCCGCCGTGGACCTACCCAGTGGCATCGAAGGCGGCGGCCTCTGTTTTAGGGCCCATCGGACCTTCGCCGCCGCCGCTCCCAAAGAGGTCTTGGCCACAGGGCCCGGGGCGCTCCATAGTGGAACGGTATCGGTAGTCTCTTTAGGCCTAAAGGTGGAGCCCTTTCTGCCCTCGCCCTCGGCGATGGAGCCCGAGGCTGAGGACCTTCGAAAGTGGATGCCCCAGCGAAGCGCCGGAGATCACAAAGGCAGCCGCGGGGGAGTGCTGATCGTGGCGGGATCCTGCCGTTACCGAGGAGCGGCCCTTTTAGCCGCACGAGGAGCCCTGAGGTCCGGCGCCGGACTGGTGATTCTGGCTGCGCCCGAAAAGGTCCTCCAAGCTGCGGCTGTAGAGCTTCCTGAAATCATCGGGGAACCTTTGGATCAGGCTGAAGGGCTGCCGGAAATTTTGGAGCGCTGGAAAGAACGTTGTCCTGTGGTCCTATCGGGGCCGGGCCTCGATAGGGACCAGCGGGCCAGGGAGATCTACAGGATTCTGCAGCTTTGGCAAGGTTCCAAAATTTCTCTCTGGGACGGCGACGGTCTGTTCTGGATCGCTGAAAGCGGCAAGCCTAAAGGACCCTTTTGCATCACTCCGCACCAGGGCGAAGCCGCCAGGTTGCTGGGACTTACTGTTCCTGCGGTAGTCGCTGAGCGGTTGAAAAGGGCGGTTCTTTTGGCCGACCGTTTCGGCCCGGTGATCCTCAAGGGCCCCCGGTCTGTGGTGGCCGCACCAGGCCAGACGCCGCTGGTCATCGGAGCCGGCGATAGGACTCTGGCGATTCCCGGCTCCGGCGACGTGCTGTCCGGAGCTGCCGCCGCGCTGCTGGCGGCGGAAATTCCAGCTCAAAGGGCCTTGGCTCTGGCCGCTTGGATTCACGGCAAGGCCGGCGAGAAGCTGGGAGCGTCGCTTGGGCAGGACGGCGTTCTCGCCTCCCAGGTGGCCGATGAACTACCCCTAATTCTGAAGGAGCTGGGGACATGAAACTCTTGACCAGTGAGCCCTCCCGAGTGTCGCTGATTCTGGAATCCCCGGAGGACACCGATGGTTTTGCCAGAATCGCTGCGCATTGCCTCAGGCCCTCCATGGCCGTTTTATTGGAAGGTGATCTCGGAGCGGGAAAGACCACTTTGATTCGGGCTCTCTGCGAAGCGCTGGGCTGGAAGGGAGCGAAGAGCCCCTCTTTTTCGCTGGTCAATCAGTACGAGAGCGCGGTTATACCGATCGCTCACGCCGACCTCTATCGACTGCCCCAGGTTGATCCTCGAGATCTGGGCCTAGAGGACTACCTCGACGACGGATGGTTGCTCTTCATCGAGTGGCCCTGCCGCATGGGCCGAAGGGATTTTGAAAATTCCTGGTCCGGCCGCCTGTCTGTCATCGATGAGAACCAGCGGCAGCTGAGCCTGGAAGCCTCGGGCAGTGAAGCTCTCCAAGCCTTGGCAGAATTGGAGGAAGGGCTGAGATGAGCGAAGAAAAGGGCCTTTTGCTTTCAATAGATTGTTCGAATCGATGGACCTGTTTGGGATTGGTGGAACAGGGCGAACCGTTGGGGGAGTTTGTCCTGGATTTGAAACGCCGTCAGGCCGGTCAACTCGCTTTAGCTGCGGAGCGTTTTTTGCAGACCCTGGGGCGGAGCTTCCACGGCCTTTCCCATTTGGCCGTCACCGTCGGGCCCGGATATTTCACGGGAATCCGCATAGGAATGGCCTACTGTATGGGCTTGGCCTTGACGTTGGGACTCAAGGTGATACCCCTGGGCGCTCTGGACGTGCTGGCCCAAAGCTTTCCCCAGGAGCCCAAAGAGAGTAGGGCTGTGATCGCTCTCATAGCTGCCTCCAAAGGCAGCGCCTTTTCGGCCGGATGGGACCGCCAAGGGAAAAAGGTCCTGGACGAAAAGGAGCGCTCCTGGGAGGAGATCCAAGGGGCCCTGCGGGATTTGGACCCACAGGCGGCGCTAATAGCCGCCAGAGATCCCAGGCTTTTCTCCAACCACCAAGGGCTGCTCCCTATCCTTTGGCTTTCCTCGCCCGGTGGGATCGCCGCCGCTCAATTGGCGTGGCAGCAGCGCGATAACGCTATCGATCCGAGCCAGCTCCGGGCTCAATACCTGAAGGAGCCAGGCATCGGTAATTTATAGAGGTCATGTAGTTTTTTCATCTTCCTGGAGGTGAACGCATTGGCAAAGAAGTTTGAGGTAATTATCAACAAGGCCTGGTGCAAGGGCTGCGGGTTGTGCGTCGAGATCTGTCCCAAAAAAGTCCTTGCCCTCAACGAACGGATGAAGGCCGAGCCGGTTAATCCCATTAGCTGTATCGGGTGCAAGCAGTGCGACAATACCTGTCCCGATCTGGCGATTACAGTGAGAGAGGATGAGAATAATGGCTAAGGTCGAATTCTGGCAGGGCAACGAAGCTTTGGCCATGGGCGCCATCGCCGCAGGTTGCAACTATTTCGGAGGCTACCCCATAACGCCCTCCACTGAGATCATGGAGACCATGGCCGTGGAGCTCCCCAAACACGGCGGAGTGTTCATGCAGATGGAGGACGAACTGGGAGCCATCGCTTCCACTATCGGCGCGGCTCTTGCTGGAGCCAAAGCCATGACGGGAAGCTCTGGCCCTGGCTTTACGCTAAAGCAGGAAAACCTCGGCCTGGCCTACGAGGCCGAGATCCCTATGGTGGTGGTAGACGTAATGCGCGGCGGCCCATCCACGGGCCTTCCCACCCAGGTATCCCAGCAGGACGTTATGCAGGGCCGCTGGGGAACCCACGGTGACCACGGCACCATCGCCTACGCTCCCGCCTCGGTAGCCGAGTGCTACACCTTGGCCATCGAAGCTTTCAATGCCTCTGAACGGTACCGTCAGCCCGTGCTGATACTCAGCGACGCTGAAATTGGACATATGCGGGAGAAGTTCGAAGTGCCTGCTCCGGGATCCTTCAAGCTGGTGGAACGCAAGCGTCCTGTCGATTCGCCGGAACAGTTCACGCCATACAAGCCTGACATAGAAGACGATGTCCCTGCCATGGCTTCCTTCGGCGATGGCTACCGTTGGCACGTGACTGGTCTGACCCATAACGAATGGGGATTCCCCACTAACGACCCCGAGGAAATCGACAAGAAAATGCGGCGCCTCATGAGAAAGATAGACCGCTTCCGCGACGACATCGTGAAATACGACACCGTGGAAGCCGAAGACGCCGAAGTGTTGGTGGTCTCCTACGGCAGTGTGTCGCGCTCCAGCGTGCGGGCCGTCCGTGACGCCCGCAAGCAAGATATCAAAGCCGGTCACTTCCGCCCCATCACTCTGTGGCCCTTCCCTGACAAGGAACTGGAAAAACTGGCCCGTCGGGTCAAGACCATCATAGTTCCCGAGCTGAACTGCGGCCAGATGGTGCTGGAAATAGAGCGGGCAGTCCATGGCAAGGCCCGCGTGATCCCCATGAGCCGCGTCGACGGAGAACTTTTCCTGCCGTCAGAGATTTTCAATAAAATCGTCGAGGAGGTCAGATCCTATGCCGTCCAAAGAAGTATTTGAGTGGCTTCGCCCTCGTTTTTTCCCTCACATCTGGTGTCCCGGCTGCGGCCATGGCATCATCATGAACGCCCTTCTGAGGGCTTTCGTGGACCTTGAACTGGATCCCACCAAGACCGTGGTGGCCTCGGGTATCGGCTGCTCCAGCCGTATGCCCGGCTACATAAACGCCTGTACCCTTCATACCACCCACGGCCGTTCGCTGGCCTACGCCACGGGCATCAAGATGTTCCGTCCCGAACTCACGGTGGTGGACGTCAGCGGTGACGGCGACTGCACTGCCATCGGCGGCAACCACTTTATCCACGCCTGCCGCAGAAACATCGACATCACCGTGGTGGTCATGAACAACAACATCTACGGCATGACCGGCGGTCAGATGTCGCCCACCACTCCCATGGGCTCCTACGCCAAGACGGCGCC
>CAZNRB010000107.1:4509-5583 GCA_964575405.1 uncultured Synergistaceae bacterium | reverse complement strand
GACCGTGGACGAACATGGCTACGTGATCGCCTCGTTGCCCTCCAACGTGGACCGGCCGGTGCCTGCCATCGGCTTTTGCGCTCACCTGGACACGGCTTTGGACGTGACCGGCAAGGATGTGAAGCCCCGTCTGGTGGAGAACTACGACGGCGGCGACGTGGTGCTCAACGCCGAAAAAAACGTGGTCCTGTCGCCCTCCATATTCCCGGATCTCAAGGAGTTCGTCGGCGACACGCTGATAGTCACCGACGGCAATACCCTGCTGGGAGCCGACGACAAGGCGGGCATCGCCGAAATAATCACCGCCCTGGAATACATGATCCAGCATCCCGAATTTGAGCACGGCGACGTGAAGGTCTGTTTCTGCCCCGACGAGGAGATCGGCCACGGCGCCAGGCTGCTGGACCTGGAAAAATTCGGCGCCGATTTCTGCTACACCATGGACGGTGGTATCGTCGGGAACTTCGCCTACGAGACCTTCAACGCTGCTAAAGCCGTGATCACCATCCAGGGGCGCAGCGTCCATCCCGGCAGCTCGAAGAAGAAAATGCATAACGCCCTGCTGATCGCCTCGGAGCTGATCCAGAGCTTCCCGCCTGCCGAAACGCCGACCTACACCGAGCAATACGAGGGTTTCTATCACATCAACAACTTCCACGGTGGTGTAGAAAACGCCGTAATGGAGTACATCATCAGGGACCACGACAGGCAGATCTTCGAAAAACGCAAGGAAAGGGTCCGCACCTTGGTGCGGCAGATGAATGAGCGCCACGGCGACGGCACCGCGAAGGTGGAAATTCACGACCAGTACTACAACATGGCCGATTTGATAGTCAAGGAAATGCACATCGTCAACACGGCTCTCCAGGCCATGGAGGACGCCGGGGTGACGCCCCGAATCGCCCCGGTGCGGGGCGGCACCGATGGATCCCAGCTCTCCTACCGGGGCATGCTGACGCCCAACATCTTCACCGGCGGGATGAACGCCCACGGCAAATACGAGTATGTCCCAGTGTCGTCCATGGAAAAGGCGGTCCAGGTCATTTTGAACATATTGAACCGCTACGCCACCGG
>CAZNRB010000107.1:0-4409 GCA_964575405.1 uncultured Synergistaceae bacterium | reverse complement strand
CGGGACGTAGCGCAGCCTGGCTAGCGTACCTGAATGGGGTTCAGGTGGTCGGAGGTTCGAATCCTCTCGTCCCGACCAGTTTTCATGGCGGATGCACTGCATCCGCCTTTTTTATATCCCGGTTATCACCGAATCACTGGGATCTACGACAATTCCAGCAGGAGGCATTATGACTTCACGGGAGCCTTTCATCCACAAAACAAGCCTTGGTCAAAACTTTCTCGTCAACCCGGAAGTGATCCGCCGCAGTCTGGAGGCTGCCCAGCTGGGGCCCCATGACGTGGTCTTGGAAGTGGGGCCCGGCCAGGGCGTGCTGAGCCGGCAGATTTTGGCCAGCTCCTGCTCCTTTCTCCACGGCCTGGAGATCGACAACCGCCTGGCGCCCTGGCTGGAGGAGCTGCAGCGGTCCTATCCACAGCGGTTTAGGGTCACCTGGGGCGATGCCATGGCCCTGGACTTGCGATCCCTGGCCCCCAGCCCTAACAAGATGGTGGCCAACATCCCCTATAACATCACCACGCCGCTGATCTGGAAAGCCCTGGAGGAGCTGGCGCCTTTGGGCCTTCAGCGGCTGGTGCTCCTGATCCAAAAGGAAGCCGCCGACCGCCTCACGGCGCCGCCCCGCACCAAAGAGCGCTATCCCCTGGGGATCACTCTGGAACTGATGGGCTCGGTCCACCCTATCATGAAGGTCTCCCCTGGATCCTTCAACCCGCCGCCTAAGGTGTTTTCGACGCTGGTGGCCATTGAGATCGCGGGGCGGCGCGACTTGGCGCTCAATCCTCTGTGGCGCAGGATGCTGAGGGCCGCCTTCAGCCAACGCAGAAAGAAATTGGTCAATAACCTGGCCACGGCCGGTTTGTCGAGAGAAGAGCTTGAAAAGGCTTTAGGAGCCTGCGGCATCAGCACTACCGCCAGGGCAGAAGAGTTGACGGCCTCGCAGTGGTTCGATCTGTGTAAAAACTGGCAGGAAGGGCCCGAAGGGGCCAACAGAAAAGGGCTCTGAAACAGCTTCATCGCTGTCTCAGAGCCCTTTACATTGCCCAGTAGTGCCCCAGGGTCAATTGAAATTGCGCCACTCCTGGTCCTCGAAGCGGGTGTACTCTCTCAAGAAGACCAGATGGACCGTTCCAGTTGGGCCGTTGCGGTTCTTGGCGATGTCCAGCTGGGCGGAACTGTTGTTACGGTCCTCCTCATCTTTTGCGTAGTAGCTTTCCCGGTACAGCAGAGCCACCAGGTCGGCGTCCTGCTCTATGGCGCCGCTGTCTCGGAGGTCCGAAAGCTGGGGCCGCCGGTCGGTCCGCAACTCCACGGACCGCGACAGCTGGGACAGGGCTATGACCGGCACGTCCAGTTCCCTGGCGATGGCTTTTAGGCCCCGGGAGATCTCGGCCACCTCCTGCTGGCGGTTGTCAGCGGCCTTAGAGGAACTCATCAGCTGCAGATAGTCCACCACGATGAGCCCCAGGGGGCCGAATTTGGCCTTAAAGCGCCGGGAACGGGCCTTGAGCTCCATGGTGGTCAGCAGCGAGCTGTCGTCGATGTACATAGGAGCCTTGGTCAAAACGCTGGCGGCCCGGGTCAGCTTGTCGAAGTCGGCGCCGGGAAATCCTCCAGTGAGCAGATCGTGGATGTTGATCCTGGCCTCAGCGCCCAGGAGCCGTTGGACCAGCTGATTGGCGCTCATTTCAAGGCTGAAGATCAGCACCGGCAGGTCCGTCTTGACAGCCACGTTCCGAGCGATGTTCAGAGCCAGAGCCGTTTTGCCCATGGAGGGGCGAGCGGCCAAGATCGTCAAAGCCCCCCGCTGGAGCCCGCTGGTCATGCGATCCAGCGAGGCAAAGCCCGTGGTAATGCCGGTGATGGAATTGTCCTCCCGGTGGAAGGCCTCTTCGATCTGCTTGAACGTGGGCCCTAACACTTCCGCCACGGATTGGAAGGTGGCGTCGTTGCGGCGCTGGGAGACCTCGAAGATCATCCGTTCTGCTTCTTCCAGGATTTCGTCGATGCTCCGATCCTCGGAGAAGCCCATGCGGACGATGGCATTGCCGGCGCTGATCAGGCGGCGGTGGAGAGCCTTTTCCTTGACGATCTGGGCGTGATATCCGGCGTTAGCCGCTGTGGGCACGCTTTCGATGACAGAGGCGATAAAGGCCTGGCCGCCGAGTTTTTCCCACAGCCCGGTTTTCTGAAGTTCCGACGACAGCGTAAGGCCGTCCACGGGCAGTTCTTCCCGGGCCATGGAGGCAATCACCTGAAAGACTTCACGATAATTGAGATCGTAAAAGTCCTCGGGCGTCAACAGCTCCGTCACGTCGGTCAGAGCATCGCGATCGATGAGGCAAGAGCCCAGGACAGCCCGTTCCGCATCGAGATTGCTCGGCGGCAGCCGGTCGAAAAGTTCCTGTGCCACCCCTACTGTGCCTCGACGGAGAGGGTCATAACCGCTTCGACTCCAGGATAGAGCTTCAGCGTCACCGGATAGGCTCCAAGGTTCTTGACGGTGCCCTCTATTTTGATCTGCTTTTTATCCACCGCGGCGCCGTATTGGCCCTCCAGACAGGCAGCGATCTGAGCAGAGGTCACGCTGCCGAAGAGCCTTCCGCCTTCACCGGAGCTGAGGGCTATGCGGACCACCTTTCCGGAGAGACAGGCCTTCAACTCCAGGGCCTCGGCCTTTTTCTTTTCGTCCCGCCGCTGATCGGCTTCCACCCGGTCTTTCCGCTCTTTCAGGTTCTGTGCGGTGGCTTCAAGGGCCAGTTTCCGACCGAACAGGTAGTTTCTGGCGTAGCCGTCGGAGACCTCCACCACGTCGCCCTTTTTGCCCAACTTGCGGACATCTTCAATCAGAATCACCTTCACGAACGTTCACCTCCATAGCGAACCCGCAAATCCAACCATTGGTCCAAGATCCCAGTCATGACCACTATTTCAGAGACCAGAGGCATAAACAGAGCTATAACGGTCACTGCCACTTTCAGGCCTCGGCCGGTGCCCCTGCGATCCAGAAAAAATATTATAACCGACAGGCCCTGGACCAGGAAAAACATGGACACCAATGTCCTCAAATTTATCCCCACCCGGGTAAATAGGGTGATGGTCCCCAGGCCGCCCTGGTCCAGGTAAATGCACAGTCCCGCAACGATATAGGCCCAAAGGAGGCTGCGGGAAAACCTCCACTGCCTGAAGGGCGGCAGTTTGGGCACCTGCCGGCCAGGGCCGCCGATGCGGCTCATTACCCTTTCAGTAACCCAGTATCCTAAGAAGCAGTCCCAGAAGGAAGCGAAAATCAGCATGGCCGGGAACAGCAGGGGGATTATCCGCACCATGGCCTCCAGCTGGCCTCGGATTGCCTCGGAATTGCCGTAAAAGGCCACGATCTGGTCTACCACGGGCTGCAACGTCTCGGCGTCGACGGCCATAGGATTTATCCCCGTGAGCCGAATCAGGCAGAACATGGTCAAAAGCTTGCTCACCAGGGATACCGAAACACCGGCCAGCAAAATCTCCACGGCAGACCGGAAACGCTTAATAATCTGAGCGAGCACTGCTCCCAGGATGCCAAATCCCAGGCCATAGGACAGGGCCGAAAAAAATCCGCCCACCAATCCCGCCAAAATAGTGGCCGTCCCCACTGCTATCAGCGAAATCCGCAGGGAATGGCGCAGCCCCAAGACGACCATAGGCACAGGACAAAGCAGTGTCAGCAATATGCCCATCAAGGGTATTGCGGAGCCGAGGAACAGGATCACTGAAACTCCTGTCAAAAGAGCGGCTTCGGTAATACTTCGAGTAGGGGTCATTTCCTTTGATCCACCCTCTTTCGTAAAAAGGCTGCCTCAATGACAGCAAAGGGTCCCCGCCGGAACGTGCTGGAGAAAAGGAATAGAAAAAGAGAGGAGAAGGGAGCTTGGCCCCATCTCCTCTCTGTCTTCGTAAGCTAGTCCGCGGTATAGGGCAGCAACGCCATGAAACGGGCCCGTTTGATCGCCACAGTCAGCTGGCGCTGATGCTTGGCGCAGTTGCCGGTGACCCGGCGGGGGATGATCTTGCCCCGTTCGCTGATGTACTTTCTCAGACGCTCCACGTCTTTATAGTCGCCGTGATCGATCTTATCGACACAGAAATAGCAGACCTTAGGACGACGTTTGCCTCTTTTTTTGTTCATTCCGCCTGCAAAGGCCATTGGTGAAACCTCCTTAAGAACACGTCAAGGGCTAGAAGGGTATATCGGCCTCACCGTCGCCGGAATCACCGATCTTAGAGATGTCTATAGGGAAGCCATCCCCAAAGTCATCGCCGCCTCCGTAGGGAGGGATCTCGTCGCGGAAGCTCCGAGGCTCGTTGCCGGAAGAACGGCTACCCTCCTGGGATTCGGCCCTGTAAGAGCCGGAACGGGAGGAGTATCC
>CAZNRB010000106.1:0-5612 GCA_964575405.1 uncultured Synergistaceae bacterium | reverse complement strand
ATGGAGGTCGAAGACATGAAAAAATTGCTTCATTTGGTGGCCCTTGGGTGTGCGCTGTTGATGGCGTCCTGCGGCTTGGCCGCTCCAACCGACGTGGTCATCGGATTGGCCGGCGATGCCTATTCCTTGGATCCTTACCAGTTAAACGAAGTCACCACTAACGCGATTAACTTTCACATTTTCAATAACCTAGTGGAGTCCGATAACAACCTGCAGATCCTTCCTGCCCTGGCCGAGAGTTGGGAGGTCTCCGAGGATGCCATGGTCTGGACTTTCCACCTGCGCAAAGGCGTGAAATTTCACAATGGCAACGATTTCACTGCCGACGACGTGATTTACTCCTTTGAACGGTCCCAGCGTCCTGGGATTCCCGCTTTCACCTACTGTCTAGCCACCGTGGAGAGCTGGAAAAAGATCGACGATTACACCGTTGAACTGACCTGCAAGAGCCCCAACTCCTTGCTGTTGGCCCATTTGAAAGATCTGGCCATTCTGGACAAGGAGACCTGCGAAGGCCAGAGCGACGACTGGATCGCCCTGAATCCAGTGGGAACCGGCCGCTATGTCTTTGTGGAGCACCTTCGCGGCGACCGCATCGTGCTCAAACGCAACGAAGACTACTGGGGCGAGAAGCCTGAAGTGACCCAGGTGACCTTTAAGCCGATCACCAACGAAGGGACCAGAACGGCCAACATGATCTCCGGCGCCGTGGACATGATCGCCGACGTACCGGTCCGCGACGTGGCTATACTGGAGCGAAATAAGAACCTCGAAGTGATTACCACGCCGAGTTTGATGTTGATCTATTTGAACATGGCGGGATGGAGCGATAATCCGAGCCCCGACGCGAAGATGCCGCTGAAGTCCCCCGACGGCTCCAATCCCTTTAAGAAAATCCAGGTTCGCGAGGCCGTTTATCGAGCCATCAACGAGGACGAGATCATCTCCAAGATAATGAACGGCTACGCCAAGGCGGCGACGGCCTACGTCTCCGAGGAGTTCAACGGCTACAATCCTGACATCCAGCGCCTGGCCTACGATCCCGACATGGCGGAAAAGCTGCTGGACGAGGCTGGGTACCCCCGTCAGGCCGACGGCTATCGCTTTGAGGTGACTTTAGACGCCCCCAACGACCGTTATGTCAACGACGCCGCCATAGCCGGTGCGGTAGCAGGTTACCTGGAAAAGGTGGGCATCAAGGTGAACCTCAACCTGATGTCGCGGACGATTTTCTTCTCCTACATAAGCTCTGTGAATAGGATTGGCGACAACACCCATCTTTGCATGACCGGATGGGCCGACGCCGGCGGCGAAAGCGCCTTGGTGGCCCTGGACTGCATCTACAGCATGTCCCAGCAGGGATATATCAAGGACGGTTACGGCGGAGTTAACCGCGGATATTATCAGAATCCGGAGGCTGATAAACTGATCGATCAGGCCATTTCTACCGCTGATCCGGTCCAGCGGGCCGAGATTATGAAACAGGTTTGGAAGATGGCCGCCGATGACGTCTCCTACGTTCCTCTGCACTTCCAGATGGCCCTGTACGCCCACAGGAATAACATCGAATATCGCCCCCGCATGGACCAATACGTCTGCGCCTGGGATATCCATTTTGTGGACTAAGCCCGCTCGACAAAGAACATCCAGACTCTAGAGAGGATGCAAGCAAGGCGCCATTGACCTGGCGCCTTGCTCCGTTTTTAATCTGGTTAAAACCCATATTTTCGGGCATTTGATTAGGGCTTATTTAGATATTTGGAACATTTAGTTGGGGGGTGGGATAGTGTTTCGTTATCTTATCAGGCGATTCTCCCAGCTGCTGCTGGTGCTTTTCGCTGTTTCCGTTATAGTCTTTATCGTCACCAGCGTGATGGGAAATCCAGTGTATTTAATGGTTCGAGAAAACGCCACAGAAGCCGAGATTCAGGCGGTCATCGCCTATTTGGGATTGGACAAGCCTTTGCCGGTACAGTACGGCATTTTCGTCAAAAACGCCCTTCAGGGGAATTTTGGCCAGTCCTATCTGTATCATCTGCCGGCGTTGAAATTGATCGTCGAGCGCCTTCCCGCGACGTTGGAAATCGTCGTGGTGGCCCTGTTGCTCTCCGCTCTGGTAGGCATCCCACTGGGAGTTTTGGCAGGAGCCTACCCTAAAAGCTCTTTCAGTAGTGGCGTTATGGCCTTTTCCATCGCTGGAATATCTATGCCGTCGTTTTGGATCGGCATGGTCCTGATCTTTTTCTTTGCCCTCTATTTGGGAATTCTGCCCGTATCCGGTCGGGGTGAGGTGGGCACCTTACTGGGCATTACCACCAGCCTGGCCACCCTGGACGGCTGGGCCCATATTGTCCTGCCGGCAATCACCTTGGCCCTCGGAAACGTGGCGACTATTATCAGGCTGACTCGAGCGGGCATGCAGGAAAACATGCGCCAGGACTACGTCCGTTTCGCTCGGTCCAAGGGAGTCCCCCACAGAAAGGTGATGTTCGGCCACGCCTTGAAAAACACGTTGATTCCAGTGGTGACTATCTTTGGTCTCCAGATGGGCAATCTGATCGCCTTTACCACCATCACCGAGACCATTTTCGCCTGGCCGGGAATGGGAAAACTGCTCATCGACGCCATCACCAGCGCCGATCGCCCGATCATCGCCGCCTATATTCTCTTTGTAGCTGTGATGTTCGTGTTCATTAACTTTGTAGTTGATATACTCTATATTTTCATCGACCCCAGAATCGACCTGCAATAGGAGGTGGAGATTATGAAGGGAAATGCCCCTACGAGTCCCTGGCAGGCCTGGCTGAAGTCGGAGTTTTTCTTTCATTACCGTCGCTCTCCTTCGGCGGTGATCGGGTCGATATTGGTGACCTTGGTGTTGCTGATCGCCCTGGTAGGCCCCTTTTTCACGGTTCAAGACCCCTACGATCTGACGGTCATACAACTGGGAGACGCCTACAAACCGCCCCTTTGGATGGAAGGCGGCGACCCTAAATTCCTCTTGGGCACCGATCAGCAGGGTAGGGATATGTTGAGTGCCATCGTGTACGGCAGCCGGATTTCTCTGACTATCGGCATAGTGGGGACCATTTTGGCCAGCTCCTTGGGCATCACTTTAGGCCTTTTGGCAGGCTACTACGGAGGCAAGATCGACAGCGTGATCATGAGAATTGCCGACATACAGTTGTCCTTTCCTACCATGCTGATCGCGCTGTTTTTAATGAGCCTCTTGGGCAAGGGCGTAACCAATATCCTGATCACCCTGACGCTGGTGGGATGGGTCAGCTACGCCCGTACCGTTCGCGGCCAAACTCTGGCAGTGCGTAAAAGCGAGTACATAGAGGCCACCCGAGTCATCGGACTGCCCGACCGAAAAATCATCTTTGGCCACGTGTTGCCCAACGTATTCGCTTCGGTGGTCGTGCTTTCCACCATTCAGGTGGGCAGCTTCATCCTCACCGAAGCGACGCTGAGTTTTCTGGGCCTTGGGGTGCCCATAACCCGACCCTCTCTAGGCATGCTCTGTAACGACGGATTCAACGTGCTTTACAGCGGACTCTGGTGGGTATCCATTCTGCCGGGGCTGTATATCATGATCATCGTCTTCGGCATCAATCTCCTGGGGGATTTTCTGCGGGACGAGATGAATCCCAAGCTGAAATGAGGGCTGAACAATGGGAAGAACTCTGCTCGAGGTCAGAAATCTATGCACCTACTTTCATACCTTCAGAGGGACGGTCCGGGCCGTAGATGGCGTGTCCTTTTCCGTCGAAGAAGGGGAAATCCTCGCCGTGGTGGGAGAATCTGGCGGTGGGAAATCGGTGGCGGGCTTTTCCATCCTCAGGCTGATCGATGAGCCCGGGAAAATCGAGGCCGGGGAGATTGTCTTCGCAGGTAGGGATCTGATGAAGCTCTCTGAGTCGGAGATGAGCCGCCTCAGGGGCAAGGAAATTTCCATGGTATTTCAGGATCCCATGACGTCGCTGAATCCCGTCTATACCGTGGGTCAGCAGATTGAAGAAACCCTGATCCTTCATACCGACTTGAACAAGTCCCAGCGCCGGGAGGCGGCAATAGCTCTGCTCCGGTCGGTGGGGATCTCAAACCCCGAAAGACGGCTGAAGAGCTATCCCCATCAATTCTCCGGCGGCATGAGACAGCGAGTGGTCATAGCCATCGCCCTGGCGGCCAATCCCCGGCTGATCATCGCCGACGAACCGACAACTGCCCTAGACGTGACCATTCAGGCGCAAATTCTGAGGCTGATGACCGATCTGGTCCGCTCTGGAGGTCGCTCGATGATACTGGTGACCCACGATCTGGCGGTGGTCTCCGAGGTGGCCGATCGGATCAACGTAATGTATTGCGGAAAAATCGTGGAATCCGGCAAGACGCGGTCGGTGATCGATCACAACGGCCATCCCTATACCAGGGGATTGATAAATTCGATACCCGACTTGGCCAAGGATCGCCGCCGGCTGGACACTATCCCTGGGATAGTCCCTAATATGTTCGATTTGCCCCAGGGCTGCTACTTTTCCCCCCGGTGCCGCTACGCCAAGGAGCAGTGCCTCCGAGAGCAGCCTGGGCTCAGAGAAATAGCTCCGGGGCACCTTGTGGCCTGTCACTTTCCTCTGGAAAGGGGGTATTGTAATGGCGCCTCTTTTGGAAGTGCGGAACCTGGAACAGAGCTTTAATCTTAGCAAGGGATTCCTGGGAGCGGTCCAGTTTCAACGAGGGAGGTTTGTGAAAAAGGAAAAAATCGTCAGAGCCGTCAACGGCATCTCCTTCACCGTGCAAAACCACGAGGTCTTCAGCCTGGTGGGAGAATCGGGCTGCGGAAAGTCGACGGCGGCGCGGAGCATTATCAAGCTTATCGAACCCAAGGGTGGCCAGGTCCTTTTTAAGGGCCAAGACATTACCGCCCTCTCCCAGAGGGAAATGCTGCCTCTGCGCAAGCAGATCCAGATGATCTTTCAGGATCCCCAGGCTTCTCTGAATCCTCGCCAAAAGATCCTGGATATTCTGACAGAGCCTATGGTGTTTCACCGAGTGGCCTCTTCCGCCGGCGAGGCGAGGGAAAGGGCACTGGAGCTGCTGAACAAGGTGGGCATTCGGGCTGAACAGGCCCACCGGTACCCCCATCAATTTTCCGGCGGGCAGCGCCAACGCATCGGCATCGCCAGAGCCTTGGCGGTGGAGCCGGAGTTCATCATCGCCGACGAGCCGGTGTCGGCCCTGGACGTCTCCATCCAGGCGCAGATCCTGAACTTGCTGATGGACCTGAAGGACGAGTTCGGTTTTTCCTACCTTTTCATCGCCCACGATCTATCGGTGGTCAAACACATCAGCGACAACGTGGCGGTAATGTACCTGGGTAAGATCGTCGAAAAGGGCAGCAGGGATCATATTTTCAGAAATCCTCTCCATCCCTACACCCAGGCCCTGTTCTCGGCGATACCCCACCTTTCGGGCCGCAATATGAGGGATTTTCTCGGCATCGAAGGGGAGATTCCCAGCGCCATGGATCTGCCCCAGGGATGCTATTTCCAGGGCCGATGCCCCCACGGAAACGAGGAATGCCGGCTGGTGGCGCCTCAGGAAAAGGAGGC
>CAZNRB010000105.1:0-5627 GCA_964575405.1 uncultured Synergistaceae bacterium | reverse complement strand
CACCCATAGGAAAGAAAGCAGCTGGGCCCACAGGGTACCCCAGGCCGCCCCGGCCACGCCCCAGCCCAGGACGTTGATAAACAGCCAGTCCAGCACCACGTTGGTCAACGCCCCCAGCACCATGGTCCACATGGCGTATCGGGGGTGCCCCTCGGCGCGGATCTGGTAGTTCAGCACGTTGGTAAACAGCTGGATGGCCAGCCCCCAGAGGACTATAGAAAAGTAGATCTTGGCCTGCACCGCCTGGGCGCCGATGCCGCCGCAGACCTGCAGAATCCAGTCCATGGACCAGTAGCTCCAGGCCGTCAGAGGCAGCGCCACCGCCGCCGCCAAGGTCAGGGAATTGCCCAGCGCCTGGCTGGCCCGATTCCCCTGGCCCATGCCCAGGGCCCGGGCCACCAGGGAAGCGCTGCCCACACCCACCAGGGACCCCAGCGCGGAGATCAGCATCGTCGCCGGAAACACCACCGTGATGGCCCCCAGCCCGTCGGGGCCCACAGCGTGGCCCACGAACATGCGGTCCACGATGTTGTACAGCGAATTGACCAGCAGCCCCACGATGGCCGGCAGCGAGAATTGGAAGATCAACTTCACCACGGGCTGGGTGCCCATGGCGGAACTGCGCTCCAACTGGTCCACCATATCATAACCTCCCTTGAAGAAGGGCCTCAGCGATTAGTGGGCCCCGATCTGCCGTAGCGGCATTGTACAGGCCCTAGATGCTTTTTTCAAGGAGCTCGAGGGGCCCGGCGAGATGTTTTCACAAGAACAAGAATTCCGACGCAAAACAATCCTTCCCAGATCCCCCAAAGAAGGGATTGGGATTACAATAGCGAAAGGCGGGCCCTTGGGGGCCCCCGATTTTCGCCTTTCTTTGCTTTTTCAATAGGAAAATAGGAAACTTTGCCCGGGAGACACCCAAAAATCCAAGCAGGAGGACTCCATTGACAGCCACCGTTCGGGAATCTCTGACCCTGGAGACTTTCAGGGAATGCAAAATACTGGCCGGCCAGGAGGGCCTGGACCGCGAGATCTCGGGGGTCACCTTTATCGAGGCGCCGGACTCCTGGCAGTGGCTTAGGAGCGGCGAGTTCGTCATCACCTTGGCCTATGCCTTTCAGGATGAGCCGCAGCTTCTTGCCTTGGTGGAGGCCCTGATCGAGAAAAAAGTGGCCTGCCTCTGCCTTAAGACGGACCGATTCCTGAAGGTAGTGCCTCCGTCGGTGCTGGCCTTGGCCGATGAGGCCAAGCTGCCGGTAGTGGACCTGCCAAATCACGTTCCCTTTGTGGACGTGATACAGCCCGTCCAGACCCTGGTGCTCAACGGCCAGGCCAAGCTCCTAAGCTACGCCGAGCGGGTGCGCCACTGCTTTTTCAACCTAAGCGTGGAAGGTGCTGAAATCCAACAGATCCTGGAGACCCTGCGGGGCTTAATCCAGGTGGATTTCGCCTTCCTGGACGGCGGTGGAGCCAGCTATCTTCTGGCCGATTCGCCGCGGTTGGGCGCCATTCTCCAGTCCCTGGAGCTACCCCAGGTCCTACAGAAGCTGCCCCACGAAGAATTGTCACTGAAGGGCCAATTCCTGGGCCATCTGATCTTTGAGGCCTCCACCGAAAAGCTGTCCAACCGCTATTGCGAGGTGGCCATCAATCAGGCCAAGGGGGCTTTGCTGCTCTACTTTCAGCGGCGCATGGCCCAGATGCAAGTGGAAGCCCGGTACCGCAACGAGTTCGTCCAGGACCTGCTGTTCCACAACGTCCGGATGGAACAGGAAGTCTGGAGCCGGGCCCAGGCCTTCGGCTGGAATCTCCAGGGGCCCCAGAGGGTGCTGGTGGCCGACATCGACGACTACAAGAGCCGCTTGACCCAGTCCATCGGCCAGGGCCGGGGAGCCCTGCCGCTGGAGCAGGGAAAAAAGCGGATCTACAGCATGGTGAAGCTCTTCATGGCCCGGCTAGGAGGGCCCTACCCCTATACGGAAATGAGCGACTCCATCGTGTACATCCTGCCGGCCTCCCAAGAGGCCTGGGCCAGAATTCACCGGGAGCTGCCGGCCACCTTGGATGCCATGATGGAGCAGATCGCTCGGGACACGGGCTTCACCGTGACGGTGGGACTGGGCGACGGCTGCGAAAGCGTCTTCGAATGCCACCACAGCTACAGTCAGGCTCGCCAGAGCCTGGAGTTGATGCGCCAGCACAGCGGCGGCAACTCGGTGGCCCGCTGGGACCAGATGGGGCTCTACCGGCTCCTGTCGCCGCTGGTGGAGACCTCCCAGGCCAAGGCCTTCGTAGAGGAGCGGCTCGGTGAGTTTTTGCGGTGGGATCAGGGCCGAAAGGAGCCCTTCCTGGATACTCTGGAAACGGTGATCGACCAGGGCTGGAACGTCAAGGAAGCCGCCTCGGCCCTGGGAATCCATTACAACACATTGAAGTACCGCTGGAAAAAGATCTGCAGCCAGCTGGCCATAGATCCCCAGTCCAGCGAGGACCGATTGGAGATCATGGTGGCTCTAAAGCTGTGGCGCCTGAGCCAAAGGGGACCCTGGAGATGACCTTCAGGGTCCTTTTTTGTATTTGAAGGACTAGCAAACTCGAGGGTTTATGTCAAAAGAGCCTAAAAAGGACCTACTCCGATAATATAGGGCTATTTTGACAAATAAAGGCATATTTTTATCTCTCCAGGACAAAGATTTTCCCCTGCCCAGTCTCTACAATGGCTGACTAAGACCTTTGGTCGCCCATCTAATCCGAAAGCCAAGAGGTGTTTGCCATGTCCGATGCGGTTATGCAGATTTCCAACAGTCCCATGCTGTGGCTCATCGCCCTGTCCATCGTGCTGGTCTGCGCGATCCAATCGACTCTCTACATCCGCCACGCCTTGAAATGCGCCGATCGAATCGGCTTCGATCGGGCCAAGGCCTACAAGGGCTTCCGCAGCGGAGCCATCTCGGCCATCGGTCCTTCCATCGCCGTGTTTTTGGTGATGATCGGCATGATGACCGTGGTGGGCGGCCCCATTACCTGGCTGCGGTGCTCCATCATCGGCGCCGCTCCCACGGAGCTCACGGCGGCCACCGTAGGCGCCGAGGCCTACGGGGTGGCCTTCGGTTCGGCGGAGTACGACGTGGAGGCCCTGTCGGTGTCCTTCTGGACCATGGCCATCAACGGCTGCGGCTGGCTGCTTTTCGTGGGCCTCTTCGCCCACAAGCTGGAACAGCTCCGGGAGAAGGTGGGCGGCGGCGATTCCCGCTGGTTATCGGTCTTTTCCGTCGCCGCGGCGCTGGGGGCCTACGGATATCTGAACGCCAACACGCTGGTGCCCGCCGTGCGGACCGCCATGGCAGGGATCCCCGCCGGACTGGACGCGGCGACCCAGGCCTTGGCCGAAGCGAGCCTGTCCAACGCCCACGCCCAGATCGTGGCGGCCTGCGGAGCCGCCGTCTCCATGGTTATCCTGCTGAAGCTGGCCAAAAAGCACACCTGGCTACTGGAGTACACCCTCAGCTTTGCCATGGTCATCGGCATGGTGCTGGCCGTCATCGTCTAGCCCTCGGGGCTAGCCTAGTGGAATAAAAGGGGAGGACAAGCAATGAACAACAAAGATTTCGACCAGATGTGGAACCCCACGGTGATAAAGATCGGCGCTCCCACCCTGTTGCTGGTGGCTGCCATGACCATGCTGCCCAATCTGTACCTCTATCTCGCCTACGGCGCCATCCCCAGCTTGCAGGTGGCCCTCAAGGCCTGGGGGATGATCGTGGCCATTTTCGGGGCCTTCTATCTGGTGGAGCCCATCTCCTACTTCCCCATCGTGGGCCTTTGCGGCACCTACATTTCCTTCCTGACGGGCAATATCGGCAACGTGCGGATTCCCTGCGCTTCCGTGGCCCTGGAGGCCGCCCAGGTGGAGGGAGGCACGCCGGAGGGCAACATCGTGGCGACCATGGGCCTCACCGGCTCGGTGTTGGTCAACCTGATGTTCAACACCCTGGCGGTGGTCTCCGGCGCGGCCATCATGTCCCACTTCTCGCCGGAGGTGGCCAACGTCTTCAAGACCTGCACCGTGCCGGCCATCTTCGCCGCCGTCTTCGCCCAAAACACCCTCAAGCAGCCTCTGCTGACGGTGCCGGGGCTGTTGATCCCCTTCCTGCTTTTCATCAGCGGCGTTCCCTTCTTGATGAAGGCCTACGTGGTGGTGGTCTGCGCCGTCTTCGGCACCATCGCCGTGGCCCGGATCCTCTACAAAGGAGGCCTCACCAAGTAACCCGCCGCTAGAACCCTGGCGCCCCCTCTGGAACCGCCGCAAGCGGCAGGAGCCCCTTTCTAAAGGGGCCAGCCTATTGAATAGACCCCATCGAATTGATTGACTTAAGACGCAGTACCGAAAGGAGAAGCCATTATGCCCACAAAAGAGCAGGCACTGGCAGCCATCGACAGCTTCATCGATAGTCACAGGGAAGAGCTGGTGCAATTTGCCGTCCGGTTAGTGCAGGCAAAATCCGTCAACCCTCCTGGCGACGAACGGGAGGCCGCGGCAGTGGCCCTGTCAGAGTTGGAGCGCTGGAAGGTCCCCTGCAAAATGATAGATCACGGCGGCAATTACCGCAGCGTCATCGCGGAGCTGAAAGGCGACGGAAGCCGCAAGGGAGTCCTTCTTAACGGCCATCTGGACACGGTGCCTCCCGGCGAGAGCCCCTGGAACCGGGATCCCTACAGCGGCGAAATCGCCGGCGGCAAGCTTTGGGGCCGCGGCGCTTCGGACATGAAGGCCGGCGACGCCGCCATGACCTACGCCATGTTGGCCCTGAGGGAATGCGGTATGGCCTTGAAGGGCGACCTCGTTTTGACTCTGACGGCCGCCGAAGAGACCATGAGCGTGGGGGCCCGTGCTGTGGCCTCCGATGGCGCCATCATGGAGCGGGTCGACAAGGTGCTGATCGCCGAGCCCTCGGACCTGCGGATTTTCACCGCCGAAAAGGGCGCTTTCTGGCTGCGGATCACCGCCCACGGCAAGACCGCCCACGGATCTATGCCCCATAAGGGCGTCAACGCCATCCAAAACCTCTGCGACCTTTTGGCCCGGCTTCGCCGCGAATGGGACCAGGTTGAGAGCCTGCCGGTCCATCCCATTTTGGGCTCCAGCACCGCCAGCGTGAACCTCATCGGCGGCGGCGTGGGCACCAACGTGGTGCCCGACGGGGCTTGGGCCGCCGTGGACATGCGCACCATCCCCGGCCAGGACCACGGCAAGCTGCTGAAGCGCATGAAGGGGTGGGCCGCGGAACTCAGTGACGGCGCCCCCGGGTTGAGCTTTGACTTCCAGATCGTCAACGACCGGGCGCCCTTCGACATCGCCCAGGATCACCCCGTGGTGAAGGACCTTCAGGAGGCCGGAGCCGCCGTGTTGGGACGGGAACCGGAGCTGCTAGGCGCGCCCTTCTACACCGATGCCTCGGTGTTCTGCGACCTGCCCGGCCTGGCCATCGTGATCTTCGGCCCCGGCGAGACGGCCCTGGCCCACCAGCCCAACGAGTACTGCGCTGTCGAGGAAATCCCTGCCGCCGCCAAAGTCATCGCGCGCTGGGCCCTGGAACAGCTGTTTTGATCTCCTAAAACATCCTAAA
>CAZNRB010000104.1:0-5727 GCA_964575405.1 uncultured Synergistaceae bacterium | reverse complement strand
CATCAACGCCCGTTCCGGCGACCGGCTCTACAGGGCCCTTCGAGCCCAAGGCACCGTAGGCTACGGCGGCCCCCTGAACCTGGCCGTTTCGGGCCAGGTGAACGCCATGATCGTCAACGCCCTGATGGCCGCCGGAGTGGGCGGAGTGCAGGGCTTGGCTGGTGGAGCCGTTCTGGGATCGCTGACGGGCGGAGCCGCCCTGGGCGGCCTGTTGGGAGGCGCCCTCGCCGGTGCGGGGCTGGCGGCCCAGCAGGACGACTTCCGGGAGATCTCCCTTACCGTGGGCGGCACCATGGACAGCCCCTCGGTGTCGAACTTCAAGATCGGCGCCTCTACGCAGCAGAGTTCCTCCAAGTCCCCGGAGAGCAATCCCAAGGATCTGGTCCAGCAGCTCCTGCAGCCCGACAGTCAGAGCTCTTCCGATTCCTCCAGCTCTTCGGCCTCTTCGTCGGGCCGCCAGAGCGGCGGATCCCTGGAAGACCAGCTCAAACAGGAAGTCCAGAACCAACTGGGCAACCTCTTAAGACGGCGCTGAAGCGCCAAAACGGCAAAGCCGCTCTAGAGCCCTTGCTCCGGAGCGGCTTTTTTGTTGCTTTCGGAAGAAGTCTTGAGAATGCTATAATCGGGAGAAGTAATTCAGCGGGACAGGACAGGGAGGAGGAAGAACTTCATGGACCGATCGGATCTGCCCAAATGCCGCCGCGTGGTGATCAAGGTGGGCACCAGCACTATAACCTACAGCAGCGGGAAACTTAACATACAGCGGATGGACCGTCTCTGCCGGATCCTGGCAGACCTCCACAACCGGGGGATCGAGGTGCTCTTGGTCTCCTCGGGTGCCGTGGGCGCCGGAATGGGGCGCCTGGGCTTTACGAAAAAGCCCGACAGCCTGCCGGTCCGTCAGGCCCTGGCCGCCGTGGGGCAGGCACTGTTGATGGAGAAGTAAGAGAAGATATTCGGCGAATACGGCTGCACCGTGGCCCAGGTGCTGCTCACCAGGGTGGGCTTTAACGACCGGGAGCGCTATCTGAACCTCTGCAACACCCTGCGGAGCCTCCTGGAGATGAGCATCATTCCGATCTTCAACGAGAACGACACCGTGGCGGTGGAGGAGATCAAGTTCGGCGACAACGACACCCTGTCGGCGCTGATCGCCTGCGCCGCCAACGCCGACCTGCTGATCATCCTGTCGGATATCGACGGCCTCTACGACAAGGACCCCAGGACCAACAGCGACGCCAAGCTGATCCACCAGGTCCAGGAGATCTCCGAGTCGATCCGGAAGAACTCGGGCACCAAGGGCAGCAACATGTCCTCAGGGGGCATGTTCACTAAGCTGGCGGCGGCCGACGTGGTACTCCCGGCGGGAATACCCTTGGTGATCGCCAACGGAGCCCGGGAAGAGGTTATCTATCAGATCCTGGAGGGCCAGGAGGTGGGCACCCTCTTCGTGCCGCCTCTGGAGCGGCGCCACGCCAGAAAACAGTGGATCGCTTCGGGCGCCCGCCCCGAGGGCCGCATCGTGATAGACGCCGGTGCAGTCCAGGCCTTGGTGGAGCGGGGAAGCAGCCTGCTGCCCAAGGGGATCACCGCCGTGGAAGGTTCCTTCGAGCGGGGCAAGTTGGTGGCCGTGGTGGACCCCCAGGGCCGGGAGATCGCCCGAGGCTTGTGCAACTACGATTCCCGGGATCTCCAGAAAATCCAGGGCCACCGCAGCAGCGAGATCGAGGAAATTCTGGGCGCCAAGGACTTCGACGAGGCCATTCACCGGGATAACCTGGTGATCTCCTGAGTTTAGGGCCAGGAGAGCCGCTAAAAGAGCGTCTAAATCTAAAAAACATCTAAAAAGCATCGAAAAAAGCATTGAAAAAGGAGCAAGTGACTATGGACATAGAGAGCCATCTGAAGACCATGGGAGCCAAGGCCCGCCAGGCCGCCCGAGCGCTGGCCCAGGCCTCGGCGTCCCAGAAGAACGAAGCCCTTCGGGCCATGGCCCAGGCCATCAGGGCCCACCGGGAGGAGATCCTGGCGGCCAACGGCCAGGACCTGGAAGAGGCCCGCCAAGGGGGCCTGAGCCCGGCCATGCAGGAGCGGCTGACCCTCAACGACGCCAGGGTGGAGGCCATGGCCCAGGGCATCGAGGAGATAGCCTCCTTCACCGATCCCGTGGGCCAGGGCCTGGGGAGCCACGTCAGCGACGACGGCCTGGAAATAGGCAAGATCCGGGTTCCTCTGGGCGTTATCGCCATGATCTACGAGTCCAGGCCCAACGTCACCGCCGACGCTGCCGCCCTGTGCCTCAAGTCGGGCAACGCCGTGATCCTTCGCGGCGGCAGCGAAGCGGCCCGGTCCAACAGGGCCATAGCGGACCTGCTGACCGGAGCCGTGGCCGCCAGCGGCCTGCCGGGCGACGCCGTCCAGCTCTTGGATCTGCCGGGCCGGGAGGCTACGGGGGCCCTCATGGCCTTGGAGGACATAGACGTGCTGATCCCCCGAGGCGGCAAGGGCCTTAAAAAGGCCGTCAAGGACCATGCCAAGGTGCCCTATATTATGACCGGCATGGGGCTGTGCCATCTCTACATCGACAGCAGCGCCACCGCTGAGATGGCGATACCCATCGCGGTCAACGCCAAGACCCAGCGGCCCTCTACCTGCAACACCATCGAGACCCTGCTGATCCACCGCGACGCCCTGGCCATGCTGGAGCCCTTGGCCCAGGCCCTGCGGGAAAGGGGAGTGGAACTCAGGGGCGACGAAAGAGCCCGCCAGGCCGTGGCCATGGCCCCGGCCACCGAAGAGGACTGGGGCGAGGAATATTTGGACCTGATACTGTCCATCAAAGTGGTGAACTCCCTCCAGGAGGCCCTGGACCACATCGCGCTCTGGGGCAGCCAGCACAGCGAGGCCATCGTCACCGCCGATTACGGCAACGCCGAGCGGTTCCTGAAGGAGGTGGACGCCGCGGCGGTCTATGTCAACGCCTCCACCCGGTTTACCGACGGCGGAATCTTCGGCCTGGGCGCCGAGATGGGCATCAGCACCCAGAAGCTCCACGCCAGGGGCCCCATGGGGGTGGAGCAGCTGACCACTACCAAGTACGTGGTCCGCGGAAGCGGCCAGGTGCGGCCATGAGGGACCTTCGCAGTGTGGCGGTGCTCTTCGGCGGCACCAGCCCCGAGCGGGAAGTGTCCCTGTCCAGTGGCCCCATGGTGGCCCAGGCCCTCCGGGAAGGTGGCTTCGATGTGACGGAACTGAGACTCGACTCGGCAGAAGAGGCCTTCCAAGCCCTAAAAGCTTCGGTGGAGGGCTATTTCGTCGCTCTCCACGGCGGCTGGGGCGAGAACGGACAGATCCAGTCGCTGCTGGAAATGGGCGGCAAGGTCTTCACGGGCCCCGGCTCCCAGGCCTGCGCCCTGGCCATGGACAAATGGGCCAGCAAGGCCCTTTTCGACCTGGAAGGCATCCCGGCCCCTCGGGGAACCATAATGCGCCAGAGCACCTTCCAGCCCCAGCACCTGACGAAACTGGAGGAGTCGCTGGAGCGCTGCGGCGCCCTGGTGGTAAAGCCCAACGACGGCGGCAGCACCGTGGCCACCACCATCGTCCAGGAAAAAAGCCAGATCCTGCCGGCCCTGGAGCTGGCCTGGAAGGAAGAGGACCGGGCCCTGGTGGAGACCTTTATCCCTGGCCGGGAGCTGACCGTCACAGTCTGGGACCGCGGCGGGGTCCCAGAGGCCCTGCCGGTGGTGGAGATTCTGCCCAATTCGGAATTCTACGACTACCACGCCAAGTACTCTGACGGCGGCAGCCGCTACGAGTCGCCGGCGCCCCTGACCGAAGAGCAGACTGCCGAGGTCCAGTCCATCGCCGTGGCCGCCTATAGGGCCCTGGGCTGCTGCAGCTACGCCAGGGTGGACCTGCGGCTCACCCCCGAAGGGTGCCCTTTCGTGCTGGAGGTCAACACGGCGCCGGGCATGACCTCCCACAGCCTGACACCCATGGCCGCCAAGACCGCCGGTTACAGCTTCCCCCAGTTTCTCAAACTGGTGCTGGAAGAGGCCTGGAGCCGCTGGGGTCACTGAGAGCCCGGCAAAAAGAGGCCCTGTAGAATCGCCAGGAGAGACCTGTTTGCTGACCTATCTGCCAACGAGGGAGCCCGCTGGACGGGCTCCCTTTTGCTGTTTCTGGTTTTGCCTTTTGCGGGGGCTTTTTGTGGACCCAAGAGGATAGAAAAATAAACTTTCTCGGATTCTTGGGTTTCTTCAGCTGTCCTGGGCCTCTGGAAAAAACAATGGAAAATGATATTATTCAGCCGTAGAATCAAATCTTCGGGAACAGGGCCCCATCTGGCCGGAGCCTGAGAGATCGGGCTCGAGACAGAGGAGGGGCCCCTCTTTGGGGGAGAAGGATCGATGAGGATCAGGAGAAGATGGCCCAGCCGCCAGAGAGTTTTAGCCCAGGCCCGGCGCCTGGCCAGGCGGGAATGGCGGACCTTTTTGACGGTCACCCTGGGCACTATGCTGACCTGCTTTGCCGTGGTGGCCCTGACGCTGCCTTACCAGTTTGCCGGCACCGGCGTGACGGGCCTAGCCCTGATCACCCACTACCTTTGGGACATTTCGCCGGTCTGGGTCATAACCGTCGGCAACACGTTGCTGCTCTTCTGGGGGTGGCGGGCCCTTTCGCTGCGCTTCGCCCTCTGGACCTCCTACGTGACCGCCCTGACCAGTTTGGCGGTGCCCTTTTTCGAGATGTTCAATTATCCGGTGGTGCAGAACACCATCCTGGCGGCACTGCTCTGCGGCGTCGTGGGCGGCCTGGGCTTCGGGCTCCTCTTTCGGGAAGGGGCCTCCAGCGGCGGCACCGACGTGATCGTGATGGTCGCGAAAAAACGCTGGGGCGTCGACGTGGGGTCCATGTCCTTTTATCTCAACATGGTGATTCTCTTGGCGTCCTTGGTGGCCGTGGACATGGAAAAGATCCTCATGGGCGGCCTGTTGCTCTACGTGGAGACGGTGACCATCGATAACGTGGTTAAGTCCTTTGACCGCCGGAGCCAGGTGGCTATCGTCAGTTCCCAGACGGAGCTGATCGCTGGCTTTATCCTCAAGGAGCTGGACCGGTCCGCCACCATCCTGCCGGCCCGGGGCGCCTATTCGGGCCAGGCGAGGCAGCTGCTGCTGGTGGTGCTGACCCGCCGTCAGACCGTGGAGCTGAAGCATTTTGTGGCTTCGGTGGACCCTCAGGCCTTCTTGATCTTCTCCGACGTGACCGAGGTGGTGGGCCTCGGTTTCAAGGGCTGGAACCGCGCCTAGCCCTTGGGCCTTGAAAGTCCCAGGAGGCCATGGCGAAAGGGAGCGTGAAGGTACTTGAAAATCGTGGTAGTCGGAGCCGGAAGCGTGGGCTATAAGGTGGCTCAGGCCCTTTCGGACGACGGCCAGGACGTGGTGGTGATCGAAAAGGCCCCCCTAGCGGCGGAGAGGATCGACAACGAGCTGGACGTCCGGGTGGTCCAGGGCAACGGAGCCAGGCCCGGCGTGCTGGAAGAGGCCGGCGTGGCCCAGGGCTGCGGCGTGGACTATCTGATCGCCTGCACGGGCCGCGACGAGGTGAACCTCATGTCCTGCTGGCTGGCCAAGCGGGCCGGTGTCCGGCGGGTCCTCTCCCGGGTCCGGGACCTGGAGTTCACCGACACTCCGGCCTGGGCCAAGGAGCTGGGCATCGACG
>CAZNRB010000103.1:0-5746 GCA_964575405.1 uncultured Synergistaceae bacterium | reverse complement strand
AAGGAAGAAATAGGCAATGATTTTAGCTGTTTTGGGCATTTTGATGATCGTAACCTTCATGAGCCTCATTATGATGAAGAAAATGAGCGCCCTCACGTCGCTGATGATCATCCCCATTATCTACGCTTTTATCGCCCTGTTCGTCCCCGAGGCTGAGTTCACCGCCCTGGAGCTGAAAAGCTACGGCTTCTTTGACGTGTTTAAATTCGCCATGGATGGCATTAGAGGTGTCAGCAGCACCTTTGCCATGATGGCTTTCGCCATCCTCTACTTCGGGATCATGCTCCACGCCGGACTTTTCGATCCTATGGTGACCCGGGTCATCAAGTTCGTCAAGGGCGACCCCTTGAAGGTGCTGGTGGGCACTTCTCTGCTGGCTGCCGTGGTGTCCCTGGACGGCGACGGCACCACCACTACTATGATCTGCTGCAGCGCCCTGCTGCCCATCTACAACCGTCTGAAGATCAAGAAGAGCTATCTGGCCTGTCTAATTATCCTTCAGAACTGCGTCATGAACCTGATCCCCTGGGGCGGTCCCACTGCCCGGGTCATGGCGGTGATGCAGCTGGAGGCCAACGAGATCTTTCCCCCTCTGATCCCCGGCATGGTGCTGGCGTCGGCCTATTCTGTGGCGGTATCCTACTACTTGGGCCTGAAGGAGCGCAAGCGCCTCGGCGTCCTGGAGGTGGAGGAAACTGAAGCAGTCATCGACATGGACGACCAGGTCAAGGCTCTGCGGCGCCCCCAGTACACAGCCTTTAACTTCGGCCTGACGGTGGTGATCATGATCGCCCTGATCCTAGGCTGGGCTCCCTCGGCGGCGCTCTTTGGCCTGGGGCTGGCGGTGGCCCTGGTGGTCAACTACAGGGACCGGAAGACCCAGACCGAGGCCATCGAGCTGGTGGCTCCCGACACGATGAACGTCATCCTGATGGTGCTGGGCGCCGGCGTGCTTATGGGCATTTTGGACAACACCGGCATGTCCACCGCCATCACTAAGGAGCTGGTGGCGGTGGTCCCCGAGGGCTGGCGGTCCCATTTCCTGCTGGTCATCGCGGCCATCAGCGCCCCCGGCACCTATCTGCTGAACAACGACGCCTTCTACTTCGGCGTGCTGCCAGTGCTGTCCCATACGGCTCAGACCTACGGTTTCACGACTTTGCAGATCGGTTTTGCCTCTCTGATGGGCCAGGCCTTTCACTTCCTGAGCCCCCTGGTGCCCTTCATCTATCTGCTCATGAACTACACCGAGATGGACCTGGGCGAGTTCCAACGGGTGATTTTCCCTTGGACCATCGGGATTTTCGCCTGTTTCCTGATCATGGGTTTCTTTGCAGGCGGCCTGAGCATCCTCTAAAGTCCCTTTTCATAATCCAACTCCCGATCCAACTCCCGGCCAAACCGGGAGCGCTATCTACAGGACATATCTGCACGACAAGAGGGGCCCTCAGCTCAGCCGGGGGCCCCCCTGTTTTATCTTCGTTTTCTATCTTTGATTTTCCCGAGATGGGCCGGCGGGCCATCAAAGGCCGTCGATGTGGTTAATAAGCGACAGGGCTGCGATCTCCCGATCCAGCGCCTTGGCCACGGCGCGATTCATCCGGGGGGCTTCAGAGGACCAAATCTCTTCGAAGAGGCCGTAGACCTGGTCCTGCACTTTTTGACGGGCCTGGACGAGCTGCTTGGAGGCGGCTTTGGAGGTCATGGCCTTGGCTGCCAGGGCCGCCGGGATGGGCAGAGAGCGGATACGCTTCATCAGCCGCTTGCGGCTCATCATATAGCCTCCGGCGCCTATGAGGCCCCCCAGGGCCAGGCCCAGGGGACCGTCCATGATCAAGGCCGCTCCGGCGCCTCCGCAGACGGTGGCTGTCACCGAGGCGGCCAGGGCTCCCACGGCGACGTCCAGCACCGACAGGGCACGGTTGAAGGCCGGGAACTTGAGGGAACTCAAGCTCTGGCCCAGGGCCGACAGGTCCAAAGGAGCCCCCGACAGCGACAGGGGCAGGCTGCGGATTCCCTGGGAGCGAAACCATTCGGCGGTGAGGGCCGTCAATCGGGCGTTGAGAGATTCCAGGCCCAGATGGACCCTGCGGCGGAAGATCTCTTCCATCTCCGGCAGGCACTGTTCGGCGGCGGCGGAGATGCGCTGATTCAGTACTTCCAAGGATCCGCCTTCGCGGCTGAACTTCTGGAGCTGTGGCGCCAGGACTTGACGGCGCAACAACTCCCACAGGGCGCTGGACACATCGTCGGCCACGGCGCTCATCAGCGGTTCCAGCTCTTCGCAGCGGATTTGGTTCAAAAAGCGCACCCTGTCATGGGCCAAGGCGGCGGAGGCTCTCTCGTTGCGGCGCCGCAGGGCTGGCATTATGGCCAGGCCCCTGGCTACCACGCTGTAGGGCTGATCGCTCCGGACCGTTCTGATGCCGGGGAACCGCTCTTCCAGCATATCGGTCACGAAAGGCCATTGGCTGCTGCCGCCGGCCAAGATCACCGAGGCGGGGTCTTCGATGCCGTCGAAGAGCCTTTCCAGCCGTTTCAGCAGGTCCTCGGGGCCCTGAGAGCCCGGGCAGTTGGGGCTCAGGGCCTTCATGTCCTCGCTGGCCTGGTAGTGCCGGGCCCGATCCAAAAATTCCTCCCAGAAAAGTCCCCGAATGGAGCCGTAGTTTCCGGCGCTGCCGCTCCAGCGCTCCCGGCGGTCCCGGGCGATGGTGTTGGAAAAGCTTTCCTTGAGCTGGCGGCTCCAGTACCAGTGGACGAAGTATTGGGCCTCTTCTTCCTCCAGGCGCTCCTCCAGGCCCGGCGACCGGTCCAGCAGGATCTGAAAGAACAGATCGTCGAAGACCCGGCCGCCCAGTTCCCAATCGCCCCAGGCCCGGCGGACCTTCAGGTCCTCCATGAGGGCCATGTCGCAGGTGCCGCCGCCGAAGTCCAGCACCAGCACCCGCTTGAGGGCCTCCGAAGGGGCGATGTCCCGCTGGGACAGATGGGTCAGCAGCGCCGCCAGGGGCTCCTCCAGCAGCTGGATCACGCCGTAACCGGCCTGGGCTGCCATGTCGGCCAGGGCCTGGCGGTATTCTTCGCTGGCGTCGCAGGGCACGCCGAAATAGACCTCCCGGCCTGCCGGTGACAGCTCTAACCGGCGGGCGGCGGCCTCTTCCAGGATGGTGGCCAAAAAGTCCCTCCCGCTCTCCCAGGCCTCGCGGCTCCTGGCGATGTCGGGCTTGAAGCGGCAGGCCAGGGTGCAATGGCGCCGCTCGTCGGGAGTCATTTCGCCCCAGGTGTTCATTGCCAAGGGGCCTATTAGGGGAGCTCTGCCGGGGCGGCGCAGTATGGCCGTGTCCAGTCCCGTCTGGCCCGACGAGAGGTCCACCGGTGAGGGCAGCAGCTCGTCGCCGGGGCATTTGCACAGGTAGGTGTTGGTGGTGCCAAAGTCCACGGCCAGTACCGGCCGGGCGAATTCCGAAGAAAGTCCCTTCATCGAGGAGCTCTCCGGACCAGGCCCTTTTCGACGAGTACGCCGTCGCGCTCCAACGGCGGCCGTTCCTCCAGGACCTCGTCGCCTTCGTCGTAGTAGCCAAAGCCTCGGTACCGGTCCCGCACCTCCTGGGTCCACCGCAGGCGCTTCCGTTCCGGCGGCCGGATGAAAGCGGGGGCCTTGCCCAGGACGCTGTAGCCCAGATTGGCCGCCGTCAGCAGCAGCTCCTCGGCGGCGGCCGGCAGTTCGGCCATGCCGGCGGCCTGAAGGTTTTGGAGCTGAGGCAGCAGGGCCTCCAGATCGGGGCCCATCTCCAGGGCTCCAGCTTCCTTTTGCGGGACAGCCAGGTCCCAGCGAAGGGCCATCAGAATCCGCTGCTCCGCGTCTTTGCGGTCAAAGACCTGGCGTTTCCGGCAGCAGACCGCCAAAAGTCCCGTGAAAGCCAGCAAAAACCATCCCTTGGGGTTCAAGGGGTGGCGCAGCACCTTGCCGGCCGCGAGGGTCCCCGACAGGGCCAGCATCCATTTGCGGAGCCTGACGCCGTAGCGAATGCAGGCCCAGGAGGCTCCGGCACTGCCCAAAGCAGTGCCTAAAAAGGCGGCGGTCTCAGCGCCGAAGCCCAGCAGGCCCAGCAGCCAGCCCAACAGGAGCCTGCCAGTGATAGCGCCGGTCAGGGCCGTCAGGGCCGCCGAAAGGGGATCGGCAGATTCCTGGTAGCGGGCTTTGCCAGGATCGCTGCGGCCCAGCAGCAGCAGCAGTTCCGCCCGGGACGTGGGGTCCTCTTCCTGTTCTATCAGGTTGAGCCTAGTCCGCTCCCAGGCGGCCTGCAAAGGATCTTGGCCGAACTCCGCCGGCGGTTTTAACGCCGCCTCGGTGGCTGATTTCATCTTTTCGTCGCTTATGAGCGCCCTTTTCATATCTCTCTATGAGCCCCTCTTTCTGTTCAGAGTAAGTCCGTCAAATCTGCGGATTTATCCCTCTGGGGATTCTTCCCTAATAATACGGGCAAAAGCGGTCCAGTAAAAGCTTTTTTTTCACGGGACGGCGAAAATTTTCTTTTGCCATGTCCGCCGGGACAAGCAGCGGCGGCTATGGGATCTAGTTAATCCCGGCCCAATGATCGGCCAAATTCGGACCGGAGGGCTTTTGGAACGAAGATTTCAGAACTCCAGCTCCCTTGAAGTACGCTGATACAGCGGAATAGAACTGGTTTCGTGCTAAAGTCCTGAATAGGCTCTTTTATATAGTCATAGCAAAGAAAAATAGGAAAAAGGCTTTTTAAAGATGATCTCTTCCTAATTTTTCCCCCATTTTTGCAATTGTTGGGCAGAGGGTGCCGAAGAAGGGGGATTCATCTTGATAACAGACGTCCTTTAGAAGCGTTTCTCTAGGCATTCTGAGGTTTTCAGGGATTTTTTGCGTCAAAAAGAGGGGATTATTTTTTAAGAAAATTATTTGAGTTCAAACGCAAGAAGTTGGTTGCATAGATTCCATTTTCGCGCACAGAAAACGGCGGAGTGTGGTATTATAGTATAATAAATATTATGGAACATTCTAGTTCCATCTATTTTGTTTTATAATCTTCCCTATAGAAGGGCAAGGAGATCACAGTGAAGCTGACCAGTAAAATACAGTACGGTTTAAAAATTGCGCTCTGTGTGGCCCAAAAACTGGAGGAAGGCGAGCCCGTATCGATATCCGATATCGCTCTAGCCGAACAAATTCCCTTTAACTACACCAGCCTTTTGGCCCGTAAGCTCAAGTGCGCCAAGATCCTTGAGAGCCACCGGGGTGCTCAAGGAGGCTATACCTTGGCCAGAGCACCGGAGCAGATCACCATCACTGATATTCTTACGGCGCTAGATGACTTTCAGGGTTTTTTGCCCGCTGACTTGTTGCCCGACGCAGAGGATCCTTCGCCCGACGAGTGCTTCTGGATCTATCTGAACCGCTCTATGCAGTCCATGATGGACACCATCACTCTGGCGGTGCTGCTGAAAACCACCTCGGAACAGGACATCGATGCGGTGATTCGCCGTAGCATCTGCTCCGCCGAGGTCCCTCTCGACGATCTCAAGAGCTGACCGGCAGGAGCGCGGCCCTTACAGTTTTGCTCTCTTTGGAATTTTTAAAAATTGAAAAAGAGCCTCCAGGGAAGCTCCTGGAGGCTGTGCTGTCTGGTCCCTGGGCCAGAGGGCTACTCGTTGAGTAGATTGTACTCCTCGATGGCGCTGTTGATGGAACGGACCATCGACGCCAGGGACTGCT
>CAZNRB010000102.1:0-5762 GCA_964575405.1 uncultured Synergistaceae bacterium | reverse complement strand
TCTGCGAGAACAACCACTACGGCATTTCCATGAGCCAGGACCGCCACCAGGCCATCAAGGACGTGGCGGACCGCGGCGCTGCTTACAACATCCCCGGCGTCTCCGTCGACGGCAACGATCCCCTGGCGGTCTACGAGGCCACCTTTGAGGCCGTCGCCAGGGCTCGCGAGGGCAAGGGACCGACCCTGATCGAGTGCAAGACCTACCGCCAGCACGGCCACTTCGAGGGCGATCCTTCCACCTACAAGCCCGCTGAGGAGCAGGAGGCCTGGATGGCGAAGGATCCGCTGCCTCGCTTCGCCAAGTTCCTCGTTGAAAACGGCGTCATGACCCAGGAGGAAATCGACGCAGCCGACGCCCAGGTGGCCAAGGAGCTGGAGGAGGCCATCGCCTTCGCCGACGCTCAGCCGCTGCCGGCCGTGGAGACCGCCGTCGTGGACGTCTATTCCGATATCGTTGAGGAGGTGCGTGACAGATGAAGACCATGACCTATGCAGAGGGCATCCGCGAGGGCATGAGCATACGGATGCGCGAAGACCCCACTGTGGTACTTTTCGGCGAAGACGTCGGCGCCTTCGGAGGTTGCTTCGGCGTTTCCATGGGCATGTTCGACGAGTTCGGCCCCGAGCGGGTTCGGGACACCCCGATCTCCGAGGGCGTCATCATCGGTTGCGCCGTAGGATCGGCTGCCACTGGCCTCCGCCCCATCGCCGAGCTGATGTTCTGCGACTTCCTGACGGTGGGCATGGATCAGCTGGTGAACCAGGCGGCCAAGATGCGCTACATGTTCGGCGGCAAGATCAGCATGCCCATGGTGGTTCGTCTGCCGGCCGGCGCTGGCACCGGCGCCGCGGCCCAGCACTCCCAGAGCCTGGAAGCCTGGCTGACCCACGTCCCCGGCCTTAAGGTGGTCTATCCCTCCTGCGCCGAGGACGCCCTGGGCCTCATGCTGACGGCCATCGACGACGACAACCCCGTCATGTACTTGGAGAACAAGCTGCTGCTGGGCGTCAAGAGTGAGGTCAACAGCTTCGATCCCATCCCGCTGGGCAAGGGCAAGATCTGCCGCCCCGGCGATAACTTGACCATCGTCACCTACAGCAAGCAGGTCTACGATGCCATGGAGGCCGCCGAGACGCTGGCCGCCGACGGTATCAACGCCGAGGTCATCGACCTCCGCAGCCTCTACCCCCTGGACAAGGAACTCATCGCCGAATCCGTCAAAAAGACCCACCACGTCATGGTGGTCACCGAAGAGGTCAAGCGCGGCGGCTACGGCGGCGAGATCAGCGCCATGATATCCGAGGAGCTCTTCGAGTACCTCGACGCTCCGGTGGTCCGCATCGGCGCCCTTAACACCCCGGTTCCCTTTGCGCCGGTGTTGGAGCAGTACTACATGCCCAACGCCCAGGACATCGTCGCTGGCGCGAAGAAGATGTTCTAAGGCATCCTTTTTAGGAGGCGCAGCCCGCGCAAGTCAGGCGCACTTGCGCGGGCTCTTTCTTTTTGACCGGTTTGACCGGCTCGACTTGACCGGCTTGGCCGGCCTGCTTTTGAGTCCGGTGGTTGCCACCGAGGAGGAAGGCGGAAACCAGTTGAAGGGAGCCCAGCCATGGCTTCGATAGGCATCATAGCCAACCCGGCGTCGGGCAAGGACATACGACGCCTTGTCTCCTACGCCACCACGATAGACAACAACGAGAAGGTCAACATCTGCAAGCGCATCGTCCTGGCCGCCCAAGCCATGGGCGTCGACGAGATGGTGTTCATGCCCGAGACCTTTATGATAGGCTACGCCGTCAAGGACTCCCTGGAGTCCGACGGCGTGTTGCGCTCGAAGCTCCGGCTGTTGGACTTTGAGATCGAGGCCACCGTGGAGGACACCGTCCGGTCGGTGGCCATGATGGTCCAGCAGGCCGTGGGCTGTGTCGTCGTGCTGGGCGGCGACGGCACCAGCCGCGCAGCGGCCAAGGCCATAGGCGACACGCCGATGCTCAGCATCTCCACGGGCACCAACAACGTGTACCCCACCATGATGGAGGGTACCGTGGCCGGCATGGCGGCGGCAGCGGCGGCACTGATGGAAGATCCCTATGGCTGTTGCATCCACGACAAGAAGATCACCGTGTACATCAACGGCCAGGCCAGGGACATCGCCCTGATCGATGCCGTGGTCTCCGACGACTTCTACGCCGGAGCCAAGGCCATCTGGGACCCCGACCGGATTAGCCGCATAGTGGTCACCCGTTGTCACGCCGCTACTATCGGATTTTCCGCAGTGGTGGGGGCCTACGAGATCGTCGAAGAGGGTGATGACTATGGCTTCGCCATCTCCCTGGGCGGCCAGGGGGAGGCCGTGTTGGCGCCGATTGCCGCCGGCGTGCTCACACCGGTACGGGTCTCCCAGGCCGAGAGGATCCCCCTGGGTGGTGCCTATTGCTTCAGGGCCGAGAAGCGCTGCATGATCGCCCTCGACGGCGAGCGGGAGCTGCGGGTGCAGCCCGGCGACGAGGTGAAGTTCGTCATAAACCGCGACGGTCCCTGGAGGGTGGTGCCCCGCAGGACCTTGGCCCGCGCCGCCGAGCTGGGCATGTACAGGCTAAAGCCCGGTAACTAGCCCCTAGGCCCTTTGTCTGCTTGGGCTGGGGCCTTGGGGCGAAAACTCCCGTCCCTGCTAAGTAGGCTCATAGATTTCGAGAATCCCTGTTAGGGACCTATTGGCTGTTAGGAGGATAGAAATGGCTAAAGTCATAGTGATGCCCAAGCTGGGCCTGACGATGACGGAAGGAACGGTCAGCAAGTGGCTCAAGGCCGAGGGCGACGCCGTTCAGGAGGGCGAGAAGCTCTTCGAGGTGGAGACCGATAAGCTCACCAACACCATCGAGGCTTCGGCTTCGGGGGTGCTCTTGAAGATAGTGGCTCCCGAGGGCACCGAGGTGCCTTGCCTCAAGGCAGTGGCCGTGGTGGGAGAGCCAGGAGAGGATTACGGGGCCCTGCTGGGCGATGGACCCGCCGAAACCAAGGCCGAGGCCCCTGCCGCGCCTGCCGCTGCTGCCTCGGCTCCGGCTACAGCTAAAGCGCCGGGCGAACGGGTAGTGGCATCCCCTGCGGCCAAGAAACTGGCCAAGAGCCTGGGCATCGACATAGCCCTGGTGACCGGCACCGGGCCCAAGGGCCGCATCACCGAGGAGGACGTGAAGAACTACAAGCCCGCCGAGGCAGCGCCGGCTGAGGCCAAGGTCAAGGCCAGCCCCCTGGCTGCCAAGGTGGCCGCCGACGTGGGCGTGGATCTCAAAGACGTGCCAGCCCACGGCCGCGTCTTGGCTGCCGACATCCTGGCGGCGGTGCAGAAAGGCTGCAGCGCTCCGACCGAGGATAAGCCCCGGGAAGAAGTGGTAGCCATGAAGGCCATGCGCAAGGCCATCGCCCGGAACATGCTGAATTCCCGCAACACCAGCCCCACGGTGACCTTTAACCTGGGCGTGGACATGACGGAACTCAAGAAGCTGCGGGAGCACCTCAAGAGCGAGGACATCAAGGTCAGCTACACCGACATCATCATCAAGGTCGTCGCCGTGGCCCTGACGGAGTTCCCGCTGCTGAACTGCTCCGTCGACGAGGACAAGATCATCTACAAGCACTACGTCAACATGGGCGTGGCCGTGGCGCTGGACAACGGCCTGGTGGTGCCCAACGTTCCTGACGCAGACAAGAAGAGCCTCTCCGAGATCTCCCAGGAGGTCAAGGAGCTGGCCAAGCTGGCCCGGGAGGGCGCCTTGCCCATGGACAGGCTCACCGGCGGCACCTTCACCATCACCAACCTGGGCATGTACGGCGTCGAGAGCTTCTCGCCGATCATCAACCAGCCTGAGGTGGCCATTTTGGGCGTGAACACCATGGAGGACAAGGCCGTGGTGGTGAACGGCGAAATCTGCGTTCGCCCCATTATGAACCTTTCCCTCACGGCGGACCATCGCGTCGTCGACGGCTCCGTGGCGGCAGAATTCCTGCAGCGCGTCAAGAAGCTGATGGAAAAGCCATCGCTGTTGCTGGCCTAAAGGAGAGGACGCCATGAAAGAAATAGTGATGCCCAAGTTGGGCCTGACCATGACCGAGGGCACCGTCAGCCAGTGGCTGAAAAAAGAGGGCGACACCGTCCAGGAAGGGGAAAAACTCTTCGAGGTGGAGACCGATAAGCTGACCAACACCATCGAGTCCTCGGCTTCGGGCACCCTGTTGAAGATCTACGCCGACGCCGGATCCACGGTGAAGTGCCTTGAGAAGATCGCCGTGATAGGTGAACCCGGCGAGGCCCTGCCTGACGCGCCGGCCTCGGCTCCGGCTCCAGAAAAGGCCCCAGAGCAGAAGACCTCCGAGTCCGGTGAAAAGACCGTCCTGGTCATCGGCGGTGGTCCGGGAGGTTACGTCGCTGCCATTCGGGCGGCCCAGCTGGGCGCCAAGGTCACCCTCGTGGAAAAGGACAAAATCGGCGGCACCTGCTTGAACTGCGGCTGCATCCCCACCAAGGCGTTGCTCCACTCCGCCGAGGTCTACGAGCTAGCGACCCACTCCGAGGAGCTCGGTGTGGTGGGCCGCGATGTGGCACTGGATTGGAAAAAGGTCCAGGCCAATCGCCAGAGCGTCATCGACAAACTGGTGAGCGGCGTCAGCGGCCTGATGCGTGCCAACAAGATCACCGTGGTCAACGGCGAAGCCCAGTTTACCGGTCCCAAGACCGTCTCCGTCGGCGGTAAGACCTTGACGGCCGACAGGATCATCATCGCCACGGGATCCTTCCCGATCATCCCCGGCATCCCTGGCGTCAAGGGCTCCAAGGCCTGCATCGACTCCACGGGAGCCCTGGCGCTGGACCACGTCCCCGAGAGCCTGCTGGTCATCGGCGGCGGCGTCATCGGCATCGAGCTGGGCAGCGCCTACCAGCGTTTCGGCACCAAGGTCACCGTCGTGGAGATGCTGCCCAAACTGCTTCCTCTTATGGATCCGGAACTGACGGCTATGTTGCGCAGCCAGCTGGAGGCCCAGGGCATGGAGATCCTGACCGAGTCGGCGGTCCAGTCGGTGACCGACACCGCCTCGGGTGCCGACGTCAAGATAAAGACCCCCACCGGCGAGCGGGTCATCTCGGCGGAAAAAGTCCTGGTCTGCGTGGGCCGGGGCCCCAACACGGCTGGGCTGAACCTGGAGGCTGCCGGCATCGCCTCCCAAAGGGGCTATATCCAGACCGACGACAGGCTGGAGACCAACGTCCCCGGCGTCTACGCCATCGGCGACTGCAACGGCAAGCTCATGTTGGCCCACACCGCCAGCGCCATGGGCGAGGCCGCGGCTGAGAACGCCCTGGGCGGCAACGCCACCTTCAACGCCGCCGCCAGCCCCAGCTGCGTCTACATCGGTCCCGAGTTCGCCTGTGTGGGCTTCACCGAGGAGCGCTGCCAGGAGCTGGGCATCGACTACAAGGTCGGGCGGTTCCCCACCGGCGCCAACGGCAAGAGCCTCATCGCTGGCGCTACCCAGGGCATGGTCAAGGTCGTGGCCGGAGCTCAGTACGGCGAGATTCTGGGCGTCCACATCCTGGGCGATAGGGCCACGGATCTCATCCAGGAGGCCGCGCTGGCCCTTCGTCTGGAGGCTACCCTGGAGGAGCTGATCGACACCATCCACAGCCACCCCACCGTCGCCGAAGCCCTCCGCGAGGCCGCTCTGGCCGCCGAGAAACGGGCGATCCACGTGCCCAACAAGAA
>CAZNRB010000101.1:0-5772 GCA_964575405.1 uncultured Synergistaceae bacterium | reverse complement strand
GGAGGGGGCGGCTATAGATGAGCGTAGCGCCAAGGATCTACTCGCAATAGGCATCATGGGCGCAAGCGTCGGAGGCGGGATGCAGGCTATAAGAGCCCTTCGGCATCATCGCCCGGAGGTATTTTCCTGGTGGGATTTCAGCGTCGGGATAGTATCAGCCGGGGTCGTAGGGGCGCTATCTAATATACTCCTGGAGACAACGGGCCTGTCCATAGAATGGCGTGTCGTCTGTGTCAGCATGGCAGGCTACGCCGGAGGCAGCATTTTAGACGTTTCCTACCAGGGTCTATTACTGGGATTTGTCATCTTCTGGGGTGGGGTAAGTTGCCGTCTCTATAAATGGCTGCACAACACCAACGCATGCCCGCAAAGTGAATACATTGATAGGGCCAAGGCAGAGCTGGAAAGGATTGAGGCCCGTGGAATGGGTAAAAACTATACTGGGACTGATAGCAGTGGGAATCGGCGGGACCCTGGGGACTCTGTTTTTAAGCAAGATCAAGGGCGGCAGCACCCAGACCCAGAGGGCCAGCACGGCGCAGAAGTCTGTCCGCACGCTGCAAAAGACGGCAAAAAAGATCGATAACACCGTCCAGAAGGAGGTGGCAACCGATGTGGAGACCGTGGTGGCGGAGGCTGTTTTGGATATTCTGGACGGCCTGGTCGCTAGCTATCGGGACCGCAAAGGCGGAAATTGATGGCTTAAAAGTTATCAAGGCCGGCGACCCCGCCCCAGCTGACGGCTACTGGATGCCCGTGGAATACGGCCAAGACGTGGCCACGGCCTGGAGCCAGGCCGAGAGAGATCGAGAGGCCTGGGAAACCGCCTATGTGGAGCTCAAAGACGCCGTAGACGCCGAAGGGGAGACGCTACAGTCGGCAATTGCAGAGCTTAAGGCCTCCCTGATAGTCGACGGCCAACGGCAGCGGGAAATCGGCCGGAATCAGGCGCTTCTATGGGTGCTCTTAGGAACCGGCATAGGCGTTTGGGTATACAACAACTAGGGGCCGCATTGCGCGGCCCTCTTTTTTTATTTCCTCGCTAATGTCTGAATATTTTGCCTTTGGAGCGCAGGAGGGCTTAATTAAGAAGCCTGGAGTGAATATATACAACCAACTTGCGCTGCACGGCTATCCCGCCTATAATCTAGCTATCTCATCCCCCTTGGAGTTAACGAGCGTCCTCGTTGCAACAGCTCCAAGGGGGTTATTTTTATCGGGGTATTTCCGGCCCCAGTCGGTGGCTACCTATTGAATTTTTCTCCGGGCCTTCTTGACCATGGGAACAAGCCTCTGCACAGGAGAAGTCAAGGCCTGCTGTTCCTTTAGGTCATCGGTTGTAAGGTGAATATACCGCTGTGTCATTTCTGGGCCACGGTGCCCCATGAGGCGCTGGAGAGCCTCCCCGGTCATGCCAGCCCGCAAGTGTAGAGTACAAGAGGCGTGCCGCAGATCGTAGGTCTTGAAGATGGTCCCATCTTGTAGGCGGTATTTCTTCAGCCTTTGGCCCCATGAGGTGGTGCCCAGAGGAGTGCCCCTCTCAGAGGCGAATACTGGTACATCGTTATCCCATTCGCTGGGCCGGACTTTCAGGAACGCGTTCAGGGCCTGACGGGTTGGCTCAGAAAAAGGCACGATTCTTGATTCCTTAGTCTTGGCAATGTTGGCTGGGATGGTGACACAGAGAGACGTAAGGTTAAAGTCCCCAAGGACCAAGTGGAGGGCCTCATTGGGCCGGACGGCGGTGTCCAGAGTGAATAAAATTAAGGTATAATCTCGAAGACCCACCCAGGTCGATCGGTCGGGCCTCTCTAAAAGAGCTTTCACCCTATTGGCGTCGATGTCTAGAAAGCGCCCCGGGGTCGGTTTGCCCTTGAATCCTCGAAAGGGATTGGGAGATTCTGGTTGCAGCTGTTCCTCGACGCACCAATCCCAAAAGGCCCGCAAAAAAATAAGTCGGAGGTTATAGAAGCCCGCTGATATATCGTCAGAGAGCCACTCCACAACGGCGCTCCGCATGACTTCAGGCGAGCTCCAGGCCATGGGATAGCGCCGAAAGAAGGCCTTGATGGTCTTTTGGTAGCCCGTGATAGTGGGCTCTCTCAGACCCATAGCCCGCTTAAATGTCAGGAACGTCTCCAGCGTCTCCAATGGGGATTCTTGCCGGGTTGTCGCCTCGAACTGGATTACAGCATCTTGCATGATTGTCCCCTCCTTTGGACACAATTGCGAAAATGGGGCTCATTGCTGAATATCCTGCTGTTGGCTCTTGAGTGGCTACTACATCGGCGGCGCATGCTAGCAATAACAAGGGATGGAGAGATTCCGAACGGGAACTGAAGAAATTAGGCTACGGGGAATAGTCTTTCCAGATCCGCCTCAACAACGTTTCTTAAAGTGTACAGGCGTGGTGGTGATACGACAAATCTCCTCTGAGGGCAGCCTTTCCATTCGGCTTTTTCTGAAAAAGTTAGGCCTTCTCTGGGCTCGGCTTCCCGGGGCCGGCAGGGGGACCTTTCGCTTTGGCGGAGCTACGGAGCCTTTGGTGTGGGGGACCTATCAGCTTTATCAATCCCCTAAAGGCATCTACATGAAAGAAGCTGAGGTCCAGGAAGACTTTTGGTCTCTCCGATCCCGTCCTTCGGCGATGATAATGGCCTTGCGATGGGCTAGGTGGCTCGATAGATTTCTTATAGAAAAATATCCCTATGACGATTTGCTGGCCCTGTTTTATTGGGCCCTCAGGGCTCTGCAAAAAGGCGTAGGTACGGAAGCGATTCAAGCCAGATTTCTGTGGAAATGGCTCCAGAGCTGGGGTAGCGCTCCCGATCTTATGCATTGCGTTAGCTGTGGCGCCCCTCTGGAAGGAAGGGGATTTTTTATCGGCGACGGGTTGCTTTGTCGAGATTGCTCCGGCGATGGCGGAATTCCTCTTGTGCTGGACAGGATCGCTCCCTACGTAATGGCCCCGCGTTTTTTGCAGGTTTCTGATTTTGAATCCCAGGAACTTAGGGACCAGAGCAAAAATTTATCGAACTGTCTGTTGAAAAGTCTAGAAAGTTATCGTTAAAATACTATGCATCGGCATACCAGAAAACCTATCCGAGGGTATCCGAGGGCCTAGGGGATTCCGGTAGATTGGGAGGTCTATAGAGATGAATTTTCAGGATATTATTTTCAGGTTAGAGCGCTACTGGGCCGATCAGGGCTGCGTGATCCAGCAACCCTATGACATCGAAAAGGGAGCCGGCACTATGAATCCGGCCACTTCTTTGCGGGTTATCGGCCCTGAGCCGTGGAAAGTGGCCTATGTAGAGCCTTCCAGACGTCCCGCAGACGGCCGTTACGGAGAAAATCCCAACCGGCTGCAGCACTATTACCAGTATCAGGTGATATTGAAGCCAGCTCCGGAGAACGTCCAGGACCTCTACCTCGGCAGTTTGGCTGCTCTGGGAATCGATCCCAGAGAGCACGATATCAGATTTGTGGAGGACGACTGGGAATCGGCCGCCATCGGCGCCTGGGGCCTCGGCTGGGAGGTCTGGCTAGACGGCATGGAGGTGACCCAGTTCACCTATTTTCAGCAGGTAGGCGGAGTGGATATGGTCTCAGTGCCTGCCGAGATCACCTACGGCATCGAGCGCATAGCTATGTTCGTTCAAAAAGTGGACAGCGTCTACGACCTCAAATGGAATCAGACCATCACCTACGGCGACGTGCATCACCAGGGAGAGGTGGAGAACTCTGTCTATAATTTTGAAAAGGCCGATGTGGAGATGCTGTCTCAGATATTTTCTATGTACGAAAAAGAGTGCGGCCAAATGGTAGACCAGGGACTGATCATGCCTGCTTGGGATTGTGCCCTGAAATGCTCCCATGCCTTTAATCTTTTGGACGCTCGAGGCGCTATCAGCGTGACCCAGCGCACCGGCTACATCTCCAGGATTCGTTCGTTGGCGTCGATGTGCTGTGCCGGCTATGAAAAGCAGCGGGCACAAATGGGCCATCCCTTGATGAACAAGTTTTAGGAGGAAGGTCACTCATGGAGAAAAACCTGATCCTTGAAATTGGCACGGAAGAAATTCCTTCTCGTTTTATGAACAAGGCGCTGGAAGACATTTACGACCGCGCTAAAGAGGAATTTGAAAAGGAGCGCATCGGCCACGGTGCAATCGAGACTATGGGAACGCCCCGTCGTCTGGTGCTGTCAATTCACGGGGTGGAAGAGCGCCAGCAGGATCTGGAAGAATCCTATAAAGGGCCGGCTTGGAAATCTTCTTTTGACGCTACAGGCATTCCCACAAAGGCAGCCGAGGGCTTTGCTAAGAGCAAGGGCGTCCCTGTGGAATCCCTGGAAATGCGCACCCTCAACGGCGTCGATTACGCCTATGCGGTGATCTGCAAAAAAGGCGAGCCCGTCAACGCCTTGTTGCCGGAGATCATGGCGCGCATTATTTCCAGCCTAGTGTTCCCCCAAAACATGTTCTGGAACGATACGACGGTGCGTTTTGCCCGGCCAATTCGTTGGATCCTTTGCCTTTTGGGTGATGACATCGTGGAGTTCGAGCTTAACGGATTAAAGAGCGGAAGGATGAGCCACGGCCATCGTTTCATGGGGGCCCGCAATCTGGAGATCAAGAGCGCCGATCAGTATATGGCCGCTATGTACGATAACGACGTGATTGTGGATCAAAGGAAGCGCCAAGAGATGATGGTCGCTTCCATCAAAGATCTGGAGAAAGATTTGGGCGGCATCGTCGATTTGGACCCCGAACTGATAGAGGAAAATCTCTATCTGGTGGAATGCCCCGTGCCCTTTTACGGTTCCTTTGATAAGAAATACCTGGAGATTCCCGAAGAGGTGTTGGTCACCTCTATGAAGGACAATCAGAAATATTTCGCCGTCAAAGACCGCAACGACAACCTGATGCCCTATTTTGTTGGCGTAAGCAATAATCGCTCCGTAAATATGAACCTTATCAGGGAAGGCAACGAGCGAGTCCTCCGCGCCCGCTTGGAAGACGCTCGGTTTTTCTGGCAGGAGGATCTAAAAAAGCCTCTGTCTTCGCTGGTGGACTCGTTGAAAAAGGTGGTCTACCAAGAAAAACTTGGCTCCCTATACGATAAGGTGACCTGGATGATGAAATTCTCCAGGCGCATTTGCGAACTTCTGGGATTGCAAAAGGAAATTCCCTTGGCAGAGCGCGCGGCCTATCTTTCCAAAGCCGACTTGATATCCTCTATGGTATGCGAGTTTACTGAACTTCAAGGCGTTATGGGTAGAGCCTATGCGCTGAAAAACGGAGAAGACCCCAGAGTCGCCCAGGCGTTGGAAGACCAGTATTTGCCCCGCTTTGCCGGAGATAAGCTGCCTTCCGATATTTTGGGCGCAGTAGTAGGTTTGTCGGAACGGCTTTTTAACTTGGTCAGTGCTTATAAGATTGGCTTTCAGCCCACAGGATCCCAGGATCCCTATGGACTGCGCAGGGCTATTCGCTGCATCAATGAGATTCTGTGGGGACTGGAAATCGATCTGGACCTTGGCGCCATGGTAAGTTCCATTGCCGATGACTTAGAAGTTGAGGAAGGGACTCGCAAGGATTTGGCCGATTTCATATATCAGCGCAGCTTAGTTCAGCTGAAAGAGCGGGACTACAGTCACGATTTGGTGGAGCTGTCTCTTTCTGTCGCTGCCAGCCGCCCCCTTCAGGCCCTGCGTCTTGTGGCTGAATTTACCAAGGTACAGAACGAACAGTGGTTTGCCGATCTGGT
>CAZNRB010000100.1:0-5841 GCA_964575405.1 uncultured Synergistaceae bacterium | reverse complement strand
TATTGTTCCTATGTTCAGGTGCGGTTTCGAGCGCTCAAATTTCTCTTTTGCCATAACTAGAAGTCCTCCTTAAGGAGTAGCCCAAGAAGCCTTACTTCTTGAGGATCGTCTCTGCCACGCTGGCCGGAACCGGCTCATAGTGGTCGAACTGCATGGTGTAGGTGGCCCGCCCTGAAGTCTTGCTCCGGACATCGGTAGCGTAGCCGAACATCTCGCCCAGAGGGACGAAGGCCTTGATGGCCCGGGCGTTGGCCCTCATCTCCATGCCCTCTACGCGGCCCCGGCGGGACGACAGGTCGCCCATCACGTCGCCCACGTATTCCTCGGGGGTCACCACTTCCACGGCCATGATAGGCTCCATCAGCGTGGGACGGGCCTTTTTCATGGCTTCCTTAAAGGCCATGGAGGCGGCGATTTTGAAGGCCATTTCGGAACTGTCCACGTCGTGGTAGCTGCCGTAGACTAGCTCGACCTTGACGCCGATGACGGGGAACCCGCCCAGGACGCCGGAATTCATGGCCTCCTCGAAGCCCTTCTCGCAGGCGGGGATGTACTCCCGAGGGATCACGCCGCCGACGATCTTGTCCTCGAAGACGAAGCCCGAAGCTCCGTCCTCCAGGGGCTCCATGTTGATGACCACGTCGCCGTACTGCCCTCGGCCGCCGCTCTGGCGGACGAACTTGCCCTGCACGTTCTCGACGCGGTCGAAGATGGCCTCCCGGTAGGACACCTGGGGACGGCCCACGTTGACGCCCACGCCGAACTCCCGGCGCAGACGGTCCACGATGATGTCCAGATGGAGCTCGCCCATGCCAGAGATGATGGTCTGGCCCGTCTCCTCGTCGTTGCGAACCTTGAAGGTGGGATCCTCCTCGGCCAGGGCGGAGAGGCCCTTGGAGAGCTTGTCCTTGTCGCCGGTGGTGGCCGGTTCAATGGCCAGCGAGATCACCGGTTCGGGGAAGGTGAGGCTTTCCAGGACCACGGGGGCCTTTTCGTCGCAGAGGGTGTCGCCGGTGCGGGTGGCCTTGAGGCTGGGGAAGGCCACGATCATGCCGGCGCCGGCCTCTTCGATATCGGAGCGCTTGTTGGAGTGCATCAGCAGGATCCGGCCGATGCGCTCTTTCTTGCGGCTTGTGGGGTTGTAGAGGCTGTCGCCGGTGCGCAGCGCCCCCGAGTAGATCCGGCAGAAGGTCAGACGGCCCACGAAGGGATCCACGGCGATCTTGAAGGCCAACCCCGCGAAGGGCTCCTTGACGTCGGCGTGGCGCTCCAGAATCTTGCTCTCGTCGTCGGGGTCCGTGCCCTCCACAGGGGGCAGATCCAGAGGACTCGGCAGGTAGTCGATCACGGCGTCCAAAACGGGCTGAACGCCCTTGTTCTTAAAGGCCGATCCGCAGTAGCAGGGCACTATTTTCAAGGCGATGGTGTTGCGCCGGATGGCGGCCTTGAGCTGCTCCACCGTGGGTTCTTTGCCCTCCAGGTAGAGCTCCATGATCTCCTCGTCCACGTCGCCCAGGGATTCGATCATCTGATCCCGGTACAGCGTGGCCTCGTCGATCATATCGGCGGGAATATCCCGCTCCTCGGGATGGGACCCCAGGTCGTCGATGTAGACCAGGGCCTTCATCTTCAGAAGGTCTACCACGCCGGAAAAGGTGTCTTCCGATCCGATGGGGAGCACCATAGGAACCGGCCGGGCGCCGAGCTTGTCGTGGATCTGCTCCACTACGCTCAAGAAATTGGCCCCCACCCGGTCCATCTTATTCACGAAGGCGACCCGAGGAACCCGGTACTTATCGGCCTGACGCCACACGGTCTCGGACTGGGGTTCCACGCCGCCTACGGCGCAGAACACCGAAATGGCCCCATCGAGGACCCGCATGGACCGCTCCACTTCAACGGTAAAATCCACGTGGCCGGGCGTATCAATTATATTGATCCAGCAATCCTTCCACTTACAGGTTATGGCCGCCGAGGTGATGGTGATCCCCCGCTCCCGCTCCTGTTCCATCCAGTCCATGGTAGCGGTGCCCTCGTGGGTCTCGCCGATTTTGTAGTTCACGCCGGTGTAGTACAGGATGCGCTCAGTGGTAGTCGTCTTGCCGGCATCGATATGGGCGGCAATTCCGATATTGCGAATTAAGTGCAGATCATCGCTCAGCATCACAAGTCACCTGATGATACTACCAGCGGTAATGAGCGAAAGCGCGGTTGGCTTCGGCCATCCTGTGGGTATCTTCGCGCTTCTTGACGGAACTGCCTTCGTTGTTGTAGGCGTCCATCAGCTCCCGAGCCAGGCGCTCCGCCATGGGCATGCCCTTCTTGGACCGAGCGTAGGAGATGATCCAGCGGATCGCCAGGGCCTGAGCCCGGGCCGGCGCCACCTCTACGGGCACCTGATAGGTGGCACCGCCGACGCGGCGGGACTTCACTTCCACTAGGGGCTTTACGTTCTCCATGGCCTTCTCAAAGAGCACCAGGGGCTCCACGTTAAGCTTATCCGAGGCCTTTTCCAAGGCCTGGTACATGATTCCCTCGGCGATGCTCTTCTTGCCGTCGAGCATCAGAGTGTTGATAAACTTGGTAATCACCGTGCTGCCGTAGGTTGCATCGGCGATGGTCTCCCGTTTTCTCACATGCCCTTTTCGCGGCATGAAATTCCCTCCTTAAATTCTACTTCTTGGGACGGCGGGCGCCGTACTTGGAGCGGCTCCGCTTGCGGTCGGCCACGCCGCCGCAGTCAAGGGTTCCGCGGATGATGTGGTACCGCACGCCGGGAAGGTCCTTCACGCGGCCGCCCCGAACAAGCACCACCGAGTGCTCCTGCAGGTTATGACCGATTCCGGGGATGTAAGAGGTGACCTCGATCCCGTTGGTAAGGCGCACACGGGCTACCTTACGAAGGGCCGAGTTGGGCTTCTTGGGCGTCACCGTGTAGACTCGGGTGCAGACTCCACGGCGAGCGGGGCAGTTCTGCAGGGCAGGAGAGTCGGACTTCGAAACTACCTCGCTGCGTCCCTTGCGCACAAGCTGATTAATCGTTGGCACACTGTTTCCTCCTTCCTAAAGATCTTAAGTCTGGCTAAGCTGACGCGCCACTATGGCGGCCACTGCTGCCTTCCGTTCAATCGCGCAGGCGCGTCCGATCTCCTGCATGGTGAAATCATCGTTCACCGGCAGGAGTCGTTCCTTCGCCAGAGACTTGACCTGGAGCAACAGATCCGGTTCGGCGTCGCAGGCCACAAAGAGTTCTGTGACGATCCCCTTGAGGATCCCCCGCTTTACAGCCTTGAGACCGACAACTCTGGGATTCTCCGACAACCGGGATAAGGACATTAGACAACCTCCAGCACGAAAGACACCAAGGAATCATATCAACGGGGTGCGCCGCTGTCAAGCCGTGGGCGCACCCCGTTGGGCTTTCTCCCTCCTTTTAGGGCCTCCGGCGGCTTTTGAGCCCAAAAACTTCGCCGGGAAGCGATAAAAAAATCAGAAGAAAAAGGGATAACAGGAAACTATTTTTGTAAGCTTATCCGTCCATATAAACCGCTGTTTATTGGTCCTCCTCTTCGGAAGGCTCTGGGGCCTCAAGGCTACCCTCCGGCAAGTCCTCTACCGAAGCCGCCTCTTCTTGCTCCTGGCCTTGGCCGTCGGAAACCTCCAGGCCCTCGGCAGGATCCTGGGGCTGAAGCTCAGAAATGCCCTCCTGAGGCTCTTCGGAAGGATTCTCTTCGGATCCCTCTTCCGAGGTCAGGCCATCGAGATGGAGCGAATTCTTCTCGGTCACCGAGATGCCCTGGAATCGCTCGATGCCGGTTCCGGCAGGGATCAGATGGCCGATGATCACATTCTCCTTCAATCCCATCAGGTGGTCCACCTGGCTGCGCACGGCAGCGCCCGCCAGGATCTGGGCAGTCTGCTGGAACGACGCGGCGCTGAGGAAGCTCTCAGTGGCCAAGGCGGCCTTGGTGATGCCGTGGATGAACTTCCGGCACACCGGCCCGACCCGGAGCTTTCGGACGAAGGACACCCGAGAGATCAAGTTCAGCGTCTCGCTTTGGGCGAAGACGGGCCGCAGAGCCAGGGACTTCACATCGGCCTGGACCATCAGGTCGATCTGGGGATTTTTGATCTCCGTGCCGGCTTTGACCAGCACTTCACCGTGGGAGTTCACCACTGGCTCCAGCAGGATCTTTCCGTAGGCCCGATCGGCCAAAACTTCCTGGAGAGCTCCTTCCCTGGTCAGGTGGGAATCCTCTTCGTCTTCGAAGGCCACGCCTTGAAGAGTGCCGTCCACCAGGCCTCGAACGATGGATCCGTCGACGACTTTGCTGCTGTTGGCCTGGGCCTCGCCGTCGGCGTCGATGACCATCCTGAGGCCCTTGCCCCAAATGCGGTTGATGAGCTTTTCCTGCAGCGCGTCGGCGATCTCAAGCTGCTCCACGGTCTTCCAGATCTTGATAGAGCCCACGGCGCTGCTGCGGATGGCTTCGACCACTTCGGCGGTAACGGGCTGGTCAGCCCGGGCTATGAGGCCTTCGGGACCCAGCACGTCGGAGGCCAGATAGCTAACGTCGATCAGTTTGCGCAGTCTCTCCACGTCGCGGAATAGCAGGGGCTGGGGCTCGCAGGAGGTTATGACCGAAAGCTGGGCCAGGCTGAGCTCTTCGCCGGCGGCAAGGCTCTTGCCCTTTTTCTCGAAGGGCTCCACCAGCTCGTAGCCCTTCATTTCCTTGCGGAACGAGGCCTCTCCGACTATCACCTTCAGGGGGCCTTCGTCGTCGGAGAAGAAAAGCTCCGTTACGGCCTGGCCTGGCTCCATGAGACTTTGGATCAGGGCGGCGTCGGCTACGGTGTCTTTCACTTCGGCCACGTTGAGGCTCTTCACGGTGCCCTGGGCGCCGATGAACACCTTGCCGCTGAGGTTTCTGGTGGCCTCGTCGAGGCTACGCTGGTTTTCCCGCTCCAGTTCGGCCACCTCTCGCTCCACGTTGGCGGTCCACACCAGATCTCCGGCCACCAGAGAGGTGTCGCCTTCGTCGATGACCCGCAGCCTGTTGATGGGGGCCACCTTGCGCAGGATCACCTCGATGTGCTTGTTGTTGATCGACACGCCCTGGGACCGGTAGACTTCCTGGATGCTGTCCACCAGGTACTTCTGCACCGCCTCTTGGCCCTGGACCTCCAAAAGCTGCTGGGGATCCAGATAACCGTCGGTGAGCAACGTGTCGGCTCTGATCTCCTGGCCCTCTTCCACCAACAGGTTCTGGGAAGCGGGGATGCTGTAGGTCACCTTCTGCTCCTGGCCGCTTTCGGGCACGGTGCCCTCCAGGATGACCTTGCGCTTGCCCTCCAGCTCTCGGATCTCGGCCACTTTGCCGTCCACGCCCGAGAGGATGGCCACCTTTTTGGGGCGCCGCACCTCGAAGAGCTGCTCGATCCTCGGAAGGCCTTGGGTGATGTCCTCTCCAGAGATACGCACGCCGCCGGTGTGGAAGGTCCGCATGGTCAGCTGGGTGCCGGGTTCGCCGATGGACTGGGCCGCCACGACGCCTACGGCCTCGCCGATGTTGACCATTCTACGGGTGGCCAGGTCGATGCCGTAGCACTTTTGGCAGATGCCGTAGGGGGCCTCGCAGCTCAGGGGGCTCCGGACCCAAACGTAGCCCCGTCCCGTATCTTCGATCCTCTGGGCGGCAGCGCGATCGATCAGCTCGTTTTCGGCCACTATCAGCTCGCCGGTCTGGGGATCGGTCACGTCCTCCAGGGAAGTCCTGCCGGCGATACGCTCGCTCAGGGGGATTACCACCTTGCCGTCGCTGGTCATGGGCTCGATGCGGA
>CAZNRB010000099.1:0-5894 GCA_964575405.1 uncultured Synergistaceae bacterium | reverse complement strand
AGAAGCTGTCGCTGTTGGCGCCGGTGGAGGACATCCCCCTGGGCAGCCGGGTCCATTAAAGGCCCCAGGGTCCTAGGCCAGGAAAATAAAATGAATCAAGAGGGAGCAGAGCCATGGCGGCCCTGCTCCCCCTTTTATAGCGGCGGGAAAATTTGATTTTTATGCGTCTGGAGCGAACTCGAACTGGAGCTGCTTCAAAAACTGCTCCGCCGCCCTCGAGAAGACTTGATACTTTTTCCAGACTATGCACAGCCCCGCTTCCAGGGCTGGATAGAGGGGCCTGAAGCACAGCTCGCTGCGGCCCGTGGTGTTGATCAGCCCGTCCAGCGTAATGGCGTATCCCAGGCCCATTTTCACGAAGCGCGATGCGTTGCAGACCAAGTCGTAGGTGGCCACCACGTTCAATTTCGACAGGTCCCGCCCAAGCCAGGCGAACATTTCGTCGTCGATGGAGGCCTGGCGGGAGATGATCAGGGGCTGATCCCACAGGTCCCCGGCGGCGAACCGGTCCTTTTCCGCCAGCGGGCTGTCCTTTCGCATCAACAGGCCCCAGCGGTCCTTTACGGGCAGCCGCAGGTAATCGTATTTCCCGATGTCAAAGGGCTCCACCAGAAGGCCAAAATCTATGAGCCCCTTGTCCAGCCGTTCCGCGATCCGTTCCCCGTCGCCGCTGTATATGTGGTATCGAATCAAGGGGTGTAGGTCCTGCAAGGCTTTGGCTACATTGGCCAGGATGGAGGCCGCTTCGGTCCCGCCGCTTTCCCGCGGCCTCTTTGCTATAATGGCCCCGTAACGGCTCTAGCGAAAAAATTTATGACTGGGGGCACCTTTCCGGCCCCCTCAGGCTCCCGACGGGGAGCAAAAGGAGAACCTATGAACTACGTGGACAGCCATTGTCATCTCAATTCCCCGGAACTGCGGGGCACTATCGGCGAAGAGCTTCAGCGCTGCCAGGAGGCCGGCGTGGAGCGGCTCATGGTGGTGGGCAGCACCTTGGCTGATAGCCAGGAGGCCCTGGCTCTCAGGGGCCGTTCCGGTCCGGTGGAGCTCTACGCCGCCGCCGGGATCCACCCCCACGAGGCCAAGGACGCCTCCGGTGGATTGCCGGAGGAGTTGAAGGTCCTGGCAGCGTCGGAAGGAGTCTCGGCCATAGGAGAAATAGGCCTGGATTACCACTACGACCTGTCGCCCCGGGAGGTGCAGCGCCAGGTCTTGGAAGAGCAGCTCCATCTGGCCCGGAGCCTTGACAAGCCGGTGATCTTCCACGTTAGGGAGGCCTTCGGCGATTTCTGGGAGATCGTTAGCCGGGCGGAGCCCAAAAAGGCGGTGCTCCACTGCTTTTCAGGTGACCTGGAGGACGCCAAGAAAGCCCTGGAACGGGGATGGTACCTGGGCATCACCGGCGTGGTGACCTTCACCAAGGCCCAGCCCTTCAGGGACCTGGTGGCCCAGATACCGCTGGGGTCGCTGATCTGCGAGACCGATTCGCCCTGGATGGCGCCCAAGCCCTACCGGGGCAAGGTCAACCGGCCCTCCTGGGTGCCTCTGGTCTACCAGCGGCTGGCCGAGGTGAAGCAGGTCCCTCTGGAGGACCTGATCGCCCAGGCCTGGCGCAACTGTGGGGACCTTTTCGGCTGGGAGGCCTAGGATGTTCCAGTTTCGGCTGATCGCCCAATGCCCCGAGACGAGGGCCCGGGCCGGGGAGTTCATCACGCCCCACGGCGTCATCCCCACGCCGGTGTTCATGCCCGTGGGTACCCTGGCCACAGTCAAGGCCCTGACGCCCGACGAGCTGCGGCAGATGGACGTGAAAATCCTGCTGTCCAACACCTACCACCTCTTTTTGCGGCCCGGCGCCGGGCTGGTGGAAAGGGCCGGCGGCCTCCACCGCTTCATGAACTGGGACCGGCCCATACTGACCGACAGCGGCGGTTTTCAGGTCTTCTCACTGGCCAAGATCAACACCATCAAGGACGACGGCGTGGAGTTCCGCTCCCACCTGGACGGCTCCCGACACATGATGACGCCAGAACGGGCCACGGCAATCCAGGAAAAGCTGGGCAGCGACATAGCCATGTGCTTCGACCAGTGCCTTCATCTGCCCTGCAGCCGCCAGGAGGCTCAGGAGGCGGTGGAGCGCACTATCCGCTGGGCCAGGCGCTGCAAGGCCGCTCACGGCCGGAGCGATCAGGCTCTGTTCGGCATCGTCCAGGGGGGGCTCTTCGAGGACCTGCGGCAGCGCTGCGCCCAGGAGCTGGCGGAGCTGGACTTCCCTGGCTACGGCATCGGCGGCCTGTCGGTGGGCGAAAGCCACGGTGAGATGTACCGCTGTTTGGAAAGCCTGATGGCCCACATGCCGGCCCAGAAGCCCAGGTACCTCATGGGCGTGGGCCATCCGGCCAATCTGGTGGAGGGCGTGGCCCGGGGCGTGGACATGTTCGATTGCGTCCTGCCGACCCGCAACGGCCGCACCGGCACGGTCTTCACGGCCCAAGGGAAGTACAACCTCAAGCACAGCCAGTTCACCGAGGATTTCGGGCCCCTGGACTATCAGTGCGACTGCTACTGCTGCCGCACCTTCACCAGGGCCTATCTGCGGCACCTTTACCGCTGCGGCGAGATCCTGGCGGCCCGGATGTGCAGCTATCACAACGTCTATTTTCTGGTCCAGCTGATGGCCCGGGCCCGCCAGGCCATCATCGACGGCCAGTTCCCCCAGTTCCGGCGGGAATTTTTGGCTACCTTCGAAGGAGGCGCCTTCAGTCATGGCTAAAGTGGTCCCGGTGGACCTCTGGAATCCCGACAGAGCCCTGATCGAAGAGGCGGCCCGGCTGATCCAGCAGGGCCAGCTGGTGGCCTTCCCAACCGAGACGGTCTACGGCCTGGGGGCCAACGGCCTGGACGGCCAGGCCGTCAAGAGGATCTATGCCGCCAAGGGCCGGCCCTCCGACAACCCGTTGATACTCCATTTCCCCTCTCCCGAGGCGGTGGGGTCCGCCGCCGTGGTGGACCGTCGGGCCCGGACCGTCATGGCCAGGTTCTGGCCGGGGCCTCTCACGCTGGTGCTGCCGGCCCGGGATTGCGTGCCGCCGGAGCCCCGGGGTGGCTTGGACACCGTGGGGTGCCGCATGCCCGACCATCCCGTGGCCCTGGCCTTTCTGGAGGCCTGTGGCGTCCCCGTGGCGGGGCCCAGCGCCAACAGAAGCGGCCGCCCCAGCCCCACCGACGGCCCGACGGTGGCCCAGGAGCTGGGCGACGGCCTGGCGATGGTTCTCGACGCCGGCCCCTGCCGGGTGGGCCTAGAGTCCACGGTGCTGGACCTGACGGCCCCCGTGCCGGTGCTATTGCGCCCCGGCGGCGTCTCGCTGGAAGAGCTTCAGGACTTTCTGGGCCCCGTGGCGCTGCCCGAGGGAGCCCTGGAGCTCCGCCGTTCCCCCGGCACCAGGTACCGCCATTACGCGCCCCGTTCGGCCATGGCCCTATGGAATCCCCAGGGGCCCTGGACCGTGGAAGGGCCCTTCGTGTACTTGGGCCTCCAGGAGCCGCCCCGGCAGCCCCGGCGGCAGATCCGCTTCGATAGTCTGGAAGCCTACGGACGGGGGCTTTTCAGCGCCCTGCGGGAACTGGAAAAGGAGGGCCTGTTAATAGTGGCCCAGTGGCCTCCCGAGGAGGGAATCGGCCGGGCCCTGCGGGACCGCATCGGCCGGGCCGCCGGAATCTCCTGATCCCTCGATGCCCCGGCCATAGGACCATAGACAAGAGGAGACAAGGCAATTGATCGTGGTGATGAAACCCAACGGCCAGAGGAGAAGGACTATGGTCTTCGGCCAGGTCCTGGAGCGCACGGACCAAAAGGACTAGGAAGGCCCTAGGCAGGCCTTGGGCCTTGGTGGAGACCGATCTTAGGAGGTGGGGACAGTGGATCAGGCCGAGAATAGGCCCTTTTGGGGCCTGGCGATGGCGGCGGCGGCGGGCTTTTTTTGGTCCATCAGCGCGCCGGCGGCGAAGATTTTGAACCAGGGCGGCGTGGACATGGTCACGGTGGTTTTCTGCCGTGTCCTGGGATCGGCGGCCATCTTCGGCGCGGCGTTGAAGATCTTTGCGCCGGAGCTGCTGCGGCTTCGAAGGAAAGAGATCCCGGCGCTGTTCCTCTTTTCGCTGCTGGCTCCCACGGGTACCTACTTGGGATACATGGTTTCGCTGGTCTACCTCCCGGCGGCCACTGCCTTGGTGATCTACTACAGCTTCCCGGCCGTGACGGCCCTCTGTTCCGCCGCTGTGACGGGCGAGCGGCCCAGTTCCTGGGACCTGTTGGGAGTGGCGCTGATGGCCGCCGGGGTTACGGCGTCGGTGATGGGGCCCGATTGGAGCATCGACAGGGGCCTTTCGCTGACCGGCGTCCTGTGCGGCTTCGGGGCCGTTTTGGGCATCGCCGGTCAGACTCTCTGGGGCCGGGCCACCGTGACCAGAGGCGGCGTCTCCACCATGGGGCTCCTCTTTTACAGCCACCTTTTCGGCTCCTTCTGGATCGGCCTTTACAAAACCGTCACGGTGGGCTGGTCCGACCTGGGAACCATCGCGCCGGGCCATTGGGCCCTGATCGCCGCCACGGTGCTGGTGGTGTCGGTGATGGGCTACGGTGTCTATTACGGGGCCCTGAGACGGGTCTCCGCCACGGTGGCGGGTCTCATGGCCTCGGTAGAAATAGTCTTCGGCGTGGCCTTCGCCTCGGTGGCCACCAAGAGCTGGCCCACGATCCAGGAGATCACCGGCTGCGCCCTGATCTTCGGCGCCCTTTTCGTGACGTCCTGGGGCCAGAGGCGAAGGGTTTCGGCGCCTTGAGCCCGGCGGCGCCGTGGTCCCAAGGGCCGGGACGTTCTGAGGCCTCTTGGACGGCGACTTCGATGGTGAATCGAAGTGATTAGAAAAATTTTCATTTTGGGCCTTGCGCTTTTTTCGAGGCCGTGGTAGCATCTCGTCCAATTGAATAGTGTCGTCTTTATCCAGAGTCAGGGGAGAGAGTTAGCTCGTTGATCCTGCACCAACCTGTCCGGTCCGGATAAGGTGGTCCCGCTAACAGCGATAAGGGGGAGACCCGGCTAATCCAGATTTTAGCGCCGCCTTGTCGTAGACAGGGCGGCGTTTTTCGTTATGGCGTTTCGAAGGAATTTCTGAGCCCCTTAAAGGGGGCGGCGAGAGAAAGGATTTTCAGCGAAAGGACCAGGGAGGCAAACAATGACCATAGAGATTAGGGGGATACGAAAGGTCTTCCCAGGAGGACCGGGCGAAGAGGACCTGGAGGCCCTTTCGGACATAAATTTGACCATCGGCGGCGGCGAGATCTTCGGCATCATAGGCCTCTCGGGGGCCGGCAAGTCCACGCTGCTCCGGATGGTGAACCGGTTGGAGGAGCCCACCAGCGGCCAGGTGCTGCTGGACGGAAAAAGCATCAACGACCTGACGGCCTCGCAGCTCCGGGCTCAGCGCCGCCATATCGGCATGATCTTCCAGCACTTCAACCTTTTGGCCTCCCGCACCGTGGCGGGCAACGTGGCCTATCCCCTGGAGCTGGAGGGCTGGACCAAGGCCGGCATCGTCAAGCGGGTGGCCGAAGTGCTGGAGCTGGTGGAGCTCCAGGACAGGGCAGGAGCCTACCCGAGCCATCTCAGCGGCGGCCAAAAGCAGCGGGTGGCCATAGCCAGGGCCCTGGCGAACCGCCCCAGCGTGCTGCTAAGCGACGAGGCCACCAGCTCCCTGGACCCCCGGACGACCAAGTCCATTCTGTCGCTGCTGGAGTCCATCAACAACCAGCTGGGGATCACCATCCTGCTGATCACCCACGAGATGGAGGTGATCCGCCAGATCTGCCACAAAGTGGCCATCCTGGAGGCCGG
>CAZNRB010000098.1:3634-5989 GCA_964575405.1 uncultured Synergistaceae bacterium | reverse complement strand
GGTGGCCGATGAGCCCGCCGAGGCCTCCGAGACTGCCGAAGTGACCGAAGCCGAAACCGAAGAAGTTGCAGAAGCAGCCGAGGCTGAAGTCGAGGCAGAAGAACCCGCTGAAGCTCCGGAAGCCGCCGAAGAGATCGAGGAGGCTCCCGAGGCACTGGAGGTCGAAGAAGTGGCCCAAGAGGCCCCAGAAGCTGAAACTGAGGCCCAGGAGCCTTTGGAAGAGTAAATTTGTAAAGCTTTGGTGCTACGGGGCCCGTGAAGGCGAGGGAGACCTTTTTGACCTTCTCGGGCCCTTTTAAAGTCTCCAAGGGCCCCCACTGTGATACCATAGAATTATTGCCCCCGGCGGGGGCTAAAATTTTCTCGCAAGGAGTGAAACCCATGGGAACAAAAGATCGCATCGTCCAGATAGTGGACCGCATCGCCCCGGAACTGATCGAGCTGAGCCATAAAATTCACGAGAATCCTGAATTGGGCCTGCAAGAACACAGGGCTGCGGCCTGGCAGGCGGAGCTGCTGGAGCGCCATGGTTTTGCCGTGGAAAAGCCTTTCTGCTCCATGGAGACGGCCTACCGGGCGGTCAAGGGCACTTTGGGGCGGGGGCCCCAGATCGCCTTTCTGGCGGAATACGACGCCCTCCAAGGCCTGGGCCACGGCTGCGGACACAACCTGATCGCCGCCTCGTCCTGCGGCGCCGCCATCGCCCTGGCGGAGGTCCTGGAAGGCCAGGAGGGCGCCGTGATACTCTTCGGCACGCCGGCCGAGGAGACTTTGGGCGCCAAGATCCCCATGGTGGAACAGGGCGCCTTCGATGGGGTGGACTGCGCCATGATGATGCACCCCTCGGCCTCGGAGAACCTGGTGGGCCGGGGCGGCCTGGCGGCCATGGGCGTCAACGTGGAGTTCTTCGGCAAACCGGCCCACTCCTCCCGGCCTGCCGACGGCATCAACGCCCTGACCTCTACCATCGCCCTCTTTAACGGCATCAACGGCCAGCTACACCTCTGGCCCAATAAGAGCAAGATCAACGGCATTATAACTAAGGGCGGCGACGCCTCCAACGTAATTCCCAGCCACTGCGCCTGCCGGTTCACCGTCCGCGCCGACAAGAAAAAACAGCTTTTGGCCATGTACGACGACCTGGTCCGGCTGGCCCAGGCGGCGGCGAACCAGACCGGCGCCAAGGTCCAGATCACCCACGACCCCATATCGGCGGAGCGCTACTCCAACAACGTGATAGACCGGGCATTTCTGGCCAACATGGCCCTGCTGGGCGAGGAGATGGCCTGGCCCGATCCCGAGATGATGTGCGGCTCCTCGGACATCGGCAACGTGTCCCTGGCGGTCCCGGCGGTCCACGAATATCTGTCGCTCCACGCTCCCGGCGTGGCCGGCCACACGCCTGAGCTGCGGGAGGCGGCCCGGTCGCCCCGGGCCGACGAGGTGGTGACCCTGGCGGCCAAGGGCCTGGCCATGACGGGGCTGGATATTTTCGAGAACCCCCAGATGCGGCAGGCCATGTGGCAGGAGTTCCGCGAAAAGGCCCTGCCCAACCGCTGCTGATACAACGATCCCCCTGTAGGACCCTCTACCCTCGAGATTGTCCATATCCCCAATACCATTCCGGCGTTGCCGTGCTATCATAGAGGCATCAAGGGAGGGCCATAGCTTCTACAAAGCCCCTGAATTACTTTCGAGGATGTGAAGACCATGAAAAAATTTCTGCTTTCCACCACTCTGTGCATGATGTTGGCCTGTGCTTCTGCCGCTATGGCTGCGCCGCCTCCTCCCCTACCGGCTCACCACGGCCCCGCAAAGCCCAGGCCCAAGCCGAAACATAAACCCAAACCGGCGTCCCACCGTCCCGCGCCCCATCGCCCCGTTCCCCCCAGGCCCTAGGCCGGCTTTCAGCTAGAAGGTCCTAACCATGAAGAGCATCTTAAAAGCACTGATCCTAGGAGGCCTTTGCCTCGCCTGGACGGCCAGCGCGGCGGTAGCCTCGGAGCCAAAGGCCCTTTCCGGAACTGAAGCTGCCTTCCGGGCGGCCCCCGGCAGCGAAAGCCGGGGGCCCCAGGGAGGCCCCCAGGGCCAACCTCGCCAAGATCCCGGCCGAGGCGGCGAGAACCGCCCGGGCGACAGGGGTCCCGCCGGAGGGACTCCTGCTCCCGCCCCTGCACCAGCTCCTGCCCCTGCACCAGCTCCTGCGCCGGCTCCGGCCCCAGCGCCGCCGCCTCACCGCGACGACGGCAAGGATTTCAAGATGGGCGGCCTGTTCTATCTGTTGGGCTCGGCCATCAACGCCGTCACCGACTGATCAAATTAGGAGCCCACGGCTTCAGGCCGTGGGCTCTCTTG
>CAZNRB010000098.1:0-3534 GCA_964575405.1 uncultured Synergistaceae bacterium | reverse complement strand
TGGGCTCTCTTGGCCCTTCTGATCCTGGCCGCTCTGGCGGAGCCAAGCCCCGGCAGGACGGCGGTAGTGGACGGATACTGCAAAGGCATCAGGCTGAGCGGCAGGGTCAAAGTCGTGCCGGCCTTCGGCGATCTGCGGGGCCAGGTGGTGAAAAGCGCCCCCGATCTGAGGGTGAAGGCCGTCACCTGGCGGTAGGGCAAAACCGGCGAGTGGCAGTTCGTGGACTCCCTGGAGGACTTCTCCATCCAAATCGTGGACTCCTTTCCCGACCTGACCATCCAGTTCGTGGACGCCTTCCCGGGCGGATTCCCAAAAATTCCCGCTAAAAGGGCGGCTTCAACGCCAAAAGAGACCTCTCCAGCGCTCCATTGCGGCGGCAATGGGCCCGAGGGGTCTCTTTTTTGTGGCCTGTCTAGGAATTTTAGAGCAAAAATATTTTTTTTAAGAAAAAATTAGAGGGCCTCGAAAGGTATCCACGGCATCCACAAAAAATATCCACAAATGTGAATTTATGCGGGGGCCCACTCCCAAGGGGGCGGGAACCTTTTCCACAAAAACACATTTTCCCGGCTGAGACAGCGAATAATTGGTGGATTAGGGCGGGAATAATTTTTCACAATCTTTTTATAGCCGCCCTATTGGAGGGCTATCGGTCATTTCGGCGCCCTATTTTTGGATTCTAGGCTTTCCAGTAGTGGTCCAGTATCTCCAGCACGCCCCAAATCTGAGGTTTCGAGGCCAAAAAGGCCGCCGCTTGAGCCGTCTCGGCCAGGGCGTTGGCCGGAGCCCCGCTGAAACCGCAGGCCTGGAGCAGCCCTATGTCGGGCTGGGAATCGCCGATGGCCAGGGCCCTGTCCAAGGTCAGGCCCAGACGATGGCAGAGGTCCCTGGCGCCCTGGGCCTTGTCCATAATCCGAGGGACGATCTCGATGCAACAGGGCGAATGGCCGATGTTCAGCTTATCCTGGGGCAATTGGGGGACGATCCGACGCTCCAGATCCAGGACCCGGTCCAGCAGAGGTTCGGGGCCCGGCAGGGGGTGCAGGCTGATGCAGACCGCCTTTCCGGGCTCGATAGTAAAGCCCAGGCCGCCCTGGAGCCGGGCCAGCTGGCTGTGAAGGTCCGCCATGAAGTCCCGCCAGGGGGCCGTGAGGCCCTCGTTCAGGGTCACCTGGCGGGTCAGGGGGTCGAAAAGGGTGCAACCGTGCTCGCAGATGCAGGGCCTTTTCAGGTCCAGGACCTGGCAGAGGGCCTCCACATAGGAGGACTGCCGGCCCGTGCAGAGGCTGAAGGGCAGGCCTTGGCCGTGGATCCGCTGCCGCAGCTCCGCCAGTCCCTGGAGATCGTAGGGATAGCCCACGTCCTGGGAGAGACAGCCGTCGATATCGCAGAGAATCAGTTCGATGGAGTTCATGGAATCCTTTGAGGTCCTTTCTTTAAGAGCTTTCTCGAATAGACGCAGAGAAGAGAGAGGCCGGGCAGCAAAAGGGCCGACGATGGTCTACGCCGGCCCTGATCGGGAATACAGAGGTCCAAAATCCCAAGCTAGGGGAAAGTGACCATGCGGTTCAGCAGGGCCTCCAGCTCTCCCATGGCCTGACCGTAGGCGGCCCAGTCCAGGGCTCGCAGGGCCTGCTGGGACCGGTTCCAGACGGCCTGGGCCTGCTGGGCCAGGGACTGGAGGTCGCCGCCCATAGGGGCCAGAGGCTGGGGAGCGGCCTGGGAACCGCCCAAAACGGCGGCCGTCTCGGGGATCTCCAGGGTTCCCTCGAAGGAGATGGTGCCCGACAGGAGCCGTTCCAGGGCGTCTTCAAAGGTCTCGCCCCAGACCACCCGGCCGCCGCTGGAGAGGATGACCCGCTTCAGCTCCGGCAGGTCGCTGGTCTCGGCCTTGAGGTACAGAGGCTGGACGTAGAGCAGCGAGTTGCCCACGGGGATCACCAGCAGGTGCCCCCGGATGACGTCGCTGCCCCGCTGGGTCCACAGCGACAACTGGGCAGAGATCTCCGGCGTCTGGTTGATCAGCGCCGACACCTGGTTGGGGCCGTAGATCAGGGTTTGCTTGGGGAACTGGTAGACCACCAGCTTGCCGTAGCCGTCGCCGTCGGAGCGGGCCGCCAGCCAGGCAATCATGTTGTCCCGGCTCATGGGCGTGTAGGGCGTCATGAGGATGAACTCGGGATGCTCCTGGCCGGCCAGCTTCATCACCACGTAGTAGGAGTCCAGGGCGCCGGCCACCTCGCTGCCCTTCAGGGTGTTCCAGACGTCCTCCTTATTGTAGAAGGTGTTGGGATCCTGCATGTGGTAGGTCCGGTAGATCTCGGCCTGGATGGAGAACAGGTCCCTGGGATAGCGGGTATGGGCGTCCAGCCCCGGCGTGATGGCCGACGCCGGCAGGAAAAGATCCGGGAAGATGGCCTGCCAGGTCCGGATCAGGGGGTCCTCGGGATCGGTGATGTAGAACTTCATGGAGCCGTCGTAGGCGTCCACCGTGGCCTTGACGCTGTTGCGGATGTAATTGATGCTCCGCCGGATGGGGCGCTGACGGTAGCGGCTCTGGTTGATCACCACCGGCTCGGCGTAGGGGTAGGCGTCAGATACGGTGTAGGCGTCGACGATCCAGACCATGCGGTTGTCCACCAGGGCGATATAGGGGTCGTTGTCGTAGAGCAGGAAGGGCGCCGTCTCCTCCAGCCGCTCCAGGATGTTGCGGCGGTACATGACCCGGCTCTCGGGGGTGAACACGCTGGTGAAAAGTATCTTGGCGTCACCAAAAGCCAGGGAGTAGACCAGCTGGCGCCACAGCGATCCCATGGGGACGCCGCCATCGCCTTCGTAGCTGGACCGGGCGTTGGACTCGCCGATGGGGTAGTCGAACTCCTTGACGGTGGTCTTCACGAAGACGTAGTGGGAGGGCATCTCGCCGAAGTAGATCTGGGGCCGGTCCACCGTCAGGGGTACCGAGCTGACCGGCGGCAGGTCCCGGAGCCAGAACAGAGGCTGACCGTTGAGGCCCACCTCGCCGGCGGGGTTCATCACCAGGCCATAGCCGTGGGTGAACTCCAGGTGCTGGTTCACCCAGGTCCGGTTCTGAAGGCCCGTGATGTCCAGCTCCCGGGGCGCCACCATGACCTGGCGGATCTTGCCGTCGATGAAGTAGCGGTCGATGTCCACCGACGAGAGCTCGTAGTAGGACCGGATCTCCTGGAGCTGTTTGTAGCTGCGCAGCAGGGCCCGGTAGTCCCAGAGCCGCACGTTGTCCAGGGTCTCGCCGTCGGAGAGCACGTCCTCCCGGGAGAGGCCGTCGTCGGGGACCATCTCGCTGACCGACAGGTCGTCGAGGCCGTAGGCCTTCAACGTGGCGGCGATGTTGTGCTCGATGTAGGGCCGCTCCTTCTCGAACTCGTTGGGCGTCACCAGGTACTGCTGCACCAGTCCGGGCAACACCCCCCGGAGCAGCACGTTGACGGCCACGAAGGCCCCGGCCACCAGGGCGATGAAACGCCAGCTCCGGTTTGACCTGGTGGCCCAGAG
>CAZNRB010000097.1:0-5993 GCA_964575405.1 uncultured Synergistaceae bacterium | reverse complement strand
CGGCGTCGAACATGGCCAGGTCGTTGAGGTTGTCGCCCAGGACCATGACCTCCTCCTGGGGCACGCCCAGATAACGTGCCACGAAGGCCAGAGCATTGCCCTTGGTGGCCTGGGGGTTCAGGATGTCCAGCTGTTCGGCGCTGGAGCGGGTCACGTAGAGCTCCGAAGCGAATTCCTCCGAAAGCTGCCGTTGCAGCGCCGCGGTCCGCTCCGGAGGCAGGACTCCCAGGATCTTCTCGGGGCGGCAGCTGGCGGCATCGTCCAGCGACGGTACGAACTGGACTTTCACGCCGGTGCGCTTCACCAGGGCTCGTAGCCCCTGGTCGTCCCCCTCGGCCAGGCAGAGGTCGCCGCTGAAAAACCAGGGCTTCATCCCTTCGGAGCGAAGCCGGGGCAAGAGGCGCTTTGTCACATCGGAACCCACGCCCAGGCGCATCAGTTCTTGACCGCTGCGGCTGAGCCGCACCATGGCGCCGTTGCAGGAGATCACCGGCAGGTCGCCGGGGATCTCTCGGGCGAAGGGGGCGCCGCTGCTGTGGACTCTGCCCGTGGCGATCACCACGTGAATGCCCCGCCCTGCCGCCGTCAGGAGGGCCTGGCGGTTGCGGTCCGTCATCTCGTGGCCGCCGGGACTCAGCAAGGTGCCGTCCAGGTCCGTTGCTATCAGTCGAATCATGTTTTTCGTCCTTTCTCTACCAGCTCAAAATTCTCGAAGAAAGCCCTCCCAGGGCCCCCGATTACCGGCGTCAAACTATTCTATCACGGCGCTGCCGCCGGGCTGGAGCCAGTGCAAAGGGCTTCGCCGGAAAATTCCATCCCGCTACCTATTGCCTGTAATGGATAAGGATAGATGTCCCCAGGGCCCCATAAAACCGCCGGGCGAATACGCAGTTTTACTCATCAAGGACTGCACAAAACTGACGATAATAGAATTAATATAAATTTGGCTTTTGCTTATCGTGAAACCCCATTTCATCTAATGAGGAGGATCTTGCAATGAAGAAAAGCCTTGCAGCGGTTCTGATGGCTTCGGCTCTGTTGGCCGCCGGTTCGGCCATGGCGGCGGAGGAGAAGCTCACGGTTTACACGTCCATGAAGGAGTCTCTGATCGGCTCCCTGAAGGAGGCCTTTGTGGCCAAGCACCCCGAGGTGGAGATGGACTACTACTCCGCCGGCGCCGGCAAGCTGATGGCCAAGATCGCCGCCGAGCGCGAGTCGGGCCGCATGGTGGTGGACGTGCTGTGGCACAGCGAGGTGCCGGACTTCTACAACCTGAAAAACGAGGGCGTCCTGGAGCCCTACATCTCCCCGGAAGCCCAGTACGTGGAAAGCCCCGTCAAGGACCCCGAGGGCTACTTCACCCCGGCCCGTAACGGCACCCTGGGCATCGCCTACAACACCGACGCCATCTCCGAAGCGCCTACCAAGTGGTCCGACGTGTTGGGCCCCGACTACAAGAACGGCTTCACCATCGCCAACCCTGCCCTTTCCGGCACGGCCTACGGCAGCGTCGCTGCTTTGGCTCAGACCTTCGGATGGGAGTTCTTCGAGAAGGCCCAGAAGAACGGCGCCATCGTGGGCCAGGGATCGGGCCAGGTGGTGGACGACACCGCCAGCGGCGAGGTGGTGGCCAGCATCGCCCCGGACTACATCGCCGTGAACAAGATCGAGATGGGCGCCCACATGGGCATCGCCTACCCCGAAGAGGTCATCGTCCTGCCCAGCCCCTGCGCTATCATCAAGGGCACGCCCAACCTCAGCGCCGCCCAGAAGTTCGTGGACTTCCTGCTGTCGGTGGAGGGCCAGACCATCATCGCCCATAACGGCACCCTGCCGGTGCGGGCCGACGTGGCCCACGAGAGCAGCCCCTTGCTGCCCAACCCCCAAGAGGCGGTGGAGCGGGCCATCAAGCTGGACTTCGAATCCATGACGGCCTCCCGGGAGGAACTGATCCGGAAGTTCAACAGCATCATGCATCCCTAGCGGCTCGTCGGCTAGCAATACCAGCCTGTTCTACGGGGAAAGCTGTCCGCGCAGCCTTCCCCGTTTTTTCGTTATTACCGATCTTCTTTCCCGGTCTTCATGGCCTTTCCCGCTGGGCCGGCCTCCGGCCCCTGACCTGCCATCGAAGGAGTTGTTGCCTGTGGCTGACGTGGACATTCAGCACGTGCGCAAGACGTACGGCAAAAAGGTGGTCTACCAGGATCTGAGCCTGACCATCAAAGACGGTGAGTGCTTCACCCTGCTGGGGCCCTCGGGATGCGGCAAGACGGTGATGCTCCGCATGATCGCCGGCTTCGAGCAGCCCGACAGCGGCACCATTTCCATCGGCGGGGAGGTCTTCTCTTCGCCCCAAAAGGACATAATGGTCCCCCCCAACGAGCGGTCCCTGGGCGTGGTCTTTCAGGACTACGCCGTGTGGCCCCACATGACCGTGGAGGAAAACGTGGCCTACCCTCTGAAGCTCCAAAAGTGCCCTCAAGCGGAGCTGAAAAAGCGGGTCCAAGAGGCCATCGACAACGTGGCCCTGACAGGGCTGGAAAACCGCCTTCCCTCCCAGCTCTCGGGAGGCCAGCAGCAGCGGGTGGCCCTGGCCCGGGCCTTGGTGGCCGAGCCGGCCATTATGCTGCTGGACGAGCCCTTGACCAATCTGGACGCCAACCTGCGGGAGGAGATGCGCTTCGAGATCCGGGCCCTCCAGCGCCGCAAGGGCGTCACGGTGCTCTACGTGACCCACGACCAGGAGGTGGCCCTGGCCATCTCGGACCGCATCGCCATCCTGGACCAGAAGGGCCGGATCTGCCAGATAGGCACCCCGGCGGAGGTTTTCGAGCGCCCGGCCAACGCCTTCGTGTTCCGCTTCATGGGCGTGGCCAACATGATCCCCGTCGACGTGGAAGATGGGGCGCTGATCGCCAAAAACGGCACGACTCTGGTGCCCTCCTTCCAGGGAGACGTGCCGCCCAATCCCATTTTGGGCTTTAGACCCTCCGACGTGGACCTGATCCGAGACCCCGCCACGGGGACGGCCACCGCTGTGGTCCGGCGGGTCAATCTGCTGGGGCCGGTGGTGGACCAGCGGCTGCTGCTGGGAGATCTGGAGATCCGGTCCCAGATGGAGACCCACCGGGCCGTCAGCTCCGGCCTGATCTTCCAGGAGGGAGAAGTAGTCGGCTTGTCCATAGCCAACCCACTGCTTTTCGACCAGCGCACCATGGAAGGAGTGATCGACGATGCTTAACCCGAAAAAATGGGGCGTCGCGGAGTTCCTGTTCTTCATGTCCCTGCTGATCCTGATCGTGGTGGTGGCTCTGCCGGTGCTCCTGATCTTCTGGAACTCCTTTGTCGTCGACGGCCGGCTGAACCTGACGGTGGCCCGGGACACCCTGGTCCAGGCCGACACCTACCGGGCTCTGAAGATGTCGGTGATGCTGGCGGCCTGCGTCACCGTGGTCTGCACCTTTATGGGCACCGTCTTCGCCTGGTTGGTGACCCGCACCGACCTGCCCTACAAGGAGACCATGAAGCTGCTCTTCACGGTGCCCTTTATGCTGCCGGCCTTTATCGGCGCCTTGGCCTGGCGGATCCTGTTGGCTCCCAACGTGGGCTATATCAACAAGATCATCATCGCCTTCTTCGGCCGGGGGGCCCAGATCAACATCTACAGCTTCTGGGGAATCGTGATCATCGAGTCCATGTACCTGTTCCCCTTCGTGTTCATCCAGGTCAGCGGCGCTCTGGAGCGCATGGACCCCACCCTGGAGGAATCGGCTCGGATCTCCGGCGCGGGGCTTTTCACCATCACCCGCAAGATCACCATACCCCTGATATTGCCGGCGGTGGTGGCCGGGGCCCTGCTGGTGTGTCTCTACTCGCTGTCCCACTTCGGCACGCCGGCCATTTTGGGCACCCGTCGGGGCATCCTGACGATCCCCACCATGATCTACGAGCTGATCCACCAAAGCGGCGGCAGCATGAACTCCATCCGGGCAGCCACCATCATGTCGGTGATCCTGGTGCTGTCGGCGGGGATAATCCTCTACGCCCAGAACAAGGTGATCTCCTCGGGGCGGTTCCAGATCATCGCCGGCAAGAGCGTGCGCCCCACGGTGTTGAAGCTTCGGGGCCTGCGGATCCCGGTGTTCATATTCTGCCTGATCTACCTCTTTATCACGGTGGTGCTGCCCACTGGGACCATCTTCATGGTGGGCTTCCTGCGGACCTACGGCCTGTCGCCGACGCTGGCCAACATGACCACGGCCAACTTCACCAACATCCTGTCCCAGCCTATGACCAAGGACGCCATCACCAACTCGCTGACCCTGTCGATCAGCGCCGCCGTAGTGACCATGCTGGCCGGCGGGATCATCTCCTACGTGCTGGTGAAGATGAAGGTCCGGGGCAAGTGGTTCCTGGAGTTCCTGGGCATGCTGCCCTTCTCGATCCCCGGCACCGTTATCGCCTTGGGCGTGATCTTGACCTGGAGCGGCCGTTTCGGCATCAACCTCTATAACACCGCCTGGATCATCTTCGTGGCCTACGTGGCCCGGTACATGGCCTTCTCCCTGAAGTCCAACCGGGCGGCGCTGGAGCAGGTCCACGACTCGCTGGTGGAGGCCAGCCGAGCCAGCGGTGCCACGCCCTGGCAGTCCCTGAGGGACGTGGTGATCCCCCTGATCCGCCCCGGTATGGTGGCGGCTTTCTTCCTGATCTTCCTGCCGGCTCTGCGGGAGCTCACCACGTCGGTGCTGCTCTACGGCCCCACCACCCGCACCATCGGCGTGGCTATCTACGCCCTCAACGAGGACGGCGAGACCGTCAGCGCCTGCGCCCTGGCCACGGTGGCGCTGGTGCTGATCGTGGGCGGCGAGATCCTGATCAAGCGCTTCTTCGAGAAGAAAAAGCGCGTCGACAACGGAGGAGCGTAAACCATGGCTTTTATCGAACTGAGAGACGTGACCAAGCTCTTCGGGACCGTCAAGGCCGTGGACGGCCTGAACCTTTCCATCGAAAAGGGCGAGTGTTTTTCCTTCCTGGGGCCCTCGGGCTGTGGCAAGACCACGACGCTGCGCATGGTGGCCGGCTTTGAGGACCTGGACCAGGGCGAAATTGAAGTGGGCGGCCGGCTGATCTCGTCGAGTCACAAGAAATACTACCTGGCGCCGGAACAGCGGGGCTTCGGCATGGTCTTTCAGGCCTTCGCCGTGTGGCCTCACATGACGGTGTTCGACAACGTGGCCTTTCCGCTGAAGCTGAAAAAGCTCTCCCGCAGCGAGATCGCCGCCAGGACCAAGCAGGCCCTGGAGAACACCAGCCTAACCAAGCAGGCCCATCTCTACCCCAACGACCTCTCGGGAGGCGAGAAGCAGCGCATCGCCCTGGCCCGGGCGCTGTCGATCAACCCCGACCTGCTGCTGCTGGACGAGCCCCTGTCCAACCTGGACCCCCACCTGCGGGAGGAGATGCGCTTCGAGATCAAGGACCTGCAGCGCAAGTACAACTTCTCAGTGATCTACGTCACCCATGACCAGGCCGAGGCCATGGCCCTGTCGGACCGGATCATGGTGATGCGCGACGGCCGGACCCAGCAGATCGACACGCCGCTGAACGTCTACGCCAAGCCGGCCAACCGCTTCGTCTTCAGCTTCATCGGCCTGTCCAACTTCGTCCCCGCCGTAGTCCGAGACGGCAAGGTATTCGTCCAGGGCGCCGCCGAGGCGGGAGTCCTCAGCGATTCGGTACCACCGGAGTTCCAGGGCAAGGATACTCTGACGGCGGCCTGCCGCCCCGCCGAGATTGCCCTGGTCCCCCAGGGGCAGGGCCAGATCAGCGGCGTCATCGACCGCATGGCCTATCTAGGCGAGACGGTGGACTACGTGGTCAAAGTGGGCGACGTGGAAATCCGGGTCCAGCGGGGCCGCCGGGATCCCCAAGCCTCGGTGGGCGAAGTGGTCTCGCTGAGGTTCCCCCAGCTGCTCTGGTACGACTAAAAC
>CAZNRB010000096.1:0-6059 GCA_964575405.1 uncultured Synergistaceae bacterium | reverse complement strand
CCGCCCTTGGCCCCGGAAAGTGCATTGACGGCGTCGGCCAGGAAAGGGCCTCGCTGGTCCCTTGGAATGGCCGGCCAGCGGCTCTTGAGGCCCTGGAGGCTTTGGGCCAGCGCGGTCTTGCCCGCCAGGTCCTGGGAGGAAAGAAAGCCGGCCAAGGAGGTGCAGAGTTCCTCCACCTTGGGGTCTATTGCCCTTCGGAGCTCTTTCAGAGTCTTCTCCAGGGCTGCGCCACTTTGGGCCTCCTCCCAGAGGTACTGAGGGCCTTTGCCCTGGGAGGTCAGCAGGTCCGCCAGTTCCCGGGCAAAGTCTGCCAATGCTTGGGGCCCCAGGTCGTTGATCATCAGGGCCGTCTGGTCCCCTTCCAGCAGATCCTCGGCCTTGGCTTTGTCGGAGCCCGAGAGGCGCTGGGCGAACCAGCTGTTGTCCAGCCGGTCCAGCGCCGAGGTCACTTCGCTCCAAAAGGATTCCTGCTCGGGGTCGCTGACCAGCCGGGGATTGGGCTCCAGCGGCAGCACCAGTCCGGCCTCCCGAAGGACCCGCAGGGAAAAGCCGTGGATCGTCGATATATAGGCCTCGTCGAGGCTGGCAGCGCACTGGTCCAGCCGCTGGATCAGGGGAGACTGGGCCTTGCAGCCCTGCTGGATCAGCTCTTCCCGGACCTGGGCCATCAGCTTGGCGATGCGGCTTCCCATCTCGGCGGCGGCCTTTTCGGTGAAGGTCAGTGTCAGCATCGATCCGGTATCGCTACGAGTCAGAGCCGTCCAGAGAAAGCGCCAGGCCAGGGTCCAGGTCTTGCCGGTGCCCGCTCCGGCGCTGACCACCGTCAGGGGGCTCTCGGCGGTGATGGCCTCCACCTGGGAGGGCAGCCCCTTCCGATTCAGCAGGGCCAGCAGGGGCGCCAGATCTTCACTGGATAAGTTGGGCTGTGCCATAGGTAAGCCTCCTCACTTGGGGTTCTCCTGGTCGTCCCAGGACTCCCAGAGATCTTCGTTGTCTCCCAATTCCCCTTTGCGGCAGAGCTTGGCGAAGCCGCAGAAGCGGCAGCTGTCGCTTTTGTAGTTGGGCAGGTAACGGCCCGACTCGGCGGCTTGGGCTATCTGAATCCGGAGATCCCGGGCCTCTTCGATCCGGTCCTCCAGGGAAGCTTTGGATCTGGCCGCCTCTTTGCACAGAGCCTGGGTGAGGTCCTCCTCCCAGGCGCCGGTGCATCCGCCGTCGGCCATAGTCAAATAGCCGAAACCGCCCACGGAGGTGCCAGCCTCGGACAGGGCCAGAGCGTAGGCTGCCAGTTGCTTTTTTGGGCCGTAACTTGGGGCCGATCCTGCTTTGTAGTCCCAGAGCAGCACCCGGCCGTCCTTGAGGCGGTCCAGCCTGTCAAAGCGCCCCTTAAAGGTCACAGGCCCTAGGGTGCAGCTCGGCAGGGTGCCTTCGCACTCCACGGCGTCTCGACGGGGCCTCAGGGTCTCCTCCAGCTCCTTTTGCCGGCCGGCGCATAGGTCCAGGAGATGCCAGAGATTGAGCCGGTGGCGGCCCATGGCCGGGCTGTGGAGCAGCTCCGGATATTCCCTTTCAAGGGCCTCTTCGCGGAAGCGGCGGCTCAGCAGGACCAGGTCGCCCACGAAGCCCCTGGCGCTGTAGGCCTCCCAGACCATTTTCCACAGGCCGTGGACCGCCGTGCCCTGCTTGAGGGGATCCAGCTGGCCCTCCCGGGGCGGCTCCTGGTACTTCAGGCCGTTGATCAGGGCGAAGCGGTAGGGACACTGGTCGAAGTGGTCCAGCTCGCTGTAGCCCAGGCTGGTAAGTTCCAGGTCCAACCGCTGGGGAAAAAGGCGCCTTTCCGGAAAGGCCTCGCCCTCCAGGGGCTGGCGGCTTTCTGGGGGCCTCAGCCGGGGCTGGTCCCAGGGGACCAAAAAGTCGCCGGTCCTGCGGGACTCCGGCTCGGCGGCGTCGATCCATCCCGAAGCAGCGGCTGAAGCGATAAAGGCCGTTTCCTCCAGGGGCCGGCCTTCGTCGTCGGCCAGGGGGCAGGAGAGCACCGTCATGTCTTCGCCGCAGGCTATGAGGCGGCGAAAGAGGATTTCTCTCTGCTTGCGCTGTTCCGACAGCAACGGCAGGTGGGTGGGATCCAGCGAGGAGTCCTGGTGGAGCCGCTCCTTCTGGGCCTCGCCGAGCAGCGGCGATTCCGACAGGCCGCCGGGCCAGGCCTTGGCCGTGACGCCTGTCAGGAACCAGAGGGGTCGGCTGAAAAGGGCCGGCGGAGCGTCCACGAAGACCCACAGGGACTCGCTCAAGGCCATGGGTGCCTGCAGGGACGCCCCTTCGCACCAGGCCCGCAGGAACGCTGCGCCGGCGCTGCCGGTCAGGGCCTGGGATCCGTAGCCCTTCAGGTCCCGGACCGTCTCCCGGTGCTCCAAGATCTTCCTGTCCAGGTACTCCATGGCCTGGGAAAAGGCCCAGATCTGGCCGTCCAGCTGGGGCGACTCCAGCACCGCTCCGGCTGCGGCCTGGGGCCGTCCTCGGAGAAAGTTCTTCAGGGCTTCCAGCAGCTCCAGGGCGGTGCCGCCTTGCTGGACTTTGGCGGCGAAGGCCGTGGCGCTGTCAAAGGACTCCAGAAAATCCCCCGTCAGGGCGGCCCTCCAGGCCCTTTCCCCCTGGGGCAATCCGCCCCTCAGCAGCGGCGACGACAGGGCCAGTCCGCCCATCCAGGGCTCCGCCAACAGCCGCAGCGTGGCAGCACCCGGCCAGGACTCCGAAGCGGCCTCGAGGCATTGGCTGGCCAAACGCCACAGCGCCGTATCGGTCACCTTGGCGCCGGTCCTAAGGATCCAGGGCAGGCCGTAACGGTCAAAGGCCTCCTGGGCTTTGGCCAGGTTCCTGGAGGGCACCGAGATGGCTATTTTTCTCCACCCCGGCCAGTCCCCCCGGCCGCTCAGTGGGCCCTGGCCCTGCTCCCAGAGCAACAGCGACCGGGCCAGGGTCTCCATCTCCTGGCGGCCGTCGCCGGAGTGGAACCGCAGCACCTTGAAGGGCCTTTTCTTGGATATCCATTGGGGCTTTAACTCCAGCTGCTGCTCCAGGCTGTACTCGCCTTCTACGTCCACCGAAGGGACGTAGGCTTGGATATGGGTCCCGGCACGGTTCAGGGACCGCAACAGCTCCAGCTGGGAATGGGTCAGGCTGTAACAGCCCACCAGCAACAGTTCCAGGCCGCTGCAGAGCTCCCGGGCCTGGGGTCGGCCGGCCAGGATTCGGGCTTCAGTGGCGATGGCGGCGCTGTCGGCCAGGTGGAGCTCCTCCAGGGCCTGTTGGTACTTTTGGTAGATCCAGCAGAGAGCCTGGGACCCCAGCTCGCCATGGCAGCACTGTTGCAGCGCCTGGGGAGAAATTTCCTCGCCCAGGAGCTCCCGAATCTGGTCTCCCAGCAGGGCCACAAAGCCATGGCCCTGGCGGGCTCCCGGCGGCAGCGCCCCGGGGTGCTCCTGGTCGAAGCGGCGCAGCAGCTCCAGCAGTATGAGCCAGTGGTCCGGCGGGTCGATCTGGAGCTTGGCCTCCCTTTCGCCCAGTTCCAGGGCCAACCAGCGGTACAGCTCGTCCCAGCCCATGACGGAATAGCCCCGGGAGTTCCAGGATTTGGGGCTCCAGAGGAACTCCTTCAGGAGCTCCCGGTCGCCCCGGCCCGGCGCCAAAAAGGTCCGCCTTTCTCTCTGACAGGGCGGCAACTCAGCCAGGGCCCGTTGCAGGTCTCCGACTCGGCGATATCGATAGAGTTCTATAGGCAGGGGGACCACGCTCCTTTCGGCCCCGCCGGTGGTCCCAAAGGGCATCGGAAGGGCTTTTCGGGGATATTTTACCCCACCGAAGGCCTTTGGGCCCCGGGAGGGGGCAAAAAAAGAGAAGACCCCTCGAAGAGATCTTCTCTTTTCGTCTTATCCTTAATTAATTATTAATTAATTATTCCTTTGTTTCCTCTTGTCTAGGCCTTGGCGTCCTTGGGACTGGCGTAGCGGAGTTTGAGCACGCAGTGATAGATTACCAGCAGGGCCAGCACGATCAGTGCCACCGCTACGATAAGCTGGAGCCCCTGGACCATCATCACGAAGGTGCCATCGCTCCAGGCCCGGAAGATCTTGATGACCTGCTGGACCAGAGCAGTCATGGTGACCAGGAACATGACCGTCATGGGCACGTAGAGCATCCAGCTTTTGCGGCCCGAGGACTTGAGGTACACCGCCAGGCCAGTGAGGACCAGCGCTGACAGGAGCTGGTTGGCCGAGCCGAAGAGGGGCCACACGCTCATGTATCCTGCGATGCAGAGGGCGTAGCCTCCCGCCAGGGTCAGCACCGTGGAGAACAGGGTGTTGGTCATGAGCTTCTGCAGGGCCGTTTTTTCTTGGCCCGGCGCCGGGGCGAAAAGCTCCTGAATGCACATGCGGCCGATGCGTGCCACCGCGTCCAGAGTGGTCAGGGCCAGAGCGGAGACGCACATGGCCAGGATGCAGGCCGCCACGTGCTGAGGCACGCCGAAGATTTCCGTGAGGAAGGACGCCACGGCGGCCGAGAAGATGCCGAAGGGCGTACCCTGGGGCAGCACGCCGTCGGTGGCGGCAGCGCAGACCACCACCATGGAGACCACGCCGAGGACCACTTCCACGCACATGGCGCCGTAGCCCACCAGGCGCATGTCCTTTTCATTGGCGATCATCTTGGAGGTGGTGCCGGAGCTCACCAGGGAGTGGAAGCCCGATACGGCGCCGCAGGCGATGGTGACGAACAAAATGGGGAACAGGTCCAACCCGTTGACGGTAAAGGACGTTACTGCAGGCATGTTCAAGGTGGGGTTCTGGACGCAGACGCCGATGGCGGCGGCCAGGATCATGCCGATCAGCAAGAACATGGACAGGTAGTCCCGGGGCTGCTTGAGGATCCACATGGGCACGATGGCGGCCGCGAAGATGTAGGCGAAGACCACGTAGCGCCAGGTCAGGGCCGAAGCATAGAGGGGGAACCGGATCCCGGCGGCCACCATGATCACCATCAGCAGGATGCCCACTCCCAACTGCTCGCCCGACGAGGGATTGCGATGTTTCATGTAGAGCCCGAAGGCCACGGCTCCGGCAATGTAGAACATGGAGATAGAGGCCGCCGCGGCGCTGGGAGTCTGCAAGGCCCCGTCGGCCCCGAAGCCGTTAAAGGTGCCGCAGACCATGTCGGCAAAGGCCGCGATGACCAGCAGCGAGAAGAGCCAGCAGAACACCAAGAAGAGCCGCTGTCCCACCTTGCCCACGTTCTCCTCGATGATGACCGCCACGGTCTTGCCCTGGTTTCTCACCGAAGCGTAGAGCGAAGTGAAGTCCTGCACGGCGCCGAAGAACACACCGCCTAAAAGCATCCACAGCAGGCCCGGCAGCCAGCCGAACATAGCCGCGATAATGGGCCCCGTCACGGGGCCAGCTCCGGTGATGGACGTGAACTGATGGGCGAAGGCAGTCCAGCGAGAAGCCGGAGCAAAGTCGCCGCCGCTGTTTTCCACGGCCGGAGTTGGCCGGGAAGGGTCAATTCCCCAGGTACGTTCCAGCCATCTGCCGTAGCCGAAGTACCCCAGGGCCAGCACCACAACAGCTATGAGAAGTATTTGAAGTCCTGTCATGATACTTTACCGTCCTTTCATGATGTTTTTGCCGGGACAAATCGTGGATTCGGCGCAACGGCGCGCCGATTACACGTCCCCAGCCTACAAACACGGCATTATAGGCCTCCGGAAGGGGGAATCAAGTTTATCTTCAAAAGAGATTAGTATATCAGCAATAGTCTTTTGAGTGTGGTAATTGAGCTGTTTTGAGATTTTTTAAACTCGAGACAAGGACCTCAAAGTTTTGGCCGGAGCGTGATAAAGGGGCAGGAAAGAGGAGAACGGGAGAGAAGAGAAGGGGAGAGAGGGGCGCAAAAAAGGGGCCCCTTCGCGGGGCCCCAAGGGGTGAAAAGTTATTGGCCTTCGATGAGGGCTTTCAGCTCCTGGGTCTTGCGGGCGAAGACCTTCAGGGCTCGGTCCACCGGCTCGG
>CAZNRB010000095.1:1423-6165 GCA_964575405.1 uncultured Synergistaceae bacterium | reverse complement strand
TTGATGCGCAGGGCGATCCCCGAAACTCCAAAGGCCAGCAGCACAGCTCCGCTGGCGCCGAAAAAAAGAGGTGCCCAGAAGGTGTCCATCTGGCTGGCAATGGTGCTTGGAGCCTGAGGATCGTAGTAGATTTCCAGGCTGTCGCCCCGGTCCAGTCGAGTGTTGTAGAGCCTTAGGGGCGTTCGGTAAATTGCCGGCCCCACTTGATAACGGACCGTGGCGCTTTGCTGCGAAAGGGCCATCACGGTGCCCTTGGTTCTAACGAAGTTCTCCCTGATGGTCTGGCCCCGAAGGGTCAACAGGCCCCCTACGGTTAGAAAGACGATCCCCAAGATCAGCCCCATGGAGGCGAAAAAGGAATAGCTGTTAAAGTTCTTGAACATGGCCGCTGGTGAGGTGCCTTAGAGCTGAAAGGCTTTGGCTCAATTCCTGGTGGGGACGATTTCCAACCAATAGCCGTCGGGATCTTTGATGAAATAGATCCCCATGGTGGGATTTTCGTAGCAGATGCAGCCCATCTTCCGGTGGAGATCGTGGAACCCCTGGAAATCGTCGACCCTAAAGGCGGTGTGGAACTCCTCTTCTCCCAAGTCGTAGGGCTCCTGGCGGTCCTTCATCCAGGTCAGCTCTAACTGAAATTCCGTGACGCCGTCGCTTAGATAGACGATGGTAAAGTCCTCCTTCGTCAGCCGGCGCACTTCCGTCAGTCCCAGGGCCTCTTTGTAGAAGGCCAGGCTCTTTTCTAGGTCTAGCACGTTGAAATTGGTGTGGATAAAGCGGGCTTTCACCGGTGGAATCCTCCTTGTTTTGTTCAGACTGTCTTGCCACTTTATTATACTGCCCCTGGGCGGCGGCCAAGATAGGCAAATTGGCCGAGCCGTCCCTATTGACAGGCCCTCCTTTGGAGGCTATAACTAGTTGCATTTGCAACCATTGCGGTAGCCCTAGGCCGAGAAGGGAGCGATGGCCGTGGAATCGGAAAACCTGGGCAAGCTGGTAGCCATACTTTACCGGCAAAGCGTGATCTACTACAACCGTCGCCTGAAGTCCCTGGGCATCACGGCGGGGGACATGGCCTTTTTGATCTACCTGCGGGATCACCCGGGCTTTGCCCAAGAGGATATGGCCGAGGCCATGGGCCTGAACAAAAGCACCGTGACCCGAGGGCTGCGGCACTTGGCCGGACGGGGCCTAATACGACGGGAAGGGGACCAGCTGGATCGCCGGAAAAGGCATGTTTTTCTGAGCGAAGCCGGCTGGGACCTGATGCCCCAACTGGAGCGATGCGCCCTGGACTGGGATCTGCTGTTGAGCCGCCATATGGCCGGCGGCAGCCTGGAAGAAGTTAAAAAGCTCCTGGCCCATATGGTCTCTAACACCACAAAGGGTGCCGGGGCGTCTTATAAACACGGAAAATTCGAGGAGGAGTAACGGTGAAACTAGTAAATAACAAGGAAGGCAGCGGTAAAACGCCGGAGGAATTGCAGCTCAGCGAGGCGCCTATAGGCGGGTTGCTGCTGAAGTTCTCGCTGCCCACGGTGGTCTCGCTGCTGGCCACGGCGCTTTACAACATCGTGGACCAGGTCTACATCGGCTGGGGCGTGGGATATCTGGGCAACGCGGCCACCAACGTGACCTTTCCTCTGGTGTCTATCACCATGGCACTGTCGCTGCTGATCGGCAACGGCTGCGCCGCCAATTTCAGCTTAAGCCTGGGCCAGGGCGACAAGGAGCGGGCTGCCCAATACGTGGGCAACGCCTTGGCTCTCCAAAGCGGTGTTGGTTTGGCCTTGGCTATTTTGGCCACGATCTTTCTGGAGCCGCTGTTGATGCTTTTCGGTACCACCGATAAGGTGATGGCCTACGCACTGTCTTACGGGCGGATCATCCTGCTAGGTACCCCTATGGTGATGGTCACCATGGGCCTCAGCAATATCATCAGGGCCGACAGTAGCCCCCGCTACGCCATGTGGTCGTCCCTGCTGGGAGCGATTATGAACGTCGTGTTGGACCCTATTTTCATCTTCAGCTGGGGCCTGGACATGGGCGTGGCCGGTGCGGCCTGGGCCACGGTGATCAGTCAAGTGGCCTCCTTTTTGATATCGGTGGCCTACATTAAAAAGTTCCGCTGCATCGCCTTGGCCAAGCGCCATTTGGCCCTGCGTTGGTCGGTGGTGCGGCCCATCGCCACCTTGGGAGCTTCAAGCCTATTGAACCACACCACGCTGACGGTCATCCAGATAGTGGTCAACAACTCTCTGGCCTACTACGGCGCCCAGTCCCATTACGGCGCCGAGATCCCTCTGTCGGCGCTGGGCATCGTGATGAAGGTCAACCAGATCATGATGTCCCTGCTGGTGGGCATCGCCATCGGCGGCCAGCCCATCACGGGCTACAACTACGGCGCCGGTAACTTTCACAGGGTGCGGCAGGTCTATTTCGCCTCGGTAACCATGGCCACGGTCTGCGCCTTTGGGGCCTTCTTGGTCTTTCAGTTCGCCCCGGACCTGATCATCGGCGTCTTCGGCCACGAAAACGATCTCTACAACGATTTCGCCCGGCTCTGTTTCAGGATCTACCTCTTCATGGTGCCTCTCATGGGATTTCAAACCGTGACGGCCGTCTACTTCCAGGCTACGGGGCGGCCCGGTAAGTCCATAGTGCTGACGCTGATTCAGCGTCTGGGCTTTATGGTGCCAGCCTGCTTGATTCTGCCGCTGTTTTGGGGCCTTCGGGGGCTCCTTTTCTCTGCTCCCGTGGCCGATAGTCTGGCCATGGTGGTGACGGTCTGCTACATCCTGCCGGAGTTGAAACGGCTGCGCTCAATGGAACAGGGCCTTTCGGCGTGATCGCGATCATATAGAATGGGGGAATATTTTCGCCTTTCATAATAGCCTTGATACTATAATGATCTTATCGGTAGGAAAATTTTTACGAGCCCTTTGAAAGAAGCGGAGCTTCTTGTCTAAAGTCATCAAGTCTTTCTGCGCCCTGTTGGTCCTCGCCCTGGCGGCGCCGGCTGCTTCTGCTGCCGATGGCTTCATCTCCGCTGAGGAGCTGGAAGCCCGGCTTTCGGACTACCTGGTGGTGGACGCCCGGACGGCTCCGGAGTATCAGGCCGGCCATATCGCCGGGGCAGTCAACGCTCCTGCCGCCCAGGTTGTGGCCCTGGAGAAACAGGGCTCCGCGGCCCTGACGGACTATTTCGGCGCTCTGGGCATCGACGGCATCAAGGCCGTGGCGGTCTACGGAGCGCCCTTCGGCGCCGCCCCCGACGGCAGGGTGGCCTTCTCGCTGGGCCTTCTGGGGGTGGAAGCCCTGATCCTGGACGGCGGCTTCCCGGCCTAGAAAGGCGAAGTCACCACTGAGTCCGCAGCATCCAAAGCCGTGGTGTTGGATCGGACCTTGGGCAGCTCGGCCATCGTGGGCCTCGAGCCGGTGCTGGCCTACGCCGGGGCCCAAGGCCAGGATCAGGACTTTGTGCTTTTGGACGTGCGCCGGGCCGCCGACATCGTGACACGGGGCTCCATCCCTGGCGCCAAGTTCTTCTCCATCGCCGAGCTCTACAGCACCTCGGGGACCTACGTCGGCGCCACAGTGCTGGTGAAGATTCTGGCGGCCCAGGGCATCGGCACCGCCGATCCGGTGGATCCATTGCAACTCCAGTTTCCAGGCAGGCGGCGTGGCGGCGGTGCTGCAGCGGGCCGGTTTTAAGAACCTCCGGATCTATCACGGCTCCTTCAACGAGTGGAGCTCCGACAGCAGCCGTCCCATAGTGACCTACTAGACTTTGCCTGCCCCAGGCGGGCAGCCGGGATTCTCCAGGCCCTTGGAGGATCCCGGTTTTTATTGGCCCTTGAGCCAAAAGGGGTGGAGATGGAAAATTTCCCTTCTTTCTGGAGTATAATGATAAAAAATCTCTGAATTTCGGAGGCTGGACCATGGAATTTTGGAAAATCAACGGCAACGGGAACGACTTTATCACCATGGACCTCCGGGGCCAGACCTGGGGCGATGGGGACCTAGCGGACCTGGCCCGCAGGCTCTGCCGCCGTCGCAGCTCCATCGGCGCCGACGGGATCTTGGTGATTCAGGAGGTCCAGGGGGCCCACTTTAAAATGCGGATTTTCAACTCCGACGGCTCCGAAGGGGAGATGTGCGGCAACGGTGCCCGCTGCGTGGCCCGCTTCGCCTATGAAAGGGCCATCGCTCCGGCGGAGATGGTCTTTGAGACCCTGGCTGGAGCGGTGAAGGCATCGGTCCAGGGCCGTTACGTGGAGCTGGACCTGGGGGAGGTGGAGCTCCAGGAGGATTGGCTCCACCGATCCATGGAGATCCAGGACCGGTCCTACAGGGCCTTTTTCGCAACCGTGGGGGTGCCCCACCTGGTGCTTATCACCCAGGATGAGCTGCCCGATCGGGAAAGCCTCCGCCGGATCGGGCGAAAGCTCCGCTACGACGAAGCCACCTTTCCCTTGGGCACCAACGTGAACTTCCTCCGCCCCCTGGGACGGGGAGAGGTGGAGGCGGTGACCTACGAGCGGGGCGTGGAGGACCTGACGGACTCCTGCGGCACCGGTAGCGTGGCCTCGGCCCTGGGGGCCCACCTGGTCCTGTCCATGGCCTCTCCCGTGGAGGTCCACAACCCCGGCGGCACCAACCGGGTGACCTTCCAGGAAAGGGGTCCCCTGCGTTTCGCCGTCACGCTGGGAGGTCAGACCGCCGTGGTGGCCAAGGGGACC
>CAZNRB010000095.1:0-1323 GCA_964575405.1 uncultured Synergistaceae bacterium | reverse complement strand
CGCCCACCGGCGATGCAGCGGCTGGGCCTGCACGAAGGCCTTTTACGACAGGACGGGGGCCTTTAAGGACTACCCCGAGGGGGCCCGGTACCTGTCCTTTACCTGCGGCGGCTGTTGCGGCAAGGGCGCGGCGGCCAAGCTGGAGCACTTCTTGCGGAAAAGCAAGATCCCGCCCCAGCGGACGGCGGTTCACCTCTCGTCCTGCATGACCACCGACAACCACCATTACGATCGCTGCCCCAGCCTGGAATACATCAAGGCCCTGGTGGCCAAGAAGGGCTTTTCCAGGATCGTCGAAGGGTCCTACATATCGGCCAAGGCGGAACAGCGCCGCAGCCAGGGCCTCTACAGGACCTACGGGACCGATTCGCTTTAGACCCCGGCGGGCTCAGTGCCAGGAGGCGCCATGGAACGGCTTTTCGCGGCCCTGCGCCGCTGTAAACTTTTTGAAGGCATCGCCGAGGAAAAATACCGCCCGGTGCTGCACTGTCTCCGAGGCGAAGTGGAAGAGGTCCCCAAGGGCAGGGTGATCCTGGAGATAGGAGGGAGCTGGCCCCGGCCCGGCGTGGTGCTCTGGGGCACCCTGGGTGTGTCGCTCTACAGCGAAGACGGCAGAGAGCTGGTGATCGATCGCCTGGGCCAGGGCCAGGTCTTTGCCGAGACCCTGGTCTGCTCCCAGGTGGACCGAAGCCCTGTCCAGATCGCTGCCCTCTCGATGGGGCGGTGCTCTACCTGAAATTGGCTGCCTCGCTCCAGCAACCCTGCTGCTCTTGTCCCTATAAAGCCCAGGTGACGTAGAACCTGCTTCGGCTCATGGGCCAGGAGGCCCTTGGATCCAGCCAGAAAATGCGCATCCTGGCCCAAAAGTGGCTGCGGAGCCGCATCAAGGTCTACCTACAGGGCCTACCGGCGGGCCCCGATGGAGAAATCTTCCTGGAAATGGGCCGCGGCGAGCTGGCGGACTACCTTTGCGTGGATCGAAGTGCCCTTTCCAGGGAGCTGGGGCGAATGCAAAAGGAGGAGATCCTGGCCTACAAGGGCCAGCGGGTGACGGTATTGGACAAAGAATTTCTGACGGTTTGACTCAAAAAAGGGGCTGTTCGTTGCCGTGGCAATGGACAGCCCCTTTTTGTATAACGAAAACTCCCGGCTAAGCGGGGAGTTCAGAAGAGCTTTAGCTATGAACAGAAAAAGACCTCTGGGACTATGATAGGAAAGTCTGCCAACCGTACATATCAAGAATCACAGAGGGAGTCCACAGGATATAGATGCAGAGAACTTAGCACATACGCGCTGGAATTGCAAATATCATATTGTATTTGC
>CAZNRB010000094.1:0-6224 GCA_964575405.1 uncultured Synergistaceae bacterium | reverse complement strand
TGATCTCGGGGAGCAGCTCGGGCCGGTCCACCCGCCAGGCCCGCTTCACGAAGGGCCGGTAGATCTCATACTGGCTGGCGTCGGCGTGCATGTTCACTTCCTGGTGGGGGTGGCGGCCGAAGTAGCAGGTGGGCACGTCGCCGGCGATGACCACCATGGGCACCGAGTTGAGGCCCGCCTCGGCCACGCCGGTGGTGGCGTTGGTCAGCCCGGGGCCCAGATGGGTCATCAGCACGCCGGGGACCTTGCAGTCCTTGCCCCGGGCGAATCCGTCGGCGGCGTGGGCCGCGATCTGCTCGTGGCGGACCGAGATGAAGCGGATCTTGCTGTCCTTCAGGGCGTCCAGAAAGCCGATTACCGTGTGTCCGCAGAGGCCGAAGATGTTCTCCACTCCTCGATCCTCCAGGAACTTCACCAATTGATAGGCCACTAAATCCTTTGCCATTTTTCGAATGCCTCCGTTCGTACTTAAGAAGGGGGAATCAATTTCTATTCTCGAGGAACTGAAATCTCGAGTGTTCATATCATAGTTGTCCGGTCCTGGCCCGTCAAGGGTCCTCGGGCCGGCCGGGAGAGACCTCCAAGGACCACAAAAGGGCCCGCGAACTCCAGTCTCTAGTCGCGGGCCTAGGCGCTAAGCCAGGGACCTCTTCCGGTCCTCTATCAGGCCTTGCCCTGCTGGCGCAGATACTCCAGGCTATGGCTGTACATGAAATCCATGGGCGGCTCGATGCCCAACCAGAGCCGCATCTGCTCCGCCGCCTGGTAGGTGTTCATCCAGAGGCCCGAGAGGGTCTTGCAACCGATCTTGGCGGCCTCCCGGAGGAGCCGGGTCTCGACGGGCACGTAGACCACATCGGCCACCATGTGATGGGGCTTCAACATGGCGGGATCGAAGAGCACGTCGTCCACCTTGGGGTACATGCCCACCTTGGTGGTGTGGATGATCACTTCGTAATGGTCCAGGGCCTCCCTGATGGACTCGGGCGTCATGGCGCCAATGGAGCACACGCCGGGGAAGTGGCGGTCCACCTTGTTGAAGAGGGTCTCGGCGGTGAAGCGATCGGGGTGCCGCCGGGCCAGGGCCTTGATGTCCCGGGCTCCCTCCATGGCCAGAGCGCAGGCTATGGCCGTGGCCGAACCGCCGGCGCCCAGCAGCAGGTAGTTGTGCTCCGAGATGGTCAAGCCCAGCTGCTTCTGCAGCGACAGCACGAAGCCCGTGCCGTCGGTGTTGTAGCCGATCTTCTTGCCGTCCTCGAAGACGATGGTGTTCACCACTTCGGTGAACCGCGCCGAGTCGCCCAGGCCGTCCAGGTACTTGTGGACCTCGGACTTAAAGGGCATGGTCACGCCGGAACCGGCGTAATGGAAATTGGTGAGGTTCTTCACCACGTCCTCCAGCTGTTCGGGCTGGAGCTCCAGGGGCACGTAGAGGGCGTCGATGCCCAGCTTCTGGTAGACGCTGTTGTGCATGAAGGGAGCGGCGCTCTGGGACAGGGGGTTGCCTAGCAAGCCGAAGAACTTGGTGTTAACGGTAGTATTGAACATCTTCTTTCCTCCGGGCGAGAAATCGCTCCCCCGTCAGTCCTTGTCGGTCAAAGGTCCGCTGAGGGAGCCCTAGGGGGCGAGAGCCCGCTGCAGCGGGGCCCTCGCCTCGGTTTAGAACCTAGCTTCGAATCCTGGCAGAGTTAGAGCAGGCAGAGGCTGATCTGGGGGATGAAGGTGATCAGCACCAGGGCGAAGAGGAAGGCGATGATGAAGGGAATGGCCTTCTTGGCGATCTGCACCACCGATATGCCCGTCATGGAGCTGGCCACGAAGAGGTTCACGCCCATGGGCGGCGTGACGAAGCCGATGGCCAGGTTGACCACCATGATGACGCCGAAGTGCACCGGGTCCACGCCCACTTCCTTGATGAGGGGAAGGAGGATCGGCGTGAGGATCAGGATGGCCGGCGAGGTGTCGATGAGCATGCCCACCACCAACAGGAAGAGGTTGATCACGATCAGCACGCCCACCTTGCTGTCCACCATGGTCATGATCGACGCGGCGATGGTCTGGGGAGCCTGCATCAGCGTCAGCACCCGGCCCAGGGCTGTGGCGCTGGCCAGGATGAAGGTAATGGGAGCGTAGGATACGGCGGCCTCACGAAGGGTGTCCACCACGTCCTTGAATTTCATGGTCTTGTAGATGAAGCAGCAGACCACAAGGGAGTAGACCACGGAGATACAGGCCGCCTCGGTGGGCGTGGTGACGCCGCCGTAGATGCCGCCCAGGATGATCACCGGCGTCATGAGGGCCCAGAAGCTGTTGGCGAAGATCCTGCCCAGCCCGTCCTTGCGGAGGTTCTGGCAGTAGGCTTCCAGCTTCTCCCGGTCCTCGCCGCGGGTCTTACAGTAGTACCAGGCGTAGGTTATCAAGCAGAGGCCGATGAGGATCCCCGGCACGATGCCGGCGATGAAGAGCCTGCCCACCGACTCGCCGGAGGAAAGGCCGTAGAGGATGAAGGGAATCGACGGCGGGATGATGACTCCCAAGCCGCCGGCGGTGGCCACCAGAGCGGTGACGAACTTTTTGTCGTAGCCCAGGCTGACCAGCAATGGGATGCTCATGGCGCCGATGGCCGCCACAGTGGCAGGCCCGGAGCCGGAGATGGCGCCGTAGAACAGACAGGTGACCACCACGGCGCAGGGCAGACCGCCGGTCTTGTCGCCGGCGAAGTAGGAGAACACGTTAAAGAGCTTCTCCGAGACCCCGCCCCTGGCCATGATGAGGCCCGAAAGCACGAAGAGAGGGACGGCGATAAAGGGAGTGGAGTTCACGCCGCCGATCATCTGGCGGACGATGTATTCAACCTTGGCGGGGAACAGGGGATCCATGAACTGGGGCACCATGGCGGAGATGCCCATGGAGAAGCCGATGGGGACGGTCAGCACCAGACAGACCGCGAAAACAGCGAAAAGGACTCCTAACATTTAGAAATACCGCCTTCCTTTAGGCCTTCAGACCCTTGCGCAGATAGTAGATCTGCTGGGCGCTTCTCAGGATGCCCAGCCCAAAGCCCACCACCGAGGAACCGTAGACGATCCACATGGGGGCGTTGAGGGCCGCGCTGGTCTGGGGAGAGACGAAGATCAACAGCCCGGTGACCCTAATGGCGGCCTTGAACCAGTAGAGGAAGACCAGGATCATAAAGAGGTTGACCAGGATCAGAAGATAGTCGCGCATCTTCTCGGAGAGAGCGCCCAGGAGCATGTCGATGCGGATCGAGCTCTGGCGCTTGATGCACAGCCCTATGCTGAGAAAGGATGACCAGATGAAGAAAAAGCGGGTGAGCTCTTCGCCCCAGGACAGAGCGCTGTTCATGGCGTAGCGCATGAAGATGGAATAGGTGGTGGTAGCCGTAATCAGGACCAGAAGCACCGTCATCAGCGCTTCCTCGAAATAATCGTCTAGCCACTTAAGCATTAAAAATATAGCCTCCCTTTCGTTCACAGAGGCGGGGCCAGAAATTTGCTGAAAACGACCTATCGGCAATTTTCGGCCCCGCTAAAAGGCATAGCCTTTATTCAGTTGAGCAGTGGAACTTTACTCCCCGGCCTCAGCCGCGGCCACGGCGGCCTGCAGCTTGCCCACCAGGTCGGCGCCGACGGCCTCAGAGATGGCGTCGTAAACGGGCCTGGCGCGCTCGCGCATGGCCTCCAGAAGCTCGGGGCTCAGCTCCATGATCTCGGTGCCGTTCTCCTGAAGGATCTGGACCCGGTCAGCGTGGCGCAGGTCGGCCTGCTCGCGGCCCCACTCGATGACTTCCCGAGCGGCTTCGCGGACCAGCTGCTGCTCCTCGGCGGTGAGCTGGTCGTAGATGGCCTTGCTCATGATGATGGTGATGGTGTGGAACAGGTGGTTGGTGTTCACCACGTACCGCTGGACCTCGTAGAACTTGGTGGCCACGATGACCTCATAGGGGTTCTCCTGGCCGGTGACGGTGCCCTGCTGGAGCGACAGATAGAGCTCGCTGAAGGGCAGCGGGGCGGGGTTGGCGCCCAGAGCCTGCCAGTACTGGACGTGGTAGCGGTTCTCCATGGTCCGGAGCCGGAGGCCCTGGAAGTCCTCGATCTTCTCGATGGGCACGTTGCTCGACAGGACCCGGAATCCCTGGTCGCTGAAGCCCAGCATGATCAGACCGGCGGCCTCGTACTCGGGCTCGATGTCCTTCTGGAAGGTATCCAGAGCCTTCCGAGCCACTTCCTTGTTCACGAAGAGGTTCGGCAGGTCGAAGACGGCGGCCCTGGGCACGAAGTTCACCTGAGGAGCCGTGTTCTGCACCACAAAGGCCAACTCGCCGTTCTGGGCGGCCTGGGTGATCTCCACGTCGGAGCCCAGCTGAGAGTTGGGGAAAGTGGCCACCTGGAACTGGCCGTTGGACTTCTCCTCCAGGACCTCCTTGAGCCTCTGGGTCATGAGACCCGTCACGGTGTCGTCGGTGGAGTCGTTGGCGACGCCGAAACGCCTCGGCGCGGACTCAGCCGCGGAGACGAACAGGGCCACCGCTAAAAACGCCGCTAGCACTGAAAACTTTTTCACTTCCGAACACTCTCCTTTTACCTTAAGGTTCTCCCTCTCGGGGCGGTTCTACTATTGAATCCCTGATAATTGTAAACCCCACGCCGGGCGGTCGCCGCGGCCCTACCCTGGGCAACCGCTACCTGTTCTTTTTTTTGCCCCTTCTTTTTGCCCCTTTTGTCCAGGGACTCAGGTGGGGCCCGGCACATCGCCGACCACTATTCTCGTTATTTCATTAAACCATTTCAAAAATAGTGGTGTCCAGTATTCTCTTTCGATAAAGACGATAGGGAAAAATCTATGGGGCTCAGGATTTAGGAGCCTATTTGATCGAAGGACTCTATCGTTTAAGGCAATTCATAGAAAAATCCTAAAAAAATGCCCCCTTTTTCTCTATGATTCCTTCTTTTTCGATGGCACTGTGATTAGGGGCGCAATAACGGAACTGCGAACTCCTCGGGGTTTATTTTATCGAGGAATTGTTTTTTCCCCCGATATAATTCCGCCGGGCGCCGACCTCTGTCGGCGTCCGGCGGCGCAGGAGCTGATATTCAGAATTTTCAGGGCCCTTTGGCTAGGCCAAGCCGTGGCTCTTCAGGTACTCCTTGGCCGTGGCCAGGCAGCGCCGGGCGTGCTCGGTGTAGCCGTACTCGGCCACCCTGGCCAGGTGGGGAAGCTCGATGGAAAGCACCGTGTCGGGCCGCAGGACCTTCACCATGTCGGCGATGTTGATGGCCCCTTCGCCCACGTAGAGCCTGGCGTCGCGGCCCGTGAAGATCAGGGCCTCCTTGTCGGACCGGTCGGGGATCTCCTGGGGGCCGTCGCAGATGTGGGCCATGTCGAAAAGCTCCTTGGGGCAGGCCGCCAGGTCTTCCGGCGTCACGTGGGAGCGCCACATGTGGAGCGTGTCAGGCATAATCCGCAGGTTGGGGCGGTTCACCGCCTTCACCACTTCCAGGACCCCTTCCAGGTTCCACACCGAGGCCCAGGTCACGAACTCCAGGTTGACCGTCAGGTTGTACTGGGCGGCCAGGTCGCAGAGCTGGGCGGCCTGGTCCATGTAGTAATCCCTGTCGTCGGTCCAGATGCTGGAGATGACGCCCTTGGCTCCCAGCGAGGCCCCGGCTTCGAAGGCCGGCTCGTAGGTCTTCACGTCGGTGTCCTTCACCACCCGGGCCAGCTCGATGTCGTGGAGCTCTATGCCAGTGTCCGCCAGGGCCTGCTTAAGCGAGTTGTAGCGGTCGCTGCCCACGGGAATGGAGAAGTCCCGCTCCCCCTTGACGCCCATGTTGATGTTTCTGATGCTGATGCAGTCGTAACCGATCAGGGCGGCGTTATAGGCCATCTCCACGGGGGACCAACCAAGCACTGTAAGGTGAGCTAGAGAAAATTTGCGCATCAATAGAGACCTCACTACTCGTAATATTTTTTGATGATTAAAGTAGACTTCGGCAAGGCAAAACAGAAAAGACTGGCGGGAGAATAGCCTCCCAGAAAAGTTCCAATGAAATTCCAATAAAATTCACGAGATAGTGAGCACGAAAGGCGATGGTAGGGCCTTGCTATTTATACCACAGCCCTGGCCAACGGTCAAAGGCCACTCCTCTGCCGGCGCCGAGAAAGAGCTTTGAACGCAAAAAAAGCCCGCCGACCGGATACGA
>CAZNRB010000093.1:0-6501 GCA_964575405.1 uncultured Synergistaceae bacterium | reverse complement strand
TAGGCCGCACAAAGAAAGCCCCTCGGAAAAACTCTCCAAGGGGCCTTTTCGGGGGATTGAAGTCGATTTTGGAGGGCCACGGCATATTGTTTTCAGCGGGAGAATGTACTAAGATTCTCAAAGGGAGCCGCCGGTCTTTCAGCTTTATTTCTAGTCTAAAAAATTCTTCCTTTTTGCGCTTTTTATGGGCCATGAGAAAACTATTTGCAAATCCAAGGATTTTCCTGTAAAATCCAGTGTATGGGGTATACAGTTTCAGAACTTCCACCAACTCAGAGGGGGTAGTCAGTAATGGCGAAACATTGGAAGACTATGGACGGGAATATGGCCGCGGCCCACGTGAGCTATGCCTTTACGGAGGTCGCTACGATTTATCCGATCACGCCTTCTTCTGTCATGCCCGAAAACTGCGACGAGTGGGCAGCTGAAGGAAGAAAGAACATTTTTGGCAAAGTGCTTCAGATTTCGGAAATGCAGTCCGAGGCTGGTGCGGCAGGAGCCGTTCATGGTTCTTTGTCTGCTGGTTCTCTGACAACTACCTTTACGGCGTCTCAAGGGCTGCTTCTTATGCTTCCTAACATGTATAAGATCGCCGGCGAGCGTCTTCCTGCCGTCTTTGACGTCAGTGCGCGCGCTCTGGCGACTCACGCCCTTTCGATCTTCGGCGATCACAGCGACGTTATGGCCTGCCGTGCCACCGGTTTTGCCATGTTGGCCTCTTCCAGCGTTCAGGAGACCATGGATTTGACCGCTGTCTCTCACCTTTCTGCCATTAAGGGCCGGATTCCCTTCCTGAATTTCTTTGACGGTTTCCGGACTTCCCACGAGATCCAAAAGATTGAAGTGTTGGAGTACGACGATCTCGCTAAATTGGTAGATTGGGATGCTATCGCCGAGTTTAAGGCGGAGGCTCTGAATCCCGAGCATCCCTATCAAAAGGGAACTGCCCAGAACCCCGACATCTATTTCCAGGCCACGGAAGTGCGCAACCGTTTCTATGAGGAACTGCCGGAAATTGTGGCCAACTATATGGAGCAGATCTCTAAGCTGACAGGCCGTGAATACTTCCCCTTCAACTATTACGGTGATCCCGAAGCTGAGCGGGTTATCGTCTGCATTGGCTCCGCTTGTCAGACAGCTGAGGAAGTAGTGGATTATCTCCGCGCCCGCGGTGAAAAGGTCGGTCTCGTGATTGTTCACCTCTATCGTCCTTTCTCGCCCAAATATTTCTTCCGTGCGTTGCCCGCCTCGGTGAAGAAAATCGCAGTGCTGGATCGCACCAAAGAGCCCGGTGCACTGGGAGAGCCCCTGTACCAGGATGTGTGTTCGCTCTTTGCTGAATTTGCCGAGTCTGAGCGTCCTATTATTGTGGGCGGCCGCTACGGTTTGGGATCGAAGGACACCACGCCTGCTCAGATCAAAGCTGTCTTCGACAACCTCAAGTCCTATAAGCCTCTTAATCACTTCACTATTGGCATTGAAGACGATGTAACCCATCGTTCTCTGCCGGTGGAGGAAGAGATCAACACCGCTCCTGAAGGGACCATCCGTTGTAAATTCTGGGGAATCGGTTCCGACGGTACTGTGGGGGCCAACAAGAACACCATAAAAATCATCGGCGATAAAACCGATAAATACGCCCAGGGCTATTTCTCCTATGACTCCAAGAAATCCGGCGGCGTGACTATCTCTCACCTCCGCTTCGGCAAGGAACCCATCAAGTCTACCTATCTGATCTCTGATGCCGATTTTGTGGCATGCCACAAACAGGAGTACGTGAACCTCTATGACGTCCTGGGTGGCCTTCGTAAGGGCGGCACCTTCCTTTTGAATACCCAGTGGACCGACATGGAATCCCTGGAGGCTCACCTGCCTGCTTCGATGAAGCGCTATATCGCTCAAAACGAGATCAAGTTCTACCTGATCGACGGCGTGGACATCGCCCAGGAGCTCGGTTTGGGCAATCGCACTAACATGATCATGATGTCAGCCTTCTTCAAGCTGGCCAACGTGATCCCCTACGATGAGGCCATCAAGTACATGAAGGAAGCCAACATGCATACCTATGGCCTCAAAGGCGAGAAGATCGTGGCCATGAACGACGCCGCAGTGGATCGCGGCGGCGATGCGCTGATTGAGATCAAGGTCCCTGCCTCTTGGGCTAATGCTGTGGACGAAGGTTGTTCTGACGGCTGCTGCTGCAACGAACGCCCTGATTTCATCAAGAACATTTGCGATCCTATGAACGCTCAGGCTGGCGACAAGCTGCCGGTAAGCACCTTCCTCGGCATTGAGGATGGACGGTTCCCCGGCGGCACCTCGGCCTACGAAAAGCGGGGCGTGGCAGTGTTGGTTCCGGAATGGCAGAAGGACAAGTGCATCCAGTGCAACCAGTGCGCTATGGTGTGCCCCCACGCTACGATTCGTCCGGTTTTGACCAACGACGTGGAGAGCGCCGCCGCCCCTGAAGGATTTGAGTCCCTTGCCGCCAAGGGCAAGGAGCTGGCCGGGTTGAATTTCCGCATCCAGGTCAGCCCTCTGGATTGCCTCGGCTGCGGCAACTGTGCCGACATCTGCCCTGTCAAGGCCCTGGAGATGAAGCCCCTGGCCTCCCAGACTGCTGAGAGCGTCAATTGGGACTTCGCCATGACGGTCTCCGATAAGTCGAACCTCATGAACGTCAAGACCGTCAAGGGCAGCCAATTCGCCCAGCCCTATCTGGAGTTCTCCGGCGCCTGCTCGGGCTGCGGCGAGACGCCCTATGCAAAGCTGGTAACGCAGCTTTTCGGCGACCGTATGTTTATCGCCAACGCCACCGGATGCTCTTCCATTTGGGGCGGCTCTTCTCCCAGCATGCCCTACTGCACCAATGCCAAGGGCCAGGGCCCCGCTTGGGCGAACTCCCTCTTTGAGGACAACGCTGAGTACGGTTACGGCATGGCCCTGTCGATCAAGAACTCCCGTAACGAGTTGATCGCAGTGGTAGAGGATCTGCTCAAATCCCACGATCTTCCCGAGGACGTCCGCGCCGCTCTCCAGGGGTGGTACGACGTGAAAGACGACGGCGACGCCTCCAAGGCCGCCTCTGAGGTCGTTTATGACATTCTCGGCACCGATCTTGGCTGCGATTGCTGCAACGCCAAGCTGGCGAAGGTCGCAGATCTGGCCGACTATCTGGTGAAGAAGTCGGTGTGGATCTTCGGCGGCGACGGCTGGGCCTACGACATCGGTTTCGGCGGCTTGGACCACGTGTTGGCCTCCGGCGAAAACGTGAACGTGCTGGTCTTCGACACCGAAGTGTACTCCAACACCGGCGGCCAATCCTCCAAGTCCACGCCTGTAGCGGCGGTGGCCCAGTTTGCCGCTACGGGAAAGAAGGTCACCAAGAAGGACCTGGGGCGGATCGCCATGACCTACGGTTACGTCTACGTGGCTCAGGTCTCCATGGGCGCCGACAAAAACCAGCTCATGAAGGCCCTGACCGAGGCTGAAGCCTACGAGGGGCCGTCGTTGGTCATCGCCTACGCACCCTGTATCGCCCACGGCATCAAGGGCGGCATGGGTAAGACTCAGGAAGAGGCAAAGCGGGCCGTCGAGGCCGGTTATTGGCACCTCTACCGCTACAACCCGCTGCTGGAAGAGCAGGGCAAGAACCCCTTCATCCTGGATTCCAAGGAGCCCAAGGCTTCCTTCCGGGACTTCATGATGGGCGAGGTCCGCTACTCCTCGTTGTTGAAGAGCAACCCCGCCATGGCGGAAGAGCTTTTCCAGAAGGCTGAAGCGGCCGCCAAGCGGCGCTACGCCGTCTACAAGAGCTTGGCAGCGGCAGAGCCCCTGGCTATAGCCACCAAGGCGGAGTAAGCCAGGGAGAACCTGGAAAGAGCTTCAAGAGAGCGCTCCAAAGGAACAAGGCCTCCAGAATCGAGCTGGAGGCCTTGTCTTTGTATGGGCTCTGCTATTGGGCCACCGGCACTATGTGGTCGCGGCAGCATTTTTTGGCTATTAGGAAGAGTTCTTCCATGTAGCGGGTCAGGTGGATCTTCTTGCGGCAGCAGAAGTAGAAATGGCGCTCAAAGCCGTGGCACTTCAAGGGGTAGGACTTGGTGAGCTGGTCCAAGATTATGTTGCCGCTGATGTGGCAGTAGGGGCAGACCATCATGGCCCCAGAGCGGGCGGCGATCATTTTGGCGGCCTCCATGCTGGTGGTCTCCACCAGCACCTTTGGCTCGAAGTGGAGTAGCCCGCAAAGCCGTTCTTGGATGGTGCGGACGCTGTGTTCTGGCGTCAGGTTCACGAAGAGCTCATCTCGGGCCTCGTGGAGCTCCACCATGCGGCTTTGAGGGTTTTCTCGGACGAACTTGGTCTTCCGAGAGGCCATCAGCACGATCTGCTCGTTTTCGATCAGCCGGTACTGGATGTGGTTCTGCTTTGGCATGGTGGTGATAAAGGCCACGTCGCACTTATCGGTCTCCACTAGGTTTTCCAGGTTTTTCGAAGGCATCTCTATCAATTCAACGCGGACCAGAGGAAATTTCTCCATAAAAATGGGCAGGATCTGGGGCATCAGGCTGATGTTTCTCTGGGTTGAGATGCCGATGCGGACAAGACCGCGAACTTCCTGCTTCATCTCTTCGATGAGACGGTGAAGGTTTTCATTTATGGCGTGGATGTCCCGGACCGCCTCTACGTATTTTTTGCCCGCGTAGGTCAGGCGCAATACCCGATTCTGACGGAAAAAAATAGGCGCTCCGAGGTCCTTTTCAATAGCTTTTAGGGTCTGACTCATAGAAGGCTGGGAGATGTGCAACTTTTTAGCCGCAGAGGTGATGTTCCCTTCCTCCAGGATCGTCAGAACGTAGTGAGCGTGTTTAAGATTCATGGGGGCCTCCTGGCTTATAGCTTCATCAATACATTTTAATTATAATTAGCAGCCTATTCAAGTCATAGCTTTTTTAATATTTGCTTTTTGTCCGGGGCGCCTTTAAATTATAAAGAAGTAAGAGTTCTACACAAAAGGAGGAATTGCGATGAGAAAATGGCTTTGTGGACTCTTGGCAGCTGCTGCGGTGCTTTCCCTGACGGCGCCGGTTATGGCCGAGGAGTGGAAGTTCGAGCGGAAGATCGATATCGTTTGCCCCTGGGGTGTCGGCGGTGGAGCTGACACGACCCTGCGTCCCATGGCAATGGTCCTGAAGGATATCCTGGGAGTGGAAGTGGAGATCATCAACGTCACCGGTGGCAACGGCGTCAACGGCTTGGAGTACACCTACAAGCAGCCCGCCGATGGCTACACCTTTATGCTGAGTACCCAGAGCTTGATCATGCAGGACCTGCAGGGTACCACGTCCATGGACTTCCGGACGGGCTTTGTCCCCGTGGCCAGGCTGGTGCACTCCATCAACATCCTCACCGGCTCCAAGATAGCTATGGAGCAGAAGGGCTACAGCAACTTCTCCGAGCTGATGGAGTACGCCGAGGCCCATCCCTTTGAGGTAACCGCGGGCATGCTGACCACCACCGGCGTTGACGGCGCCGGTATGCGCGAGGCTCTGAAGGGCCTTGATGTCCTGGAAGTGACCTATCCCAGTGGCTCCGAGATGAGCGCGGCTCTGGTGGGCGGCCACATCGACTTGGTGATCAGCGGTGCCGACGAAATCGCCGGTCTCATCGAGTCCGGAGACATCGTGCCTCTTTGTGTGTTGGCTGAGCAGCGCATGAAGAACTATCCCGACGTGCAGTGTACCGGTGAGCTGGGCATCAACTCCTTCATGGGACCCTGGCGGGCTCTGCTGGCCAAGGAAGGCACTCCTCAGGCCGCTATCGACGCCCTGGTGGCCGCCATCGAGCAGGCCGTCCAGACGCCCCAGTGGCAGGAATTCCTGGCCTCTGCTGCCTACGACGAGCGCCCCGGCTTCGCTGGTCCTGATGAACTGGCCCAGCTCATCGAAGAGGAATACCGGTTCTTCACCGAGTACCTCCGCAACGAGAACGTGCTCGTAAAGGACTACTACGCTCAATAGAGGTTCCTTCTTTGATCGAAATTTGACCGAAGGTGATTGCGAAAGGGGGCTTCTGCCCCCTTCTATATGATATGGCTCTGTACCTCCAAGCCCATCATCGTTGAAAGGTGGCGTGAGAGAATTGTTTGAGCTTATTCTCAACATTCTGCTCTGGTTGTTCCTATTCTATTCGTTGAACTTCCATGTGCTGGAAGCGGCGGTCCCCGCGCGAGTCCTGCGGAATCCCTATGCCCTTAACCCCGGCATTTGGCCCAGCACCCTGATCGTCTTGCTTTTGATCTGCATCGGCATCAACATCTACAACATCATTAAGAAGAACAAAGGCAATCCTAACTTCAAGATCGGCACCGTCCTGGCCGGGATTCCCGTTTTTTTGAAGAGCAAGCTTTTCCTGGGGATGGCGATTGTCGTCGTCGCCTCCATCATTATGGAACGTGTTGGCTTCATGGTCACTAGCTTTTATCTGCTCTTCGCCTATGGG
>CAZNRB010000092.1:0-6616 GCA_964575405.1 uncultured Synergistaceae bacterium | reverse complement strand
ACGAGATGGAGGTGATCCGCCAGATCTGCCACAAAGTGGCCATCCTGGAGGCCGGCCGCATCGTGGAGCAGGGCACCGTGAAGGATATTTTCCTGAATCCCCAGTCCCGCACGGCCCGGGAGTTTTTGAGCAACCTGCCCCGGAGTGGCATGGCCCTGGAGGAACTGCCCCAGGAGCCTGGGTCTCCACTGGCGGTGCTCTTCTTCGACGGAGCGGCGGCGGGGGAGCCCGTGATCTCCCAGGTTATCCGCCGCTCCGGCGTGGACATCAACATCCTGGCCGGCGACATAGACCGGATTTGCAGCAACCAGGTGGGAAATTTGACGGTGCAGTTTTCTGGCGAGCCCGACCGGATCGGCCAAGCCTTGGAGATGATCCGGTCCAAGAACGTAAAGGTGGATGTGATCTGGAATGGATAAATGGCTTCGAGTGTTGCCCCTGCTGGTGGACCCAACGATTCAGACCCTCTACATGGTAGGGGCCTCCACGGCGGTAGCTCTGCTGCTGGGGATGCCCCTGGGGATTGCCCTGATCCTCACGGGCCCAGAGGGGCTCTGCCAGCGGCCTCTGGTCTACAGGGCTTTGGACGGGCTGATAAACGTGTTTCGCTCCTTCCCCTTCATCATATTGATGATCCTACTTTTCCCGCTGTCGCGGCTCATAGTGGGCACCACCATCGGCACCTCGGCAACCATCGTGCCCCTATCCATCGCCGCGGCGCCCTTCGTGGGCCGGATCGTGGAGAGCTCCCTGAAGGAGGTGGACCGGGGCGTCATCGAGGCCGCCGTGGCCATGGGCTCCGACGTGAAGACCATCGTCCTGAAGGTGCTGATCCCCGAGGCCTTGCCTTCGCTGATCATGGGCCTCACCCTGACGGTGATCAACATCGTCAGCTATTCGGCCATGGCCGGCGCCATCGGCGGCGGCGGACTTGGGGACCTGGCGATCCGCTACGGCCTCCATCGCTTTCAGACCCAGGTGCTGGCCGCCGCGGTGGTGGTGATCATTGTGCTGGTCCAGTCGATCCAGTGGATCGGCAACGGTTTGGCGCGGTACGCCGGCCGAAATCGCTGACTGCCCTTTTATAGATTGCTTTAGGAGGTTTTACCGTGAAAAGATCGCTAGTTCTTCTTTGTTGCTTGGCGGCGCTTTGCAGCGCCCCGGCTTGGGCTGCCCCCCTTAAGGTGGGAGCCAGCGTGACGCCCCACGCCGAGATCCTGGCACAGGTGGTGGATGACCTGAGGGCCCAGGGCGTGGAGCTGGAAATCGTGGAGTTTTTCGACTACGTGACGCCCAACCTGGCCTTGGCCGACGGCAGCCTGGACGCCAACTATTTCCAGCACATCCCCTACCTGGAGAGCTTCTGCCGCGACAGAGGTCTGGATTTGGTGTCGGTAGGACCTGTCCACATCGGCCCCATGGGAGTCTTTTCCGACAAGATCAAGGACCTGTCGGAGCTCCAGGACGGCGCTTTGATCGCCTTGCCCAACGACCCCACCAACGGCGGCCGGGCGCTGTTGCTCCTCCAGTCTCTGGGACTGATCACCTTGGCTCCTGACGTGGGCTTGGAGGCCACCGAGCTGGACGTGGTGGAAAACCCACGGAAGCTGAGGTTCCGGGCCCTGGAAGCGCCCCAGCTTCCCAGGGTGCTGACCGACGTGGACGCCGCCGTGATCAACCGCAACTACGCTATCGAAGCCGGATGGGTTCTGACCCGCGACGCCATAGTGCTGGAAGGCGGCGACTCGCCCTACGTCAACGTGGTGGCCGTACGCCGGGGCGGCCAGGAGAAGCCCGAGGTGGTGGCGCTGATGAAGGCCCTTCACAGCGCCAAGGTTCGGGATTACATCGTCCAGCGCTACCAGGGCGGCGTGATCGCCGCCTTTGAAGTCCAGCCCTAGATCAGGGATGGAAAAGACCATAATTTAGGAGGTTTTACCGTGAAAAAGACATTGATCGCCCTTGTGGCCTTGGGAATCCTGTGGGGCGCCCCCCTTGGCGCCGCGGAATTGAAGGTAGGCGCCAGTCCGGCGCCTCACGGCGAGATCTTGGCCCAGGTGGTGGAGGACCTGCAGGCCCAGGGCGTGGAGCTGCAGATCCTGGAGTTTGCCGACTACGTGACGCCCAACCTGGCCATGGCCGACGGCGACTTGGACGCCAACTATTTCCAGCACATTCCCTATCTGGAGAGCTTCTGCCGCGACAGGGGCCTAGACCTGGTCTCGGCCGGATCGGTCCACATCGAGCCCATGGGGATCTATTCCAACAAGGTCCAGGACCTCTCGGAGCTCTCCGAAGGGGCCACCGTGGCTATCCCCAACGATCCCACCAACAGCGGCCGGGCCCTGCTGCTGCTCCAGGCTCAGGGCCTCATAACCCTGGCCGGCGGCGCTGGCCTTGAGGCCACCGAGCTGGACGTGGACGAAAACCCTCGTAAGCTGCGGTTCCGGGCTCTGGAGGCCGCCCAGCTCCCCCGGGTTCTGGCCGACGTGGACGCCGCGGTGATCAACGGCAACTACGCCATCGAAGCCGGCCTGTCGCCTACCGACGACGCCGTGGCCCTGGAGGGCGGCGACTCGCCCTACGTCAACGTGGTGGCCCTCCGGCAAGGAGACCAGGACCGCCCCGAGATCAAGATCCTGATGGAAGCCCTGCAGAGCGAAAAGGTGAGGGATTTCATCGTCCAGCGCTACAAAGGCGCCGTGATCCCTGTCTTCCAAATTCAGGATTAGGCCCCATTGGCCTGCCGGGCCCCTGCCCCTTCGGGCGGGGGCTTTTTTGATGGACGAAATGACAACCATAGCAAACAATTAGGTTGACAAATCTTCGAAGGACCTTTAAGCTGGAGCAGTTTTCGACTTCGAAAACCTATTTTCCCAGAGACCGGAGGTCCTCCATGAAGCTTCAAACCAGTTCTATGGTCCGAGTCGCCCTTTTTGCCGCCCTGATCGCCCTGGGAACCCACATCAGAATTCCCCTGGGCCCTGTGCCCTTTACGCTCCAGAACCTTTTCGCCGCCCTGGCTGGCTTCCTGCTGGGCCCCCGTGACGGCCTGCTGGCCTGGGCTGTCTTCCTGGCCGCCGGGTTTTTGGGGCTACCGGTCTTTCCCTCAGGAGGAGGGCCGGGATTGCTGTTCCATCCCACCTTCGGTTTCGTGCTGGGCTTTGGCCCCTGCGCCTGGATCTGCGGCCGCTTCGGCCAGGGCCGACTCTCTTTGAAAAAGACGGCCCTGGTGGCCTCGGCGGGCTTTGGCTCCGTCTATCTACTGGGGCTGCCCTGGCTATGGGCTCTGTTGAACTGGGTGGCCGGCACGCCTATGGGCTTTGGCGCCGTCTTCAAGATGGGCTTTCTGATCTTCCTTCCCACGGACCTGCTGAAAATCGCCGCCGTGACCCTGCTGGCCCGGCGTATCGCCGGGCGCCACTTACTGACTGGCCGCTGAAGGGCCCTTTTTCAACTCTGGCACAACCGACGCTCTCCAGGCCCCCTAAGGGGCCGGATCTTTTGCCTTCTCCCCCTTGACATGAGGGGCTCCGAGGGGTATTTTTAATGAGCTGCTGGCTTTTAACCGTCTAATCTTCATATGAAGGAGTACCGATTCAATGTCCAAGAACAACACCAGAAAGACGGCCCCCAAGGGGAAGATCGTTCGCCGTTTAGGGGCGAACATATTCGGGAACGCCAAATACGACAAGCTTTTGGCCCGCAAATCCACCCCTCCGGGAGGAGCTCCTCGCCGCCGCAATAAGCAGTCCATTTACGGCCTTCAGCTTCAGGAGAAGCAGAAGATCCGTTTTGCCTATGGCGTCAGCGAGAAGCAGCTTCGTCACGTCTACGTGCTGGCCCAGAAGATGGACGGCGTCACCGGCAGCAATATGTTGGCGCTCCTGGAAGCCCGGCTCGACAACGTGGTCTACCGCCTCGGCTTTTGCTCGACCCGCCCTCAGGCCCGCCAGCTGGTCCGCCATGGCCATTTCGCCGTGAACGGCCGCAAGGTGGACATCCCCAGCGCTATGGTGAAGGTCGGTGACGTGGTGGCTATCCGCGAGAACAGCCGGGACCTGAAGGTCCTGAAGGAGAACCTGGAAGTGGCCACCGCCGTGTCCCATCCCGCTTGGCTGTCCCTGAACGGTCCCGAGGGCACGGTGCTGCGCATGCCCGAACGGGCCGAGATCAGCACCATGGCCGACGAACAGGTCGTGGTGGAGTACTACGCCAAGTAATTCCCCACTAGTGTATTGACACTTAACCCCCTGTTCTGCTTTTATTTAAAGGCAGAACAGGGGTTTTTTGTTATCATATGGATTATATGGAACCGATGGGATTTTTGTGGAACCGGTGTGTCTTTAAAAGGGATATAGACAGGCGAGGGCCCCTTTGGCCAGCGCCGCGATAGAGGGCAATTCAACTAAAGGAGAGAATTGTACATGGCCTATCAACTGGTGTTGCTGCGCCACGGCGAGAGCCAGTGGAATCGAGAAAATCGCTTTACGGGCTGGACCGACGTGGCCCTTTCGGAACGGGGCGTTCAGGAGGCCAGGGAGGCCGGGCGGATCATGAAGGCCCAGGGACTGACCTTCGACGAAGCCCACACGTCCTACCTGCGCCGGGCCATCAAGACCCAGTGGCTGGTCCTGGAGGAGATGGACCTCATGTGGATCCCCCAGCATTGCCACTGGCGCCTCAACGAGCGCCACTACGGGGCCCTGCAGGGCTACAATAAGGCGGAAATGGCCGCCCAGGCCGGCGAGGCCAAGGTAAAGCTCTGGCGCCGCAGCTACGACGTGCCACCGCCGGCCCTGGAGCCCCAGGACTCCCGCTATCCCGGCAAGGAGCCTCGTTACGGTTCCTTGAGCCCCCAGGAGCTGCCCCTTACGGAATGTCTGAAAGACACGGTAGAGCGGGTTTTGCCCTATTGGGACGCCGTGCTGGCCCCGGCCATCAGATCGGGCCGGCGGCTGCTGATCACAGCCCACGGCAACAGCCTGCGGGGACTGGTGAAGTACCTGGACGGCATTAGCGACGAGGCCATCGTGGACCTGAACATCCCCACCGGCGTGCCGCTGCTCTACCAGCTCGACGGGGACCTAAAGCCCCTGAGCCGCAGCTATTTGGGCGATCCCGAGGCGGTCAAGGCCGCGGCGGAGGCAGTGGCCAACCAGGGCAAAAGCCAGTAGGCCCTTAGAAAGGGGGAATCCCTAAAAGCCATGGAGCAGGAATTTTATTGGAGAGCGGTGACGGTCCTGAGGAAACTTTTTCTCTGGCTGCCCCATCGTTTGGCTGTGGGCTTAGGCGGATGGCTGGGCCTATTGGTCTGGCTTATCTGTAAAAGGCGAGTCGACGCCGCCGAAGCCCGATGCGTCAGGATATTGGGCCTAGGGCCCACGGAGGCCCGCAGGATCGTCCGAGGCTCCTACCGCAACATGGGGCGCTGCGCCGCCGAGTTCTTGCGGATGCCCAAACTGGCCAAGGAAGTGGACCGCTACATCACCGTCCAGGGGATGGAGTACGTGGAAAGGGCCCACAAGGCGGGCCGGGGCATCATATTCATGCTGGGCCACCTGGACAACTGGGAGATAGCCAACGCCTACATGTCCCGGTTCTACCGGCTCAACGTGATCGGCGCCGACCAGCGGGACCCCAGGATCACGGCGCTGTTCATGGAGTTGCGGTCCCACGCCGGTTCCCACAATGTCACCAAGGGCCAGGGCCTGAAGGCCGCTCTGGCCTGTCTGCGCCGCGGCGAGGCTCTGGCGATCCTCATGGACCAGGATGCCAAGGAAAAGGGCATCGTGGTGCCCTTTCTGGGCTTTCCCGCCAGCACCCCCACGGGGCCTGCCAAGCTGGCGGCCCGGTTCGGCTCCGCGGTGCTCCCCGCCCAGATGATCAGGAACCCCGACGGCTTCACCCACCGCTTGATCATCTCGGCGCCTCTGGAGGACCCCAGTGGTGCAGTTTTCGGCAGCGACGAGGCCCTGGCCCTGAGGGCCTGCAACGACTTGATCAGCCGCTGGATCCTGGAGCATCCCGACCAGTGGATGCTCTGGCTCTATCCCCGTTGGGGCAGCACTCTGCCCGGTGATCGAGGATGATCCTTGGCGTAGACCCCGGTCGGTCCAAATTCGGCTGGGCCCTGGCCACCGAAGAAGGGGACCTGTGCCTCTCGGGCATCACGGCGGTGGAATCCCTGGGGGCCTTCCTCGACGGAGTCCAGCGGGAGCGCTGGGAGGACCTGTCGCCCTGGGGCCTGGAGGACCTCCTGGCGCCTTCGGGAGCCCTGACGAGGATCTGCTGCGGCTGCGGTACCGGGCGGATGGTCTTTCTGCCGGCCCTCGCCACCTTGGGAGTGCCCCTTGAGACGGTGCCTGAGAAAAACACCACCCTGGAGGCACGAGGCATCTATTGGAGTCTTCACAAGCCAAGGGGTTTTCGAAGGCTATTGCCTTTGTCGATGCTGACGCCTCCCAGGGACGTGGACGATCTAGCGGCTTTTTGCATCGTTCAGCGTTTTCTGCGGGGCCATCCCTAGCCCTGGGCCGATACCCGTTGCCTCGAAGACGAATTAGAAGACGAATCAAGGGGCCGTTCCTCTCCCGAGGGCGGCCCCTTGATTTCT
>CAZNRB010000091.1:0-6617 GCA_964575405.1 uncultured Synergistaceae bacterium | reverse complement strand
TTGATTTTCAGGAGGCCCTGCTGGAGCTCCTCCAAGGAATTGGCCGACGAGAGGGCTATCCGCAGATAGCTGCTCTGGTCCTCTTTGCAGCAGGTGAACCGCCTGGAGTGGTACACGTGGACTCCCTGGGCCAGCAGCTCCCATCCGATGGGAGCCCCCCGAAGCTCCTGGGGGATCTCTAACCATCGGAAAAAGCTGTAGGGGTGGCCCTGAAAGTTCTCGGGGAAGATGTCGTTGAAGATCCCATTGGCCTGCCGGGACAGCTCCACCTTTTTGCGGGCGATCTCCCAGGCCGTGCCCGACTCGATGAGCTGGCACAGCACCTCGGCGTCCAGCACCGAGGTCTTGACGTTGACGTTGCAGATGCCGTGGTGGATGGCGTCGAGGTACCGATAGGGAAAGACCAAAAAGGCGATGCGCAGGCCCGAGCAGATCGACGTGGTGGTGTTGCAGATGTAGACGCACTGATCCGGCACCAGCTCCCGCAGGGGGGCCACGTAGTCCGAAAGATAGCCTGCCGAGGCGAAGCCGTAGTGGTCGTCCTCCAGCACCGTCAGGCCCCGCTGGCGGATCACCTCGGCCAGGGCCGCCTTTCGGGCGATGGGGCAATGGATCGTGGTGGGGTTGTTGCAGCTGGGCATGAGATAAAGGCCCTTGATGGGCACCTGCTGGCAGGCGGCGTCCAGGGCCTCGGGAATCATGCCCTCCCGATCCATGGCCACCGGCACCAGCTGGAGCTGCAGCAGCTTGGCCAGCTCGATCACGTTGTTGTTGATGTAGTAGTCCACGGCGATGCGGTCGCCGCTCTTGAACAGCGAGAGGCAGCACAGAGCCAGGCCGTTCATGGAGCCCGAGACTATGGCCGTCTGGCTGACCGGGGCCTGGATGCCCAGCTGGGCCATCCAGCGCAGTCCGATTTCCCGGTGACGCTCCGTGCCGGTGGGGTTGCTGTAGTTGAGGCTATCGGTCAAGTCCAGGCCCTGGATAAGCCGGGGCAGGGCCTGGGCCACCAGCTGGTTGGTCTCCTCGAAGGAGGACACAAAGCCCATCTCGATGGCCGAACCGAAGCCCAGGGCTGTGCTGTGGCGCAGCATGGTGTCCATGGAGTTGCTGATGGGCTTCACAGCCTGGGGGCTGACGAAGGTGCCGCTGCCGGTGACGCCGTAGATCAGGTTCCGGCGTTTGCACTCGTCGTAGGCCCGAGTCACCGTGGTGAAGTGGAGGCCCAGATAGTCGGCCAGCTCTCGCTGAGGCGGCAACTTGGCCCCCGACGTCAGGGCTCCCGAACGGATCTGAGCCTCCAACAGATCGGCCAGGGACTTGTAATAGGGGCTTTTCAACTGTCGCCGGTCGGGCTGCCAGGATAGGCTGGGCCCGGGCTGTTTGGGCTGCATGGACATCGCTCCAATATAGAAAAATATAATGCATACAATTTACGGTATTATACCACGGTTCCCCCTCGGCAAAGGGGCGGTTTTAAGGCCCCGCCGTCCCATCGAAGCCCGGTAATCCGGCGAGGGCAGCTCCTGAAGGTATACATAATATACGACGTACAATTATTCCGTTGACCCGACAATTGCATGGACCATATAATTAAAACAAAAGTCAAAACAGGAAAAGTATAGGCAAAATCCTGTCGGCGAAAGCAGGAACGGTTTTTGTTGAACCTGCCATGTTGAGCGGCCCACAGCCATGCTGTGGAAGACTTTACGCGAGGAGGAAAAACCCATGAACGCCTACCAACGACTGAAGGCCATGACCGAGGGAAAGGAAGTGGACCGGCCCGGCGCGTCGGTGTGGAAGCACTTCTATCTGGACGACCATAACGGCTACAGCAACGTCCGAGCCCATATCGCCTTCCAGGAGCGCAACAATTGGGACCTGCTCAAGATCATGAGCAACGGCGTGTACATGCAGGAGCAGTACGGCGCTGAGATCATCTGGTCCCGGAGCATCACCGAGTTTCCGGTGACCCGCCGCCGGGCGGTGCTGAGCCCCAGGGGCTTCAGGTCCATCAAGGCCGTGGACGTCACCACCGGCGCCATCGCCCGGGAGGTGGAGGTGGCCCGCCGGCTGGCCGACAAGTACCATGGCCAAGTGCCGGTGCTGGCCAACGTGTTCACCCCGAGCACCTACGCCCAGGAGCTCTATAACGGTTTCCAGAACCCCTACATGTTCCGGGAGCTGATGGAGTACTACTGGGAGGACCTGGAGGAGGGCCTCAAGGTGCTAACCGACGTGACCTACCGGCTGGTGGAGCAGTACGTCAAGGCCGGCGTTGACGGCATTTTCTACTCCAGTCAGCACATGTACGGCAAGGTGCTGACGCCGGAGCTCTACGAGCGGCTGATCCCCTCCGACCTCCAGGCGGCCCAGCCGGCCCTGGAGGGCTGCTGGTTCAACATGCTCCACGTCCACGGCGACAGCCAGCTGTTCTTCCAGGAGATCGCCCAGCGCTATCCCTTCCAGGCCTTCAACTGGGAGGATATCCTCAGCGGCCAGAGCCTGGGCGAGATCCATCGGCTCATACCCGACAAGATCCTGGTGGGAGGGCTCTGCCGCCACAACGACTTCCGGGTGGGCGACCGGGAGGCCCAGCTCCAGCACACCCTGAAGCGGGTCAAGGAAGCCGCCGCCCAGGTGCCGGCCAACAAGCTCATCGTCGCCGGCGGCTGCGCCCAGGATACCGACATCCCCCACTACCGTTTCGACACCCTGCGGGAGGCCATGGAGATCCTCTACGGCCCCTACGATTGCTGATGTTGAGGTGCCCGACATGTCCAGAGCCGTTGTAGACCCCATCGCCCAATCCCTGGAGGCCAAGCTGTTGGCCTATCGCCGCCACTTCCACGAGAACCCGGAGCTGTCCTTTCAGGAGTTCAACACCTCCAAGCTGATCCGGGAAAAGCTGAAGGAGCTGAATATCCCCATCAAGGAAGCCATCACCGGCACGTCGGTGCTGGGCGAGGTGGATAGCGGCGTCCCGGGCCCCACCATATTGCTGCGGGCCGACATGGACGCCCTGCCCATCCAGGAGGAGAACCAGTGGGACCATAAATCAAAGGTGCCGGGGGTGATGCACGCCTGCGGCCACGACTTTCACACTGCCATTTTGCTCTGTGTAGCCGAGGCTCTGGCGCTCCACCGAGAAACGTTATTGCCCCGGGGCAAGGTCCGGCTGGCCTTCCAGGCCGCCGAGGAGAAGACCCCCGGCGGCGCCATCACCATGGTCCAAGAGGGAGCCGCCGAGGGCGTGGACATGGCCTTTGCCCTTCACATGGGGCTCTTCGACCTGAAGGAGATCGGCATCTTCAAGGGCCCTGCCAGCATGGCTACGGGGATGTATCATCTGGTGATCCACGGCGCCGGCGGTCACAGCGCCTTCCCCCAGAGGTCCAACGACCCCATCGCGGCGCTCTGTGACGCTGCCGTGGCCATCCAGCGCTTGGTGGCGCTGCGGCTGGACGCCCAGGAGCCCGCCACGGTGTCGGTGAGCTATCTGATCTCGGGCCAGGACAACGCCAAAAACGTCATACCAGCCTCGGGATGCCTGGGCGGCACGGTGCGCTGCGCCAAGACGGAACAGCGGGACCTGCTTTTCGGCGAGATCGAGAAGATCGCCAAGGGCATCTGCCTCCAGCGGGGTTGCAGCTACGACCTGGACATCGACCCGGGCTATCCGGCTATGTACAACCAGCCGGAGCTGGCCGAGATGGTCCGCAGCGCCGCCCTGGAGCTGGGTATGAACCCGGTGGACCGCAAGCCCATCATGGGCGGCGAGGACTTCTCCCATTTCCAGAAAGCGGTGCCCGGCGCCTTCTACACCGTGGGGATCTGCGATCCCCAGCGCCCCGAGACCAGGGCCAGCGCCCATTCCTCCCGGTACATGCCCGACGAGCGGGGAGGCCTGGACGGGCTGAAGATGATGTTGGAGCTGTGCATGCAGGCCTCGGCGCGGTAGCGCCAGGGGACTGCAGGAAAATATCGACGAGGGGGCTGGCGTAAGGATGACGATGATTGGAGCTCTGACGCTGTTGACCGGCGTCTATCTGTTCAGCACCTATGTGGCCAAGCTCACGGGAGGGCGCTTGCCCAGCGCCCTAATGACGACGCCGATCATGATGGGCCTGTTCTGGAGCGGCTTCATGACCGCTGCCGACGTGGACGCCTCGGGGCTCACCTTGGTCTACACCATGACCATGGCGGTGCTGTTGGTCAATATGGGCACCACCCTGGACTACAAGATGCTCTGGAAGAAACGCAAGCTGATCCTGGTCTGCTTCGGCGCCCTGGCCGGGGCGGCGGTGGCGTCGCTGACCATCGGCCGGGCCCTCTATGGCCGTCAGTTCGTCGTCGCCAGCTACCCCACCCTGGCCGGTAGCCAGGTGGCCACCTACATGATGCAGGCCGCCTGCGAGGCCCAGGGGCTGATGGAGCTGTCGGCCATTATCCTGCTGATCCTGGTGGCCCAGCAGTGGATCTCCATGCCCATTATCGCCAATTTGACCCGCTACGAGGGCCGCAAGATGCTGGCGGCGATCCACCGCGGCGATTTGGCGTTGCCCCAAAGGGAGGATCAGGGGGCCTCGGGAGCAGCACAGGAAGGCCCCACCGGGCGGAAGTGGATCGACGCCGTCCCGTCCAAGTACGACACGGTGTACCTCCATTTATTCCTCTGCGCCTTCTTCTCCTGGATAGCGTCGCTGATCGCCCGGGTCACCGGCGGCCTCACCGGAGGCATTTTAAACGTCTCCCTGATGGGCCTGGTGGTGGGCGTCATAGCCCGGCAGCTGGGGCTGATCAGCCGGGATCCTCTGGCCAAAGCCAAAGTGCTGCCCTTTTTCATGATGGCCATGATCATGGCTATGCGCAAGTCCCTGGCCAACCTGTCCCCGACGGGGCTGTTGGAGGCCCTGGGGCCCATCGCTGGAATCCTGTTCCTGGGCGCCGCTGGGATCATCCTGGCGTCGCTGATCGTGGGCCGCCTGGTTGGGCTCACCTGGGCCATGTCCATCCTGGTGGGCATCCAGTGCTACAGCGGCTATCCCGTCAACTACCAGATCTCCACCGAGGTCATCGAGGCCATCACCGAGGACCAGCAGGAGCGGGATTACCTGAAGGACACCATCGTGCCCAATCTGGTCATCGGCGGGGTGATCTCCGTCAGCATCACCTCGGTGATCATTGCCGGAGTCTTCGTCAACTTGCTCTGACCCCGGTCGCCCTAGTTCCGATTCGCTAACCCGATTCACTGACCCTGATTGCACCAACCCCGAGAGGAGGGGAGCCTATGGTCAACATCGTCTTGATCGGCGCCACCGGCGTCATAGCCCACCGGCGCCATATCCAGGGGATCCTGCAGAGCCCCAGCGCCAACCTCTACGGCCTCTACGCCAGGACTGCCGCCAAGGTCCAGGACATGGCCCAGCGGTACCAGGCCAAGGCCTTCACGTCGCTCCAGGAAATCTGGCAGGATCCCCAGGTCGACGCCGTGCTGGTGTGCACTCCCACGCCGTCGCACTGTGAGATCGTCGTGGCAGCCCTGGAGGCGGGAAAGCACGTGCTCTGCGAGAAGGCCATGGCCGTCAGCACCCAGGAGGCCCGGCTGATGGCCCAGGCAGCCCAGCGCAGCGGCAAAAAGCTGATGCTGCTCCACGTCCAACGCCGTTACGGCCCCCACCTGGAGGCCAAAAGGCTGTTGGACTCCGGCGAGATCGGCCGGTTGTTGTCCTATCGCACCTTTTTGGGCGTGGCGGGAGTCCCTGGCGCTGCAGGCCGCGACATTCCCGCCTGGAAGAACGCCGTGGCCGAGATCGGCTCCCACCGCATCGACCTGGCCCGTTATCTGACTGGCTCGGAGGTGGAGCGGGTATTGGCCCACGTGACCTGCCTAAACCCCGAGGGCAACGGAGCCTTGGAGGACAACGCCGTGGTGGTGGCCCGCCACGAAAACGGCGTTATGGGCATCATGGCCTTCACCCGCACCAGCTACAACGGCAACGACCGCTCCACGGTGCTCTTCGGCACCCAGGGGGTAATCACCCTCTTCGGCGAAACCCACGAGCTCATCCTGGAGCGCAAGGACAAGGTCAAGGCCTTCTACACCTTCCCGAACCAGCACGAACAAAACGACCTGGAGCTGACGGATCTGCACCAGATCTTCTGCCAGTGCATCGAAGAGGACCGGGAGGTGCCCATCACCGCCCGGGACGGCGTGGCTTCGATGACCATCATCGACGCCATCCACCGTTCCAGCGCTTCCGGCACCTGGGCCGAAGTGGAATCCCCGGATTGACGCGGCAGCCTGGATGGCCCGAAGGTCAGGGCCTCGACAACCCGGCGGGAGCTTCCTCCCGCCGGGGCCTAGGACTTTTGAAGGAGGGGCTACTATGAACGAAGGTTACACCCCCTGGAAGAGATTTTGTACCTGGATGGGCTTGGCTGGGCTGGTCTTCGGCGCCTTCTGCGGAGGCGCCACCGCCTCGGGCACCTACGCTACCACCCATTTCGCCAAGTTCGGCGGCGGTTATATGCTGGTCTTCGTGGGCTTTTACATCCTGATCATGAGCCTTTCCTGCATTTTGGGGCTCAACGTGGTCAAGGCCTACGGCATCACC
>CAZNRB010000090.1:0-6688 GCA_964575405.1 uncultured Synergistaceae bacterium | reverse complement strand
ACGTCGCCCGCGCTGAAGTCCGAGCCTTTTTCTATCCACGTTGAGAAAAGATTTTTGTAGGCGATGAAATAGCCCAGTTGGCCGGAGACGTAGTTGACGGTCTCTTTGTCCTCTTCTGTTGCTTCCGGAAGCTCTTCGTCGGTCCAGCCGTTTTTCTTGAGGAATTTAATCTCCTGGTCGGAAAGAAATTTGTAGAAAATAAAGCCCAGTATGTAGTCCTTGTATTCGTTGGCCTCGATCTTGGAGCGCATTTTATTGGCCGATTCCCAGATTTTGGCCGCAAGCTGCTGTTTGTTCATGGCCTATCTCCTGTCGAATAGTTTGGTATAACAGGGCTATTTTCCGTTAAAAGACCCTTGGTAGCAAGCCGGGAGCCGAAAATTCGCCCTTCGCTGTGCCGGGCAATGAAAAACGCGGGGGAGTATCATAAGTGGAAAAAAGCGGATTCAGGAGTTTCCCCCTGAATCCGCTTTTCCCGCTCCCAGATCGTCGGCTTAATTGGCGCTGATTTAATAGACCGCTTTTAAAACCTTTGCTGGAGTTGTGAGGACTCCAACGGCGGCCCGGTGGGGTCAAAAAACTAGACTTCAAAATTAGCGCCGTCATACTCCAGCACGATGGCGTCCTTTGTCCCTGCCGCGATTCCCTTAAAGTCCTCGCTCAGCTGAGCCAGGTCCAGTTCCTTCATCGGTCTGTCCCCCAAATCGGTCACCGGCACCTTAAAGCCTGGCTGCCCCGGCAGCGGGCTTACGCTAGGCCAAGGGCAGCAACCCCAGGGCGTAGGCGGCCACGCCCAGCAGGGCCGACAGTATCAGCAGGGCCTGGGGGTAGCGGCGCATAAAGGGCACCAGCCACAAGGCCACGCTGACCGCCGCCAGAGGCCAAAGCCTGGGTTGGCGGACCACCGGCAACGCCACGGTCCAAAGGGCCACGGCCAGGAGCCCGGCCACCACGGGGCGCATGGCGATGCGGATCCGGTCCACCCAGATCTTGGCGGCCCCCGAGGCGTGGTGCCAAATCCAGAACAGGGCTATCACCACCACCAGAGGGGCCATCACCACCGCGGCGGTGCAGACCAGCGAGCCCGCCACGCCGGCGAAGCGGTAGCCCAGCAGGGTGGCAGAATTGAGTATCACCGGCCCGGGGGTCATCTGGGCCAGGGCGATGGTCTGGTTGAACATTTCCGCTGTCATCCAGTTCTGTTCAGCCACAAAGACCTGATAGAGGAAGGGCAGAGAAGCCAGGCCGCCGCCGTAGGTGAGGAGGCTCACCTTGGCGAAAATCCAGGCGAGCACCAGAATCTGCATTATCCTTGACCTCCTTTTGTTTTGTCCTGAAGGGCCAGATTTTTGACCACGCTGACGGCGGTTCCCAGGATCAGTGCCCAGACGGGGCTGACTCCCAGCAGGAGGACCGACAGGGCCACGGCAGCGCAGACCAGGGCGTCATGGCAGGAGCCTAATGCGTTCTTCTGGACGTTTTTCCACACGATAGAGCCCAGCACGATCACCAGCGCCGCCGAAGCGCCGCTGAAAAAGGAGGCCACGTAGGGCGAATCGAGACGCCCCAAAAGCCAGCCCGACAGGATCAAAATGGCCAAAAAGGGCGGCAGGGCCATGGCCAGGACGGCCCCAAAGGCCCCCCAAGGGCCGCCCAGCGCCAGGCCTACCTGGTAGGACATGCTGACTCCCATGGCACCGGGGGCCGCCATGGACAGGGACATCATGTCGGTCAGTTCCTCTTCTGTCAGTACGCCCATGCGCCGCACTTCCTGCTGAATTATGCCGATCAGCACCGGGCCGCCTCCCAGCGTGAGAGCGCTTATCCGGAAGATGAGCAGGAAAATGCCCCACAGGCCTATGGCCTTGTTCTGTTGTGCCGTCACGGGTAAAAACTCCTTTCGCAAATGGACCTTTAGAACCCTGTTTTTCTTTATCGTGCGGTCGTTTTTTTGCGCTATAGATTCCGCGATGAAAGGTATCAGAGGGTCTTTTAGTTGTCAATCGATCTTTTTGCGCTCTTCTGCCGGCCCATGGCGTTGTTTTTTGGCGAAAAGCCGCGAAAAATTTTACCCCATTCCATTCCCCCTGGGCCCCTAGGCCGAAGCGGCCCAATGGTCCCTAAATGGGCTATAATTATAAAAAACAGCCACGATCATCCTGTGTCTGAGGAGGGGGAAGGGGTCATGTTCGGAGATACTATCGCTGCGATTTCCACGGCTTGGGGCGATGGCGGCATCGCCGTTGTCCGAATGTCGGGGCCCGATTCATGGACCATCGCCGAAAGGAGGACCCGCCTTCGGGCGCCGGAGATACGCTGTCGTTTTGCCCATAACGGCTCGTTGTTGGACGAGGCCGGAGAGGTTATCGACGAAATTCTAGTGCTGTTTTTTCGAGGCCCCCACAGCTACACCGGCGAGGACCTGGTGGAGTTTCACTGCCACGGCGGCAGCCTCCTAGCCCGGCGCTGTCTGGAGCTGCTCCTGGCCGACGGCGCCCGCCAGGCTCTGCCGGGAGAGTTTACCCGGCGGGCCTTTGAACTGGGGCGGATCGATCTGAGCCAGGCCGAGGCCGTGGGAGCCCTTATCCAGGCCCGAAGCAACGAGGCCCTTCGGGCTGCCAGCCGGACTTTGCGGGGCGATTTGACCAGGGCCGTAAAGGAAATTCTGGAGGAGCTGACAGGTTTAGCTGCCGAGGTGGAGGTGGGCCTGGACTTTCCCGAGGAGGACGTGCCCTATCTGACCGATCAGGACCTGCAGGGCCGCATCGAGGTGGCCAGGGGATCTCTGGCGGACCTGCTGGACCGCTGTTCTTCGGGGCTGGTCCTGCGGGAAGGCATCAGGGTGGCTCTGGTGGGCCGTCCCAACGCCGGCAAATCGTCGCTTCTCAACGCACTGTTGAAGGAATCCCGGGCCATCGTGACGGCCCTTCCCGGCACGACACGGGACATCATAGAGGAAGTTCTGACCTACCGGGGCGTTCCTCTGAGGTTGGTGGACACGGCGGGAATCGGCGAAGAGCCTGCCGACGAGGTGGAGGCCATCGGCATCGAACGGGCCCGCCGGGCCATGGAGGAGGCCGACATTTTGGTTTGGGTCATCGACGGCAGCTGCCCCTTGACCCAGAGCGATCAGGCCATGATGTACCAGATCGCCGCCCATCCCTACGTGATCGCCCTGAACAAGTCAGACCTGCCTGCGGCGGTGACCCCTGAAGATCTGCTGGAACTCCTGCCCGACAGTTCGGTGATCTCCATCTCGGCCCAGAAAAACAGCCGCCTGGAGGAACTCAAGGACTCTATCGTGGGATTGGTGTCGGACCTGGGCGCCATCGACGCGGGGCTAAACGCCTCGGAGCGTCAGATCGGAGAGATCCGCCAGGCCATGACCAGCTTGGCGGCCGGCGCCGAGGCACTGTCGTCGGGCCTGGACCAGAGTTTGGCCGCTTCCTGTATCGCTGAGGCCAGAGCTGCTTTGGAGCGCCTTTTGGGAGATCAGAGCGATCAGTCGCTGCTTCACGCCATTTTCAGCCGCTTCTGTATCGGCAAGTGACGGGGGGCAGCGGGGCGGTCCCGGGCCGGAGAATTCTTCTGCCCCTTGCTCCTTGCGGCATTAGATAGAGAAAGGCGGTGCAGGCCCTGGAGGACTGGAGAAATAGGGTAACTTTCGGCGCCCTCATGGTGGTGGCCTGGCTGATCACCCAGCTGGATCCGAGGCTTTTTGTGTTCGTATGCAGCGCCATCGATCAGGCTGTGACCCTCTACGACAGCGGCTGCCTGATGCTGGCGGCCATCAAATTGGTGGCCGTGAACGCCTTCCGGGCGGTGCTGCTCTATAACGGCTGGTTTCTGCTGGCCGAGGGCTTCGCCCTGGGATTGAAACGGCCCGCTATCGCCTGGGCCCTGCCGCTGGTGGCTTTGCCGGCCAGCTACGTGGCAGCGCAATATCTCCATCCGGCGTCGCTGTTTCATTTTGGTGTGCCGGCCCTCCTGTCCCTGGCAGGTATCGGGGCTATCAGGATCCTGAGCCACGGCGTCAGCCAGCCGGTCTACCGCCTGGCCGTCCAGTCCGCGCTGGTGGCCTCACTCCAGTGGCTCGACCTGATCCCGCTGCTGACGCCCTACGGCTTCGGCTGGGGAGAGTTGAGCATGGCCGTCAAAGGGCTGTCGGAGCTGATGGACTTTCAGAGGCTGCTGAACACTTTCTGCGGCGTCTGCTTTATCCTCAACGGTTTTATGGCCCTATTGCTGACGGAGGTCTTCGTGGGCTACGAGAAGCGCATCGCCCAGCTCCGGTTGCTGCGGACCCGGGAAAGGGAGCTGAACCATCTGCGGCATCAGCAGCTTCAGGCACGGTTTTTTCAGGAGGTGCAGTTCCTGGTCCACGATCTGAAACGGCCCCTGACGGTGGTGGTGGGGCTGGCCGATCTGCTGGGGCTTTCCAAAGATCCCGCTACGGTAAGCCATAGCCGGGCTATCCTGTCGGCGGCCGAACAGATCGACCAGATGATCTCCGAGATCCGGGACCCCAGCCGCATGAGGCGCCTGACGGTGGAAGAGCTTTTGCTCTTCACCCTGGCCCAGGTCCGCCCCATGGCCTGGGGGAAGCTGGTCACGCTGGATTTGGAGCCCTCCCTGGCCGGTTTGTCCCTGCGGGGCAACCTGATCCGCCTCTCCCGGGCGCTGGTGAACCTGTTGGACAACGCCCATAACGCCACTGGGGGCCGCCAGAATCCTCTGATCCGCATCGGCGCTCACCGGCGGGGAAATGGCGTAGCCCTGACGGTGGAGGACAACGGCCCAGGGTTTATTCTGCCGCGCAATTCCCAGGGCTCTTCCTGGGGATCCACAGGGCTGGGGCTGGCCTTCGTCCGCAGCGCGGTTCAGGCCGCCAGCGGCACCTTTGCCCAGGAGGAGCGGCCCGGTGGCGGGCTCTGTTGCAGAATCTGGATTCCGCTGTCTGGTCAGGAGCTGGACGGCGGAGAAGGAGGGGAAGAAGGCCGTGCCCTTTTCGCTGGGAATTGTGGATGACGATGAAGGAGTGCTCTACACCCTGAAGGCAATGGCGGAGTCCCTGGGCTGGCTTTTGAAGACCACCGGAGACCCCATGGAGGCACTGGGGTGGCTTCAAGAGGACCTGGTGGACCTGTTGATGGTGGACTACCACATGCCCATCATGAGCGGTCTGGAGGTGATTCGCCAGGGCCGTCAGATGGGCTCCCGGGCGATCCTGCTGGCTTTGACGGTGGAGGAGGACACCGAGGTAGCCCGTCAGCTCCTGCTGGCTGGCGCCGACGACTTCATCTCCAAGCCCATCAGGCTGGCCGACTTTTCCTCCCGGATCAGGCTGCACCTGGAACTGCTGCGGTTCCGCAAGGACTTCCACTGGGAGAACCGCTCTAAGGGACTTTCGGAGGAGACCTCCCGCCGGGTCTATGAGCTCTTTTCGGAGGACCGGTCCATGACGGCCAGCGAAGCGGCAGAATGCAGCGGCCTGGCCTATCCTACGGTTCACCGCTATCTGGAACATCTGGTGAAAAAGGGCCAGCTCCAACGGAAAAACTTGACCGCCGACGGGCGGAGCGGACGGCCCAGAATCCTTTACAGCAAAAGCGACAACGACAGACGAAATAACGATGGCATTGAAAACCCCTGATCTTTCCCGGAAGTGGAGGATGTGCCCCTTTTCACAACTATTTGAAATTAAAGAGAAAAAAGAGAGAAATATAGCTTTGACCATCTCCAGTGTGTAATATAGTTAGTGAGTACCAGAGGCTTTCATGAAATTCCTTTAATCTTGTCGAGGAGGTTGGTTTGTGATGAAACTGAGACGGTTAATGGTTGCTGTGGCTGCTGTGTTGGCCCTTTCGTCCAGCGCTTGGGCTGCCGGTGTGGCTTTGACCTCGGTGGGCCAGAGCCCCGACGCCATGATGGTGCGGGTGGTAATGCGCTCTCTGAAGATCGAGCCGGACTTTGACGCACTGATGGCTGCCGATGGGCTCACGGACCAGAAGGTGCTCATCGCTGTGGTGGGCGGCAGTTCCAAGGGACTGGGCGCCGCAGGCATCAACCAGGATCAGGAACTGGCCCGGGTCAAGGCCCTTTGCGACGCCGCCGTGGCCAAGGGCATGAAGATTTTAGTGATGCACGTAGGCGGCGAAGGCCGTCGAGGCACCCTCTCTGACCTGTTCATCACCGAGGCCGTTCCCTACGGCGACCGGCTCATCGTGGTGGATGGCGGCAACGACGACGGCCTCTTCAACGGCCTGGCCAAGGACAAGACCGCCGAGATCTTGACGGCCCCCAACGTGAGAGGCACCCAGGAAGCTCTTCAGACGATCCTTTCGGACTGGGGCGTCCTAGGGGAGTAAGGCCATGAGCTGGTTCTGGCCGGAGGGTTTTTACACCCTCCTTATGATCGGCGTCTTCGCCTTCGGGGCCTTCGCCTGGAACCTGCCCATCTCGGTGGCCATGGCACTAGCGGCCATCGTGGGAGCCCTGGCGGCCGGCGAGGGCATTCCGCTGCGCCACCTGGTGGAAGGGGAGTTCGGCTACCTCAACACCATCCTAGTGATCGGCACGGCCATGATATTCATGAAGGTGGTCCTCAAGATCGGCCTGATGGACAGCCTGTCAGCCTGGATGATCCGCAAGTTCCGCCGCTTCCCGGCGCTGCTCAGCCTGGGCATCA
>CAZNRB010000089.1:0-6701 GCA_964575405.1 uncultured Synergistaceae bacterium | reverse complement strand
TTGTACTCCTCGATGGCGCTGTTGATGGAACGGACCATCGACGCCAGGGACTGCTCCGGCGTCTTGCGGTTGTTGAGCATGTTCTCGATCTCGGACTCCACGGTCTGACGGGCCTCGGGGAAGACGCTGAGCAGCGCCCCGACGTAGGCCGGCGAGGTGGCGTGAAGTTGGTCGATGGCCACCTGGAACTGGGGATACACCGCCAGGTTGTCCTTGAAGACAGGCTCGTCGTGGGCCGCCACAGTGACAGGGAAGTAGCCGGTGTTGGCGTTCCAGTAGGCCTGAGCAGCCGGCGAGATCAGGAACTTCACCAGCTCCCAGGTGGCAGCCAGCTTGTCGGCGTCGCCGTTGTCCAGGGCCCAGAGGCTGCCGCCGCCCACCGACACGCCGCCGACGTCGTCGTCGTGGATCTTGGGGAAGAAGGCGGCGCCCACTTCGAACTTGCCGCCCACCTCTTGCAGGATCTGCTTCAGCGTGGCCGTGGACTCCAGGGTCATTGCCGACCGTCCCGCCGAGAAGTCGGGAACGCCGGCCTCGCCGCCGCGGCCCACGTTGGGGGCCATGCCGGCATCGGCCAGGGACTTCCAGGCGTTGAGGATGGCCAACCCGGCGCCATTTTCGTCGAAGGCCACCGCTGTGGCCAGGCCCTCGCGGCCGTTGCCGTTGTCGGCGTAGTGAAGGCCCTGCTTGGACACCCACTGCTCGAAGAACCAGCCGTAGATCCCCACGGTGAGCACCTCGCCGGCGCCGCCGTCGGCCTTGAGCTTCTCGCCGATGGCCAGAATATCGTCGAAGCTCTCGGGGATCTTATCGATGCCGGCCCGCTTAAACATGTCCACGTTGTAGTACAGCAGCGGCGTCGAGGAGTTGAAGGGCATGGAATAGAGCTTGTCCCCGATGGTGTAGTAGGCGGCGATGTTGGGCTCCAGCTGGGCCATGTCGTAGCCGGCGGCGTCGATGAGGTCCTGCATGGCCACTACCCAGCCGGAATCGATCATGAACCGGCTGCCAATGTCGTAGATCTGGACCAGGTCGGTGCCCATGTTACCCAGCTGGGCGCTGCGAAGCTTGTTGATGGCGTCGTCGTAGCTGCCCTGGTACTGGACGTCCACGGTGATGCCCAGCTCGTTTTCGGCGTTGAACTGGGCCACCAGGCTGTTCAAGGCGTCGCCGTTGACGCCGCCCATGGAGTGCCAGAAGGTGATGGTCTGGCCCTTGGGGTCGCCCATTTCCAGGGCTAGCGCGGGCTGGAGGCAGAACAGCGCCCCGGCCAGGGCCAGCAGGAACTTGGCTTTCGCAGAGTACTTCACGAAAATCACTCCTTTTGCGTGGGATTATGCGGTCATGGAGGACCGAGCCTCCTTTAACCCTTGGGGATTGACGGGATCAACCCTTCACGGCGCCGGAGAAGATGCCCCGGACCAGCTGTTTTTGACCGAAGATGAATATCAAGATAGAGGGCAAAATCACCAACGCCACGCCGGCCACCATCAGCGAATAGGACTGGGCGTCGGTGTTGTCCAGCATACTGAGGCCCACTTGGACGGTGCGCATCCGGTCAGACCCCGTCACCAGCAGGGGCCACATGTACATGTTCCAGGAGTTGATGAAGATGTACACCGACATGGCCCCGATGGCGGGCTTGCTCAGGGGCATCAGCAGGCTCAGCAGAAACCGCAGATTGGAGCAGCCGTTGAGCTTGGCCGACTCGTAGAGGGAGATGGGAAAGCTCTTGAAGAACTGGCGGAACAGGAACACTCCCATGGCCGAGGTCAGATAGGGCACGATCAGCACCTTATAGCTGTCCAGCCATCCCCAGCCGCTGACGGTCAGGTAGTTGGAGATGATGGTGGCCTCGCCGGGGATCATCATGGTGGCCATCACCACCATAAACAGCACCCCCCGGCCCCGGTATTCCAGGAAGACGAAGGAAAAGGCCGCCAAGGCGCAGGAGACGATCTGTCCCAGGGTGATCAGCCCCGACACCAGGAAGGAATTCAATATGAACCGCAACAGCGGCACCTTGGAGATCACGTCGCGAAAGTTCTCCAGGGTCCAGCGCTGGGGCAACAGGTTCATCTCGGTGGTGTAGAGCTCGCTGGTGGGCATCATGGCCACGCTGAAGGCATAGAGCAGCGGCAGCAACACCACCAGCAACGCCACCAGATTCAGCAGCAGCCGCAGCGCCGTCTTGGCGTAGCGGCAGAACCGGGGCCAGGGGCTGCGGCTGTGGACCGGCTCCATCATCGGTAGTGCACCCCCTTTTTCTCGAACTTAAAGAGCACCAGCGTCAGCACCAGTACGATCAAAAAGAGCACCACCGACTGGGCCGCGGCGTTGCCGAAGCGGTAGTTGAAAAAGGCGTCGCGGTAGATGGAGTAGACGATCAGGTTAGTAGCGTCGCCGGGACCGCCCTGGGTCAATATCCGGACCTGGGCGAAGGACTGGAAGGCCAGGATGATGTTGACCACCAGCGTGTAAAAGAGCATCGGCGTCAGACCGGGCATGGTGATGTGCCAAAACTGGCTCCAGCCCCGGGCACCGTCCACCGCCGCCCGCTCGTAGAGGGTCTCGTCGATGTTGCTGAGCCCAGCCGAGAAGTAGAGAAAGTTAATTCCGCTATTGAGCCACGCCGTCAACACGGCCACACAAGCCAGGGCGTAGTCGGGATCGCTAAGCCAGTGGATGTTCACCTTCAGCAGCTTGTTGACGATGCCCACCGTGGGATGGAGCATGATCTTGAAGACCATGGCCGCCGAGGTGGAAGCGATAGCCATGGGCAGGGCGTAGGCGGTGCTGAAGAGCCGGATCCCCGGGAAGGAGCGGCTGCAGAGCATGGCAGTGAAAAGGCCCAGCACCATGCTGCCCACCACCACGATGGTAACGAATATGGCGGTCACCACCAGGCTGTTGTAAAAGGCCTCAGACTGCAGCAGCGCCACGTAGTTGCCCAGTCCAGCGAAAAGCCGGGGCTGGCCCATGCGGTTGGTCCTATAAAGGCTCAAGTACACCGTTTTGACGAAGGGATAAAACAAAAAGACGGCGAACACCGTCAGGCTGGGCACCAGATAGAGATAGGGCTCCAGCAGCTGGGGCAGCCTTTTCCGGCGGGGCTTAGTCATGGCTCTCTCCCACGCCGCTGAGCAGATTGATCCCAGTGGTCTCGTCGAAGAGATGGATCCGATCCATGTCAAAGACCAAATTCAGGAACTCCCCGGGCTCCACCGACTCGGCGGGACTGACCCGCAGGGCCACGTCGGCGCCGTCGCGGATGCCGTGGAGCACCACCTCGGAGCCCAGCACCTCCCGGACCAACACCTCCAGGGGCTGGTCGTCCTGGACCCAATGGGCCTCGCTGGGGACGGTCTGGTGAGAACAGTGGAGGTTCTCGGGCCGCACGCCCATGATCAGCGGCCCGCTGCGGCCCTCCAGGGCCTGGGCCAGGGGCCCCTTCAGGGGCAAAAGGGTGGAGCCCAACCGCAGCGCCGGGCCCCCGTCCAGCGAGGCAGCTTCCACGTGGAAGAGGTTCATCTCCGGAGAGCCTATGAAGGTGGCCACGAAGAGGTTTTCCGGCTTGCGGTAGATCTCCATAGGCGTGCCAACCTGCTGGATCACGCCGTCTTTCATCACCACGATGCGGCTTCCCAGGGTCATAGCCTCCACCTGGTCGTGGGTCACGTAGATGATGGTGGCCTCCAGCTCTTCGTGGAGCCGGGCCAGTTCGATCCGCATCTGGTTGCGCAGCTTGGCGTCCAGGTTTGACAGTGGCTCGTCCATCAAAAAGGCCTTGGGACGGCGCACGATGGCCCCGCCGATGGCCACCCGCTGGCGCTGGCCCCCGGAAAGCTGCCGGGGTTTGCGCTCCAGCAGATGGTCGATGCCCAGCAGCTCCGCCGCCTTGACCACCCGCTCGCGGATTTCCGCCTTGGGCAGCCGGCGGATCTTCATGGAAAAGGCCATGTTGTCGTAGACCGTCATGTGGGGGTAAAGGGCGTAGTTCTGGAATACCATGGCGACGTCGCGGTGCTGGGGCTCCACGTCGTTGCTGTAGACGCCGTCGATCCAGAAGTCGCCCTCGCTGATCTCCTCCAAGCCTGCTATCATCCGCAACACCGTGGACTTTCCGCAGCCCGAAGGGCCTACCAGAACGATGAATTCCCGATCGTGGATCTGAAGGCTAAAGTTCCGCACAGCGTGACTGTGGGAACCGCTTTTGTAGATCTTTCCGACAGATTTTAAAATTAATTCAGACATGTGGAGCCTCCTCTATCCGTAGCCGCAGCGAAAGCCCCCGGCCGGTTTTCAGAAGGCCAGGCGCCTTTTTCATCGCCTCCTTTTCCCTGCCTCAGGGAAAGCAGCACCGGGGACTTTTAGGGAAGGCCGGGCCACTGGCCTCTGAAACCTCCCCTGATCCCCCTTTAGGCAAAAAAAGCCGGATTTTCAAGAGAACCAGGCTGCCTCGAAAAATGCGCTATTGAACGTCAGGCGTTTCAGCACGAAGAGAACCGATCAGTTCTCGAAGCAACTGGTCACGGGTGGTGATGGTCTCGTTCAGGCGGCTGTTGGTCTCCTTGTAAAGCTCCCGGATCTCCGCCAGGGCTGCCAGGGTCTCGCCGCTTACCGACGAGGCATTGGCGATCTTGCCGTCCAGGTCCTCAAAGCTGGCGGCAGCTTTTTCGAGGAGGGCCTCAACCTGGGCGGTCTGGGCCTTCTGGGCCTCCATGGCCTCCACCACTTCGTCGCGGATCGAGGCCACCTCTTCGAGGATTCCGTCGGTGCGGATCATGATTCCGGCGAAAAGCCCCAGGAATAGGATCGCCGCCAGCGCCAGAATCCCGTATTTTTTGACGTTGCAGCTGTTGCTGCCGGGATCTTCGACGCCGTAGCTGGGAGCGGAAAAGTCCTCTTCCACCAGGATTTCCGCGTTTTTGTCCTTTAGTTCCTCGTTGACCACAGGAGCCTTTTCGGGCTTCATCTGTCCGTTGCTCATTTCTGCATCCAACTCCTTTGCAAGATAGGTAGATCTGTTTCCCAGTTTACGACAGGAAAAAGCGAAAGTCCAGCCATGGCCCCTTTGGCCACGCCGGGCTCAGCCTTCAAAGGACTCTAGGGCCTTGGCCAGGCGCTCCACGCCACGTTCCATTTCGGCATCGCTCTGGCGGCTGAAGGTCAACCGCAGCGACTCCTTCTCGCCGTCTCGGTGGGGGGTAAAGCAAAAACCGGGCAGAACGCTGACGCCGAAGTCCTTCAGGGCCCGGCGGGCGAAGGCAGCGCCGTCGCCTTTGGCCAGGCGGCACCACAGGAACATGCCTCCCTGGGGATCTTCCCAGCTCAGGAGATCCTGGGGCACCTGGGCCCTCAGAAGGCCTATCAAGGCCTCCTTGCGCCGCTTCAGGTCCGATCTGAGGCGGTCCAGATGGTCCTGGAACTGGGCCATCTGGAGCAGCTCCGCCAGGGCTCTATGGATAAAGGCGGGATGGCTCAAGTCTATAGTCAGCGTCAGAGCCTGGGCGGCCTCTCTCAGTTCAGGCGGCAGCACCAGCCAGCCGCAGCGCAGCCCTGGGGCCACGATCTTGGAGAAGCTGCTGCTGTAGATCACCCTCTGGGGATCCAGGCCAAACAGGGACAGGCCGGGGCGCTGGTGGAAATAGAGCTCCCGGTAGGGGTCGTCCTCCAGGATCAAAAAGTCGTATTTTCTGGCCAGCTCTACGATGCCGCGGCGCCGCTCCGGGCTGCTGCAACGGCCCGTGGGGTTTTGGAAGTTTGGGATGGTGTAAAACAGCTTGGGCCTCTCCCGGGCTGCCAGGGCCTCCAGTTCCTCCAACAGGGGCCCCTCTTGGTCCATGGCCACGGCGATGACAGTGGCACCTTCTTTTAAGAAGGTGTCCACCGTCTCCATGTAGGTGGGAGTCTCGGTCAGCACCACCGTTCCAGGGTCTACCAGGAGCTCCGTTATCAAGTTGACGCCGCCCAAGCCGCCGTTGGTCAAGAAAATGCCCTGCCAGTCCACCGACGGAGCCGCGCCGCCCTGGTACATCCATTGGGCCAGGGCCTGCTGCAATTGTTCATCACCTCGGGCCGGCGGATAGAAGAACAGCTCAGGGCAACGGCCGAACAGATCGGACATGACCGGTCCCAGCAAATCCAGGGGCAACACGTCCAGGGCCGGCTGTCCCGACGTGAAGTGAATGGCTCCTTCTCCAGCGTTGAACGCGAATTCTCCCATCACAGAATGGCGCAGGCGAAGCGCCTTCTGACTCAACACAGAACCTCTCACCGCCACGACCCCCCGGGATCAAGATTTCTACCGAACCATTATATCATATTTGAACCAATTTTTAATTTTTCGCGACTAGGGCTAGGGAGTTTATTAGCCCGCACGAAAAAAAACGCAAAGGGCGCCTTGAGGTGTCTTCTGCGGTTTTTAGTTTTTCTCGATCTTTCCCCGATTTTTCTCGAGGAAATTCGACGAAGGATGAACAGAAATTTGCCCTGGCTCTAGAGATCGCCCAGCAGAATCCGGTCCGAATCCAGCTCCCGGTTCAGGGCGCTCTTGAAGCGCTCCAGCAGCTGGGTCACCGTCATGTCCCGGCGGATGGGCCCCGACAGGTCAAAGATGATGCGGCCGTGGTCCATCATGATGGTACGGCTTCCCAGGGTCAAGGCCATGGTGATATTGTGGGTCACCATCAGGCAGGTCA
>CAZNRB010000088.1:0-6800 GCA_964575405.1 uncultured Synergistaceae bacterium | reverse complement strand
CCGAAGCGCCGAAGAACAGGGCGAAGACGATGATCTGCAGCATGTTGGCCTCGGCCGCCGCCTGGACGAAGTTCCGGGGGAACATGGCCACAATGACCTCGGCGACAGCCGGCGCTTCCTTGGCGGAGCCCGCTGCGGCGTAGGCCAAGTCCATGCCGTCGCCGGGCTTCATTATGTTGCCCAGCGCCAGGCCTATGGCGATGGCGGCGGCGGTGGTGACCAGATAGAGCACGATAGTCTTAGCGCCGATGCGCCCCAGGGCCTTGGGGTCTCCCAGAGAAGCCACTCCCACCACCAGACTGGAAAAGACCAGCGGCACGATGAGCATGCTCAACAGAGCCATGAATATCCGCCCCAAGGGCTCGGCAATCTGGACCCAGGCGGGGTCGGCCAAAAAGCCGAACAGCACACCCAGCACGAAGCCGATGGATATCTTCCATATCAGTGGCATTTTTTTGCGCGGTGAACCTTGATCGGACATGATCACGCCTCCTTAAAGGACTAAAATAAATCTCACTTTGCTAGACTAGCATTTTAAAATTATACTGTCAATAATAACGAGCCTTTCTGTCGGACTTGGATTCTAGATCCAGGATTTTTGCTCTTTTGGTGCCCTGGGATATATGCTAAAATTGTTCCACAATTGTAGAAGTTCACTAAACCGAGGAGCTGGAGGCGAGCGGCGTGTCGGTCTTGGCGATAAAAAAGATGCTTTTGTCTCTGCTGGTCCTGGCGCTGTGGATCCCACCGCTGCCGGCAGAAGAGCGGCCCTGCGTCGTCCTCGCCCTTTCCGGCGGCGGCATCAAGGGTTTTGCCCACGTGGGAGTGCTCCAGGTCCTGGAAGAGCAGGGCGTCGGCGTGGCCGGCATAGTGGGCACCAGCATGGGCGCTATCATCGGCGGAGTCTACGCCAGCGGCTGTTCTCCCTCCGAGCTGGAAAGCCTGATCCGTCAGGTCAATCTGGGTAAGCTGGTCACCGAGACGCCTAGGCGTTTTTTCCAGCCCTTGGCCAATAACGCCGAGGACACCACGGCCTTTCGGCCGGAGCTCCATACCGATAGAAACAACAACGTGGTGGGCCCTCTGGGGCTCTTTTCCGGCGTGGGAGTGCTGGAATATCTGGCCAACCACTTGTCCCACGTGACGGTCACCGATTTCAGCCAGCTGCCTATCCCCTTCGCGGCCGTGGCCACGGACCTTGAAAGCGGCGAAAAGGTGGTGCTCCGCCGGGGCAACCTGGCATCGGCGATCCGGGCCTCCATGTCCCTTCCGGGAGTCTTCGATCCCTGGTACGTGGACGGCCGCCTTTTGGTCGACGGCGGTCTGGTGTCAAACATGCCTGTGGACACCGCCAAGGAGCTTTTCCCCGGCTATCCCGTCATAGCGGTGAACCTGACCAGCGAAATGCTGCCCCGCAGCTCCTTGACCGGCGTGGTGGACGTGCTGTCCCAGTCCATCACCATTTTGACGATGCAGAACGTCCGGCGGGAGGCTGCCAGGGCGGACCTGGTCATAAGCCCCGGAGTGCGGGAATATCCCATCTTGGGCACCGCCGACACGGCCCAGATCATCGCCCAGGGACGGCGGGCCGCCGAGGCTGCGCTGCCCCAGATCCGGGCCCTGTTGCAGCGGGCCCCCAAGTGTCCGCCCCGGGGAGATCAGCCCCAGGAGAGGCCCATAGTCCGGGGCGTGGTGATCGCCGGCGTCCCCAACGACTTGGCCCGGCGTCTGGAGAAAAATCTCGGCAGCCGCTGGGTGGGCTCTCCCATAGTCATGGGGGAGGTCATCGACGAGAGCGCCCGGTTCATGTCCCGCAGCGACGTGCGCACCGTGGACTACGACCTGCTGGAGAGGCCCGACGGAGTGGTGGTGTCCTATCGCATCCAGCGCTATCCTCCCCATCGCTACACCTTGGGCGGCTATGGCAGCACCATGAGCCACAACAGCTGGTTGACCATTCAGGGAGACAGCTACGACCTCTTCGACGAGGGCGACGTCCTTCGGGGAGAGCTGTACCTCTCCGAAACCTGGGGCGGCGTCGTGGACTACTCCTGGAGCGGCTCCGACAGCGACTGGGGAGCCTGGCACCTGAGGTTGTTGGCCTCGCAGTACAAGATGGAGCCCCAGGGCGCCGGTATGCTCAAGTGGCTGCGCACCTCGGCGGTGCTGCAGCGTCATATCATGGTGGGCGAGCGGATCATGGTCACCGCCGGATTTGACTACAGCTATTTTGCTAGGATCTCCGGCGAGGGCAGCACCAGCTACTTCTCACCCATGGTCTCGGCGGCCTTTAACTTCATGGACAGCGTAGATGACCCCAAAGAGGGCCTGCGGCTCAGCGTCAGCGCCTATTGGCCTACCGGTGCCGACGAGCTCATGGTCCGCGCCGACGCCCAGGGCCTTATGTCCTTGGGCAAGCGCGACGCCCTGGAGTTCCGCGGAGGTTTTACCGCCGGCAATTCCCGAGAATCCCGAGTGACCGCGGCCTATCTGGGAGCCAGGGAAGAGCTTTACAGCTTGGCGTCCCATCCGATTCCGGCGGAATCCTTCGCCTGGTGGCGCTTCAGCTTCATCCACACCCTCCAGACCACCTTCCTGGGCAATCCCGCGCTGGAGCTCTTCGGCGGCCAGGGCTTTGCCTGGGACAACGACGGCTCCCAGATAGACGATCCCTGGGAAATCGGATTGGCCCTCACGACGCCCCGGAAGCTGCTCAACAGCAAGCTCTACGCCGTCTACGGCGATCAGGAGGAGTGGCGTTTCGGCGTCAGCATTGGCACGGCCGGCTGGGATACCTTCTTGCCCTATTGAGGGACAAACACTCCCAGGTTCCTTGCTTGGCCGATAGGGCGGAAAGATGGAAAAACGGAAAAAGGGAAAGAAAAGAGGGAAAGAGGGGGATAATTGGGACGGAACGTATAGAAGACGAATAGAATGTGATAAAATGAGACGTCCTGCCGGTTCGGTAGGACCTTTTTCATAGCCAGAAAATTCTTCCGGGCCTCCGGATCGAGAGGATGACAGAGACCATGGCTCGCAACATCACCCCTAGAGAACAAGACTACTCTCAGTGGTACCTTGACGTGATCAAGGTGGCTGAGCTGGCCGACTATGCCCCTGTGCGGGGCTGTATGGTGATCCGCCCCACCGGCTACGCCCTGTGGGAGGATATTCAGGCCAAATTCGACAAAGCCTTCAAAGAGACGGGCCATGTGAACGCCTATTTCCCGGTGCTGATTCCCTCGTCCTTCCTGGCCAAGGAGGCCGAGCACGTGGAAGGCTTCGCGCCGGAATGCGCCGTGGTGACCCACGCCGGCGGCGAAGAGCTGGAGGAGCCCCTGGTGGTGCGCCCCACCTCGGAGACCGTCATCGGTTACATGTACAGCAAGTGGATCCAGTCCTGGCGGGACTTACCCATACTGATAAACCAATGGGCCAACGTGATGCGCTGGGAAAAGCGCCCCCGGCTGTTCCTGCGGACTTCGGAATTCCTCTGGCAGGAGGGCCACACGGCCCACGCCACGGCCCAGGAGGCCCTGGAGGAGACCGAAAAGATGCTGGAGGTCTACCGAAAGATCATGGTAGAGGACATGGCCTTGCCCGTGGTGGCCGGAGTTAAGTCCGAGGGCGAGCGGTTCCCCGGTGCTTTGGAGACCTACACCTGCGAGACCATGGTCAGCGACACCAAGGCCCTTCAGGCCGGAACCAGCCATTTCCTGGGCCAGAACTTCGCCAAGGCATTTGATATCCAGTTCCAGAACAAAGACGAGAAAATGGAATACGTCTGGACCTCCAGCTGGGGCGTTTCGACCCGCACCATCGGCGCTATCGTCATGACCCACAGCGACAACGACGGCCTGGTGATTCCGCCCCGGATCGCCCCCGTCAAGGCCGTGATCGTGCCCATCGCCAAAGACGAAGCCAAGCAGGCCCAACTGCTGGCCCGGGCCCAGGAATTGGCCCAGGTTCTGAACGAGGCCCTGGGCGGCCCCTGGGTGAAGGTGGATCAGCAGTTCCACCTCAGGCCCGGCGACCGCTTCTTCTACCATCTCCAGAAGGGAGTGCCCCTGCGGCTGGAGCTGGGCGAGAAGGACCAGGCCCAGGGCACCCTGCGGGCTGTGCGGCGGGACAACGGCGAAAAGGCCGACCTGAGCCAGGACTCCATCGCACAGACCGTGCCGGAGCTGCTCCGGAACATTCAGGATTCGCTTCTGGCCAAGGCTCTGGCCTTCAGGGAAGCCCACACCTACGAGGCCAGCACCTATGAAGAGCTCAAGGAGCGCCTCGCCCAAGGCGGCTGGGTCAGGGCCTTTTTCGCCGGAACCAAAGAGGACGAGAAGGCCATCAAAGAGGCCACCAGCGCCACGGTGCGCTGCTATCCCTTGGCCGACAAGGACCTGCGGGGGACCTGCGTCTACACCGGCAAAGAGAACGCCTCTTTGGCCATTTTCTCCAAATCCTATTGACCGTCGGAGCCCCAGATCTTCTGGGGCTCCTTTAGCATCCCGCCGTGGCCGCTGCGCCGTCCCGGCGGCGAAAGGAGTGCAATTCAGTGCCCAGCGATGAGGCCCTACGGAACTCACCCGGCGAAAGGGTCCTAAAGGGGAACTTCTACCCCTGGCAGATTGAGGCCTGGCAGGCCATAGCCGGACAGAACGCGGTGCTCTCGGCCCCCACTGGGTCCGGCAAGACCCTGGTGGCCTACCTGTGGGCCGGTCTCCTAGATCCCCAGGGCCGCCGCCTCCAGGTGCCGCCTGGCGAAAAGGTGATCTTTACGGCGCCTATAAAGGCCTTGAGCAACGAGCGCTACATGGAGCTGCTGGACATGGGCTGCGACGTGGGCATCGAGACCGGCGACTTCAAGAAGAACCCCGGAGCGCCGGTGATCTGCTGCACCCAGGAGATCTACGCCCTCAAATACGCCGGTACGCCGGGAATCAAGGTAGTCATAGACGAGTTTCACTACATCTTCAGCGAGAACGAGCGCAGCCGTGCCTACATCGACGGGATACGCAAGACCTATCCCACGGTGCCCATCCTGGTCATGTCGGCCACCTTCGGCCAACCCGAACACGTCAAAGCCTATCTGGAGCGCATCCTGGGCCAGCCCTTCCGGCTCTACATCACCGATCAGCGGGCCACGGAGCTGCAATACCTGGACTATCCCCTTGCCGTCAGGGACATCAGGGACGCCCTGGTCTTCGCCTTCTCCCAGAAGGGAGCCCTCCAGCTGGCCGACATGATCGCCCAGGAACGGCTGGACTTCGATCAGAGCCGCAAGGCCAGGCTCCGGGATCTGGCCTGGATCCTGGAGGTGCGCCACCTCCGGCGCTCCATGTTTAAAGGCGTGGCGGTCTACCACGGCAGCCTGCTGCCCAAGGAAAAGCTCCTGGTCGAACGGGCCTACCGGGAGCGGATCATCGACGTGGTGGTGGGCACCGATGCCCTGGCCTTGGGCGTCAACCTCCCGGCCGAGACGGTGGTCTTCGCCCAGCTGGTGAAGTTCCACGACCGGCGGCCCATCTCGAAGATCGCCTTTCTCCAGATGGCCGGACGGGCCGGACGAAAGGGCCTCTTCGACAAGGGATACGTCACCTGGCTCCAGGATTCGCCGGCCGAATCCCGAGGCGTCGACACTGGCCGGCTCTTCAAGGTCCTCTGCCGTCAGCCCGTGGAGAACGCCAGAGTGGAGCTGCGGCCCGACTTCGGCGCCATACTCAAGAATAGGAGCACCGTCGAGAACGAGGCCGAGATCGTGGCCTTCGGCTCCCTGCCCCAGCTGAACCAGAGCTACGTGCTCGAAGAGATCCGAGAAGCCCTGAGGCAGATCGATCGGAGCTTTGACAAAATCGCCCCAGGGCGAAAGGAGCAGTTCCGGGCTATTTTGGCCGACATATGGTACAGCGAGATGGAAGTGGAGCAGAACCTGGAAATGGCCGAGCTCTTCTTCTGGGGCGCCTCCCAGGGCGACGATTATATCCACCCCGACGGCCTCATGGCCCCGGACCTGCTCCAAAACCAGGAGCGCAACTTCCTCCAGGCCCTGCTGAAGGTCAAGCGGTTCAACAACTCCCTGCCCGAGGTCTACCGGTTCCGGGGCATGGACAGGGTGGACCAGGCCATCATGGACATAGACCCCACGGTCTTCGGCTTCGAGGAGAAAATCCACGAGATGGAGCACACCAAGGTCCCCCTTCCGGCGCTGCAGCACCGCACCGTGGACCGCCGCAGGGGAGGCCGGAAGGCCAAGTCAAAGGGGCAGGCGAAACAGAAAATCCAAGAAAAGGCAAAGGAGACCAAAGAAAAGGAATTCCCCCCCAGGGACCAAAGGGCGGCGAAAAAACGGAGAAGGCCCTTCAGAGCTCCCCGGACCGCCAAAAAAAGGGACGGCTGAAATCCTCTGATGCATCCTGTATCCAAGGATCTGTCAATGCGAACTGTCAAGTTGACATAGCAAAAAAACCTGGGTGAAGCAACAGAGAACAAGAAAACAAAAGGGAACCATCGTAAAACAAAACAGTGAGCTAGGCGCGGCAGGACTTTTGCCGCGCTTTTTTATGCTCCACCGGCCATGGCTATTTCCTGATCGAAAAGGGCGCATTAGAGAGCTTTATACAACTTCGAGAAAAGCCTAGAGGAGAGTCTAGAAAAAAGCCCTGAGTTTATGATTAAAAAGTGCTTGACAGCCCCATCTCGATCTGATAGTATTATCCAGCGTTGCGGGGCGGCCCCCCTTGAGGGAGCCATCTGTAGCGGGACCTTGACAAGAGAAGAGAGACGAGGACGAGAAAGCTGAGCGG
>CAZNRB010000087.1:0-6855 GCA_964575405.1 uncultured Synergistaceae bacterium | reverse complement strand
AAAGCGAGCTGGGATACCAGCTCTTCGACCGCGTGGGCAAGCACATAGTCCTCAATGAGAACGGCAAAATTCTGCTGAAGTACATCGATTCGATCTTTCAGAGCATCGACGACTGTTCCAGAGAGCTCAGCGACCATAACGACAAGCAGCTGAAGGCCGTAACGATTCTGGTTCTGGCTGGTTCCAAGCTCTTTCCCGACATCATGGCCCAGTTCACCTCCGCTTATCCAGAGCTGCGCTTCAAGATATGGCAGCAGGAACCAGAAGAACCTTGCGATATCTGCATCTACTCCACCGCCGACCGGGCTCGCGGCAGCGCCTACACCATGCTCCAGGAGAGGATCGACCTGGCCGTGCCCAAAGGCCATCGCCTGGCGGGACATGAGCGGGTGTCCATTCCGGCCATCATGGAGGAGGACTTCATAGCCCTGGAAAAGGGGAAAAACCTCCGGGATCACACCGACAGCCTATGCAGCCATTGGAACTTCTCGCCCCACTACATCCTGGAAAGCGACAACCCCTCGCTGATCCGGGAGATGTTGAGCTGTGGCCTAGGGGTGGGCTTTATGCCCGAGATATCCTGGGGCTCCGTGAAAGGCCTGCCTATCCACCGGCTCCACATCAACGACGACCGCTTTGTCCGGGACATCTACATATCCTGGGACCAGGGGCGGTACCTCTCCAAAGCCGCTCGGATCTTCAGGGATTTCGTGATCAGCTACTACAAAAATTTATCTCTCAGCCGGTGAAGAAAACGGTAAAGACAGGGGCCCCCGGCCGCTTCATCCAGAAGCGGCCGGGGGCCCCTGTCAGTTCTATGAAAATTTCGTGGTCAAAACTCCGCTGATCGCTGGACTACAGGGAAGTGCCGCCCATAGAGCCCGTTCCGTTGGAAGAACGGTTTCGGGAATTCATAGGTGAAATCCCCCGATCATGTACGAAATCTCTGCTGGACCCCGAGCGCTCCCATCTCCACTGCCAGGCCTCGAAGGCATGGCTGGAAGCTCCGCCGCTCCATTCTGCTTTTTTCACCATGATATTCCCCCCTTGAAATCAAGATAAGCCCTAGGGATGGCCGGTTTTCCCTAGCTCGAAAGCCTTTGGGATTTGGGCTTCCAAAAGACCTTTTGGACATTATACCCATAAAAGCACCAAAGGCAATATAGGCGAAAAAGAAAATTTTGATTTATTACCTCTATTAGCAGTGCAAGCCTTTTTTTAAATGGACTTGCACATAAGAGACAAAGATCTGGCATAAATCCGATGATATACCTTCTTTAGCCACTAAGCCTTTCGATTTGCCATTGAAAAGAGATAGAGCAGCCTCCTTAGAACCTTACTTTTTCAGATAATATAACCTTTTTCTCAGGAGTTATTCTTCCTTCGAGGCAAAAAACAAGGCAGACTGAAAAGTCCTGGAGGCTCTTCGGCAGGAGCCTTTCTTCACAAAAACATGGCTTTAAAGTCAGCTTTTTCTGCAGGATAATCCCTTCAAAACTAGCATTGTTTATGAGGGTTTTACGGATTTTATACGAAAAAACAAACATCGCTATGGCAGTTTTATTTTCGTTATTTTCCCACTAGAATAAATTTAAAATAGGCCCTTTTTTCTCGATCTACTAATGCAAAACTTTCAGGTCTGTGCTACTATTTCCCGGAATAATGGGAAGGGGCTTTTTTCCTTTGCCGCGCCGATAAGGGGTGGTCCGGCGCCTTTTTCTTAATAAAGTTCCATAATAAAAGTTCGGTTTTTTCCGCCGGACCTGCCGAAAGGCCCTGACCGTTTTTTAAGGAACCCTTAATTTGCTTTGAACTTATACCGAAAGGAGGAACTGAGGTGTTACGTTACCTGTTGCGCCGGCTGCTCATGTTGATACCTGTTCTGATCGGGGTGGCTTTTATCGTTTTTTCGCTGCTCTACTTCACCCCTGGAGACCCGGCGCGGATGGCCCTGGGTGAAGACGCCCCCGCCGAGGCGGTGGAACAGTTCCGAATCAACTACGGCCTGAACGATCCCTTTTTGGTCCAGTTCGGCCGCTACTGCAAAAACGCCCTGCTCCACGGCGACATAGGCCGGTCCTACACCACCAAGGCCCCCGTCAGCGAGGAGCTGGGGGGCCGGCTGCCCATCACTTTGCGGCTCGCCACCTACGCGGTGATTTTGGGCATGGCCGTGGGGATTCCCTTCGGGGTGATCTGCGCGGTGCGGCAGTATTCCTTTTTCGACTCCCTATCCATGATATTAGCCCTGCTGGCCATCTCGATGCCTAATTTCTGGATGGGCGTGCTGCTGATACTGCTCTTTTCGGTGCGTCTTGATTGGCTGCCGCCGTCGGGCTTTCGGACCTTCAGCGAGATGGTCATGCCGGTGTTCACCCTGTCCACCGGCACTCTGGCAGTGCTGACCCGCATGACCCGCTCCAGCATGTTGGAGGTGATCCGGGCCGACTACATCCGCACGGCTCGGGCCAAGGGACAGTCGGAACTGCTGGTGGTCCTCAAGCACGCCTTGCCAAACGCCATGATCCCGGTGCTGACCACTATCGGCATCCAGTTCGGCAACCTGTTGGGCGGATCCATCTTGACTGAATCCATATTCTCCATCCCTGGGGTGGGGCGGCTCATGGTGGACTCCATCAAGATGCGGGACTATCCCATCGTCCAGGGCGGAGTGCTCTATATCGCCCTGGTGTTCTGCGCCATGAACTTGGCGGTGGACCTGCTCTACGGCCTGGTGGATCCCCGGATCAAGGCCCGGTACCGCTGAGGCGGGCCCCTTTATCGGTCTTTATCACTCCCCCATCGAGGTGAGAGCCTTGCTCATTCGAAAAAACAGCATTTTCTATCTGGCCATGGTCCGGCTCTTCCGGAACAAGTTGGCCGTGGCAGGCCTGGTGGTCCTGCTAATTTTGATATTCACGGCGGTTTTCGCCGACAAGCTGGCGCCCTACCGCTATTCCCACCAAAACCTGCGCCAGGCCCTGCAGCCTCCGTCGGCAGAGCACCTGCTGGGCACCGACGAGTTCGGCCGCGACGTGCTGAGCCGGTTGATCTACGGCGCCCGAGTGTCCCTTCAGGTGGGGCTGGTGGCCGTGTCCATTTCGCTGATCCTGGGCGGCTCTTTGGGCGCCATCGCCGGTTATTACGGCGGACGGATGGACAATCTGCTGATGCGGCTCATGGACATCCAGCTGGCGGTGCCCCAGACGCTGCTGGCCATCGCCATCGCGGCGGCCTTGGGGCCAGGGCTTTTTAACCTGATGATCGCCGTGGGCATATCGTCGGTGCCCCGCTTCGCCAGACTGCTGCGGGCTTCGGTGCTGTCGGTGAAGGAAATGGAATTCATCGAGGCGGCCCGAGCCATGGGCTCCAGCGACTGCCACATCATCCTGCGCCACGTGCTGCCCAACTGCTGCGCTCCCCTGATCGTCCAAGCCACCTTGAGCGTGGCCAGCGCCATTTTGTCCTCGGCGGGGTTGAGCTTCATAGGCCTGGGGATCCAGCCGCCCTATCCCGAGTGGGGCGGCATGCTCTCCAGCGCCCGGGGCTACCTGCGGGGCCACAGCTACCTGAGCCTCTTCCCCGGTCTGGCCATTATGATCACCATCTTGTCTCTGAACCTGCTGGGCGACGGTCTTCGGGACGCCCTGGATCCCAAGCTGAAGCGCTGAGCTCTAGGGCCATGGATCCCAGGCTGAGCTTTATGGGCCCCCGAGCCCAGGGACCGGAGGTGGCCCTCCGGTGGTTCGTAGGGGTGCCAGTGGGGACCAACGTCTTTTTTCTGATGGACCTGGCGGCCTTTTTGGTGGCGGCATGGGCGGTGACCTTTCTGTCCCTGTTGGGGCTCCAGCGGTTCACAGGAGGCTACATTGCCGAAGGCCATCTCCTGGCGGCTTTTCAGATGGGACTGTGGATGGACGGCCTCTTCGTAATTATTTTCCTGATCGCCGCTTTTCCCTTTCTGAAAAACCGCTACGCCGCCTATTACCACCTGGAGGAATGGGGCGCCCGTTGCGAAAATCTGCGGTGCAGCCCCCAGGCTCTTGGCGGAAACTGGCGGCTCCGCTTCCGCCCATGGGCTATCGAGCCGGTGCTCGACCCCGCCAGGAGCGCCGGCCGGCAAGTGTCCTGGCGGGACGTCCGGGACCTCCAGGCCCTGGAGGCCATGAGGACAGTGCTCCTAAAGGGCCGCTGGGGCACTATTATGCGGATCTACTGCCCCGACGAGGCCACCTTTCGCCAGGCCCTGGACTACTGCCGGCCCCATATTCCGGAAGGGCCCCGCAGCGGCTGAGAGCTTTTCCCGCGTATTATCTTTTTTATTTTGTCTTTATTTTATCCATAATTATCTGTTTTGCCCGCCGGTACAGGCGGGCTTCCGCAGTGGAGAACACAGGAGAGGCGACGATGAGCGAGAAACTTTTAGAAGTAAAAAATCTGTCGACCCATTTCTACACCGACGAGGGGATCGTCTATGCTCTCGACGACGTGAGTTTTTCCATTTCCCCGGGCGAGACTCTGGGCATCGTGGGGGAGTCGGGCAGCGGCAAAAGCGTGACAGCGCTGAGCATTATGGGGCTGATCCCTTCGCCGCCGGGAAAGATCACCAGCGGCCAGATCCTCCTAGAGGGCCGGGACCTGCTGCGCCAGACCCCCGGGGAGATGGGCCGGATCCGGGGCGAGAAGATCTCCATGATCTTTCAGGAGCCCATGACGTCGCTGAACCCGGTGTTCACCGTAGGCAGCCAGGTCGCCGAGGCTATCCGCATCCACCAGAAGATCAGCCGCAGCGAGGCCAAAAAGCGGGCCATCGAGGCCCTGAAGGCCGTGGAAATTCCTCTGGCGGAAAAGCGCTTCGACGACTATCCCCACCAGATGAGCGGCGGCATGCGCCAGCGAGTCATGATCGCCATGGCCCTGAGCTGCAATCCCCGGCTGCTAATCTGCGACGAGCCCACCACAGCGTTGGACGTGACCATTCAGGCCCAGATCCTGGAGCTGATCAATACCGTCCAGAAGGAGTTCAACACCGCGGTGATCATGATCACCCACGACTTAGGCGTGGTGGCCCAGGTGACCGAAAAGGTGCTGGTGATGTACTCCGGCAAGGCGATGGAATACGGCAAGGTCCGGGAGGTCTTCACCGAGCCCAAGCATCCCTACACAGAAGCTCTGCTGCGATCTATCCCGTCGATCGACCACGACCAGCCGCGGCTGCCCATGATCCGGGGCATGGTGCCGTCGCTGAGCAACCGCCCCGAGGGCTGTTTCTTCCATCCCCGCTGCGATTACGCCACGGAACAATGCCGGCAGCACCGGCCCGAGATGGTGGACCTGGGGGGCCGCCAGGCGCGCTGTTTCCGCTACAGCGGCGGGCCGAAGGGAGGCCTAGGACAATGAAGGACCAGGAAGTGATCCTCTCCACCAAGGACCTCTGCAAGTGGTACCCGGTGAAAAAGTCCCTGTTTCAGGAGCCAAAATTCATAAAGGCCATAACTGGAGTGACCCTCCAGATACGCCGCGGCGAGACCCTGGGCATCGTGGGAGAATCGGGCTGCGGCAAGACCACCCTGGGCCGCACCCTGATCCGCCTGCTGGAGCCCACCAGCGGCCAGATCCTCTTCAAGGGCCAGGATATCACCTCGCTGCCCGAAAGGGCCCTGAAGCCCCTGCGCAAGGACATGCAGATCATCTTTCAGGATCCCTACAGCTCCCTGGATCCCAGGATGATGGTGGGCCAGATCATCGGCGAGCCCTTTTACCTCCAGAAAATGTACTCCCGAAAGGAGCGCCGGGAAAAGGTGAAGGAGCTCATGGAGCTCTGCGGCCTGGACCGGGTCTACGTCAACCGGTACCCCCACGAATTTTCGGGAGGCCAGCGGCAGCGCATCGGCATCGCCCGGGCCCTGGCCCTGAACCCCCAGTTCATGGTCTGCGACGAGCCCGTGTCGGCCCTGGACGTGTCCATTCAATCCCAGATCATCAACCTGCTGATGGATCTGCAGGAGCAGCGGAACCTAGCCTACGGCTTTATCTCCCACAACCTCAACGTGGTCCATCACATCGCCGACCGCGTCCTGGTCATGTACCTGGGACGGATGATGGAACTGGCCGGCAAGAAGGACCTATACGGAGAGCCGGCCCATCCCTACACCATGGCGCTGTTGAAGTCGATCCCCAAGATAGATTTCAGCGGACAGAACGCCATCAAGGCCCAGATCCGCGGCGACCTGCCCAGCCCCATGGACCCGCCGCCGGGCTGTGTGTTCCACACCCGCTGCCGCTTCGTCTGCGGCCGCTGCCGGGAGGAGCTCCCTCAGTTCCGGGAAGTGGCACCGGGCCACTTCGTGGCCTGCCACCGTGCAGAGGAGCTGGCCCACAGCAGCGCCGCATCCTAAATTTTGCCTTAAAAAGCCCGAGCCTGGAATCCCCCGGCTCGGGCTTTGCTTTTGTGGTATTCTTATGAGAAGTTGACTGGGTCCTTCGACGTTGCTGCCAAAGCCTTTGATTGGTATTTGACCGGCTTTGAAAGGAGTTGCTGGCTTTGGGAGATCAGGAAAACAGAGAAGTTCCGCCGTAGGGCCAACAGGACCTTAAGGGGCGTATAGAATGAGCCATAGCCCACGGGCTGGCACGTGGCGGTAGATTCAAAAAGGGCTTTTCTCCTCGGAAGAAATTGCCGCCGGTCATTTAAGGCAGCCCTTATGGGGGAACTTATCAACGCCACGGGACCGAGTCATTTAATAGGCGCCACAAAGGAGGAATAGACGGTGCAATTTCGATGTTCTCGCTGCGGGAGTCCTGAGCCCCTCTCGACGGTAAGGGCCTGTTGCAGCTGCGGCGGCCTGTGGGATC
>CAZNRB010000086.1:0-6909 GCA_964575405.1 uncultured Synergistaceae bacterium | reverse complement strand
CCGGCGGTGATCGTGGCGGTAGAGCGGGAAGGCAAGATCCTGCTGGCCCACAACGCCCGGTTCGCCCAGCGGCGGTTCAGCGTCCTGGCCGGATTCGTGGAGGTAGGCGAGTCCTTCGAGCAGGCCATTCAGCGAGAACTCATGGAAGAAGTGAGCATCCAGGTGGATCAGATCAGCTACTTCGGCAGCCAGCACTGGCCCTTTCCCCGGTCCCTCATGGCGGCCTTCAGGGCCCGGTGGAAATCGGGAGAGCTGCGTCCCGACGGGACCGAGATCGTCGAGGCCGGCTGGTTCGGCCCCCAGGAGCTGCCCAACTGCCCCGGTCCCGAGAGCATCGCCGGCCGGCTGATCAGGGACTTCCTGGCCCGCCACGGGGGCCCGAGCTCCCCTGAAAGGCCCTGGGAGTAAGCAAGTTAGCACGTAAGTTAGTAAGCAAGTTACTACGCAAGTTAGTAAGCAAGATAGCAGGTTATCGGAGGAGGTGATGCCGTGAAAAAACAGAATCCCCCCTTTTCTGTAACTGACCATATGGTCAGCCGAATAGCGTCGATTTCCGAAAAGGTGGGCCTTCTGGGCGCATCGGCTAACCTGGAGTCCAGGCCCTATCTCCGGCGGCACAACAGGATCCGCTCGGTCCACTCCTCTTTGAAGATCGAGGCCAATTCGCTGACCATCGGCCAGGTCCAGGACGCCATCGAAGGGCGACCGGTGGTGGGCGACCGAAAGGAGATCCAGGAGGTAAAAAACGCCTACAGAGCCTATGAAATGTTGCCCCAGCTGGATCCCTACAGCCTGGAGGACCTGTTGAAGCTCCACGGCGTCATGACCCGCTGCACCCTGGAGGAGTCGGGGGCCTTTCGACGGGGAGAAGAAGGGGTCTTCGACGGCGGCGTCTGCATTTTCATGGCCCCTCCGGCCAGGCTGGTGCCCCAGCTGATGGAAAACCTCTTCCAGTGGCTCCAGGAGGCCCGCCAGGGCCTGCACCCGCTGATACTTTCGCCGGTGTTCCACTACGAGTTCCTGTTCATCCACCCCTTTACCGACGGCAACGGAAGGATGGCGCGGCTTTGGCACACCGCCATTTTGGCGCAGTGGCGGCCCATCTTCGAGTACATCCCCCTGGAGAGCCAGATCGAGCGGTTCCAGCAGGACTACTACAGCGCCATCGCCCAGTGTCATAAAGCCGGTAGTTCCAACCTTTTTATCGAGTTCATGCTGGACCAGACCGACAGGCTCCTGGAGGAACTGGCCAGACCCAAGGGCAACGAAGCTCCCTCGGAGCACCTGAAGAGGCTGCTGGACCTGATGGAGTACGGCCGCACCTACAGCTCCGCCGAGCTGATGGCCAAGTTGGGCCTAAAGTCCAAGGAGAACTTCCGCAGGGTCTACCTCAACCCGGCCATAGCCCTGGGGCTGGTGGCCATGACGGTACCCCAAAAGCCCCGGAGCCGAAACCAGCGATACCTCAAACGGTAACCCCTTGCTCCAGCGCGCCCCCCCTGCCGGAGAGCCCATGGGCTTTCGACAGGGGGATTTTTATTAGATGGCCTTTGGGTTTTGTCCCAGCCACCGGCCGGCCTATGGCTTTAGGGCGCCACGATCATGGAGGCGAAGATGCCTGCCAAGATCACCGATCCGATGGTGACGGTCATGAAGCCGCCGATCAGCATCTTGGGAAGCATGCGGTCCATCAGGAAGGCCTGCTCCTCCGGCGTCTCGGCCAGGCCCTTGGCGGCCTCCTCGGTGAGGATGTAATTAGGCGGGAAGCCGTAGAGCGACGTCAGAGCCAGGCCCACCGACATGGCAGCGGAGTAGCCCAGGACCTTGCCCACCACGGCGGCGGTGATGATCAGGCCGATGACGCCGACCGTCACTATGACGAAGAGAGGATAGATCAGCAGGATCATGTCCTGAGGCGTGGACTGGTTGAGCATGCACATCATCAGGGCCATGATCACCGCCAGGCCGAAGCCCACCGACTCGGCCCTGGTCATGGCCTTGCGCTCCAGGAAGCCCACCTCGGCGGCGATGGCGCCGTAGATCAGGCAGATCACCAGGGGATGGAGGGCGAACTTGACCCAGGAGGGGTTAATTGCGTTCAGCGCCGCCACCTCGGCCAGGTTGGTCAGATAGGCCAGCCAGCCCACGAAGGCCACCGCGGCCAAGTGGTAAAAGGTGGTCTGGTACTTCTCGGGCAGCGGCGGGATTATGCGGCGGCTCTGTTCGGCAGCGCCGGCGGCCTTGGCCGTCAGCTCGCCGGCGCGGAACTTTTTGAGCAGATTGGTGCCTTCGATGCGGAGACAGACCGCCGTCAGGGGATAGCCCACGAAGCCCTGGACCACGAAGATGGCCGGCGCCAGCAGCGCCAAATAGCCCATATCCTTGGCCGCCTCGCCCATGATGATGGCCGCCACCAGGCCCCCGGCCAGGGGAGGCACGCCGATGACTATGGCGTTCCACTCCAGGAACTTGGTGCCCACGAAGACCAGCACCAGCGACATGCCCACCAGGGCGCAGATGGAGACCACCACGGTCCGCCACTCGGCGCAGAGCTCCTTGATGCTCAGCATGGTGCCCATGTGGACGATCAGCAGATACATGAACAGGGTGGGCGTCATGCCGCCGATGGCCGCCACGTCCATCACGTTGCGGGGCAGCAGGCCCGTCCAAAAGCTGATGACGAACAGCGACGCGGCGATGAACACCGAGGGGACCATGGCCTTGGTCTTGGTGGAGACGAAGTCCCCGATGGTCAAATAGGCCATGATGACGAAAAAGGCGAAGATAAAACTCATTACAGTACCTCCTGTTTTAGAGACTTTCCGCTCCCGATGAGCTTTGAGCACAAATTAAATTGAAACCGCAACAACTGCCCGATCAATCAAAATCCGGAGCCGACAAAAAAAGCCGGGACCTTTTCGAAAAAAGATCCCGGCTGGAACTGCAACTGGCCTAGGGCGTCTGAGACTAGCTGAGGCCACGACACAGAAGACTCCGGCTGAGATCCGCAGTCCCTAGTCCTAGAATATGACGGGCAAAAAGGCCATTACCTAAGGCCATAGACGGCGGCCTCCTTTCTTCTGTGATTTCTCCTGCGAGTCATGGCGCCCATTTAAACAAAGAGTTACCGGACTGTCAAGAGGCGATTTGAAATTTTGGGACTATTGTCTATGATCCAACTTGTCTTGGCCAGGCCCCCCACATAAACAGAGCCCCTCGAGAGAAAAGCTCTCTTGAGGGGCTCTGTTTGCGCTTTATTTAGATGCTTAGATGCTTAGATGCTGCGCCCTAGGCTAGGCTTAGTTGCCGCCATAGCACTGGTGACAATAGGCTTCGTTGCTCTGGATCTGGCTCAGCGAAGCCCGGAAGGCGCGGCCGCAGTTGAGGCACTGAAGGCTCTGGGAACTTCCCTGGGACAGTTCGGTCAGGGGCCTTACCCGGGATTCCATCAGCTGCTGATCAAAGCTTTCAGCTGCCAGGGCAGCGCCGCAGAGAGACAGAGCCATCATTACAGCGGTTAAAACCTTTTTCATAACCAAAAGACCTCCTACAAATTATCTACAAAAACTCAATCTATCAGCAAAAGGACCGGAGTTTACTGCTATAAAGTTATCTATCAACCCGAGATCCTCTCGCTTGATGGGTATATCATAATCTAAAGATAGTCTTTTATCCATCGAGAAAGGTGCTGCTCCTAAGACCGGCATTTTGGCTTATGAAAAATAGCTCTGTAAAAGCCCTGTGCTGGCACCGCTGCTGGACCGTTGGGATGAGGTACAAGCGTGCCGGGCTCTGAAATCCCAGGGGGCCTAAGGAATGACGGCCTTGGGCGGCCTTTCATCAGTGCTATAAAGCTAGAGAGCCTCGAGGTTTTCTGTTATTTCCTTGAAAAAATCCGGGTTCCAAAGGTCCAGTGCGGCGGCGTCCCGAATGGGGAGAATTAATTGGGGCCGGCGGCCGGAGGGGATTTCCCAAGGAAACCCTTCCGGCCGCCGGCCCTTTTCTCTGTGACTTTTGAGATGTCCTATTCCGTCTTGACGCCGTCCTGGTCCTGGGAGGACGAAGGGGGCTCCTGGCCTGTCTGGAGGATCTCCATGAACTCGGCGCCGGTGATGGTCTCCTTCTCGCAGAGGAATTTGGCCAGCTCTATCAGCTTGTCCTTGTGGTCCTTCAATATCTGGAGGGCCTTGGCGTGCTGTTTCTTGACCAGCTCCACCACCTGGCGGTCGATCTCGGTCTGGGTCTCGGGAGAGCAGGTCAGAGCGGCGTCGCCGCCCAGATACTGGGCCGTGGGCGTCTGAAGGGCCACCATGCCGAAATCGCCGCTCATGCCGTACTGGCTTATCATGGCCCTGGCCAGTTTGGTGGCCTGCTGAATATCGTTAGAAGCGCCGGTGCTGATGGAACCCACGGCCACCTCTTCGGCGGCCCGGCCCGCCGTCAGGGTGGCGATCTTGTTCTCCAGCTCCTCCTTGGTGATCAGATAGCGGTCGCCCTGGGAGTCCACCTGCATGGTGTAGCCCAAAGCGCCGGAGGTGCGGGGGATGATGGTGATCTTCTCTACCGGAGCGGAATTGGTCTGAAGCGCCGCCACCAGGGCGTGGCCTATCTCGTGGCAGGACACGGTCCAACGCTCTTTTTCGGAGAGGAGCACGTCCTTGCGCTGGTAACCGGCTATGACCACTTCGATGCTGGCCTCCAGGTCCTCCTGGGTGGTACAGTCGCGATGCTCCCGCACGGCCCGCAGGGCCCCTTCGTTCACGATGTTGGCCAGCTCGGCGCCCGACGCGCCGGAGCTCATCCTGGCGATGCGGCTAAAATCCACGCCGGGGGCCATCTTGACCTTTCTGGCGTGGACCTTCAGTATGGCCTCCCGGCCCTTCTGATCGGGCAGTTCCACCGGCACCCGGCGGTCAAAGCGGCCCGGGCGGGTCAGAGCGGGATCCAGCGATTCGGGCCGGTTGGTGGCCGCCAGGATCACCACTCCGTTGTTGCTCTCGAAGCCGTTCATCTCCGTCAAAAGCTGGTTCAGGGTCTGCTCCCGCTCGTCGTTGCCGAACTGGCCGCTGCGCTTCTTGCCGACGGCGTCGATCTCGTCGATGAAGACGATGCAGGGCGCTTTCTCCTTGGCCTGCTTGAACAGATCCCGGACCTTGGCGGCTCCCATGCCCACGAACATCTCCACGAATTCCGAGCCCGAAATGGAGAAGAAGGGCACGTTGGCCTCACCGGCTACAGCCTTGGCCAGCATGGTCTTGCCCGTGCCGGGAGGTCCCACCAGCAGCACGCCCTTGGGCATGGCCGCTCCCATTTCGCGGTACCGGCTGGGGTCGTGGAGGTAGTCCACGATCTCCGCCAGGTTCTCCTTGGCCTCGTCCTCACCGGCCACGTCGGAGAACTTGATGCCCTCCGACGAGGGCACGTAGATTTTCGCCTGGGACTTGCCCAGGCCGAACATCATAGAATTGCCGCCCCCACGGGCGGCCAGGCGCTTGGACATGAATTGACCGATGCCGAAAAAGACCAGAATGGGCAGCACCCATGACAACAGAAGGGACAAGAACGGCGACATCTGCTCCACGATCTGGCTCTCGAACTTGGCGCCCGAGTCGTAGAGCCGCTGGGTCAGGTCCCCATCGGGCATGATCCCGGTCTTGTAGATCTTGGTGCGGTCCTTGTCGGTGAACAGAATTTGGTTGTTGCGGATTTCCACCTGGCCGATCTCTTTGTTTTGGGCCATGGTCATGAAGGCCCCGTAGTCTATCTCCTGGATTTGGCGCTGGGCCATCCAGGGCATGGCCAGCAGGTTGAAGAGCAGCAGCAGCAGCAGCGTCACGCCGTAGTAATAGATCAGCGGCTTCCGATCGGGTTTTTTGAACTCGTTCATCCTTTTCATCTCCCTGCAGTACCGGCCCAAAGGGCACTATACTTTTATTGAGAAGCCATTAATGCATTTTAGCAGACCAAGGGGGGCCTTCAAAGGTAATTTACGCAGAGGCTGCAAAGAGAAAAGAAAGATATCACCATAGGAGCAGAAGGGGCCGTAAAGCGAAAGGCCAATGGAAAGGCGGAAAGGGCAATGAAAACACAAGCAGGCCGGTCCGTCCCGGGACCGGCCTGCTGGCACTAGAGGGGTGTTCTCTCATCTCTATCTCGAACCTGCCGGGGTCTCTCCCTACCGCAGCGGATCGACAAAATTTACCGGCCCCAAACCTACCAATCCGGAGAGAACCCCCGCGGAGGGGGACCGCAGGGCGGCTTTACGGGAGTTCTCTCCTCTTGGGTCAGATCACGGAATCCTCCTCCGGGAGGGGGTATTGATCGGAGAGAGGCCCTTTAGAACAAGATCAGGGTGACGTGGACATATTTCCAGAGGGGGCTGAAAATTTGTTAGTCACTCCTAACAAGGAAAGTATATGAAAAGACCTGGCCTCTGTCAAGGGGTTTCGGGGCAATTTCTTATTTTTTCACTCAAAAATAATTCTCCCCGTAATTTCCCCCGGCGGCTTCCTGTGACCTATTACTTGGAGGCGCCGTTGGAAAAAGCTTTTTTCTCGCCTGGAAACCTTTTAAAATAAAGACAAAGAGGATCCTCTGACCCCGGCCCGCCAGCGGACTGAGGCCCCTTAAAGGAGCTGACGCTATGACTAATCAATGGAAATCCAACGCCGGCAGGCCTTCCATGGAGGGCCTGCAATATCACATCCAGTGCCGTCCCGGCGACGTGGCGCCCTACGTGCTGCTGCCCGGCGATCCAGGCCGGTGCGGCCAGATCGCAGCCACCTGGGACCAGAGCCGTCTGGTGGCCTCCCACCGGGAATACAGGACCTTTACGGGCCTTGTGGGAACCACGGCAATCTCGGTCTGTTCCACCGGCATCGGCGGGCCCTCGGCGGCCATCGCCGTGGA
>CAZNRB010000085.1:6696-6912 GCA_964575405.1 uncultured Synergistaceae bacterium | reverse complement strand
GACTCTGGGAACTCTGGAATCTGAACTCTGGAATCCTAAGGAACCTGGAATTTTTACGGGAAGGGAGAATAGACAATGGTGACGGAACGCAATCCTCTGATCATAGGCGGCGGGGCCCTGGGCGGTTCGGTGGCCCGGGGGCTAAAAAGGGCGGGATTCTTGCCACTGGTGGTGGACCCCAACCAGGCAGTGCGCCAAAGCCTGAGCGATCTGGGC
>CAZNRB010000085.1:6110-6686 GCA_964575405.1 uncultured Synergistaceae bacterium | reverse complement strand
TGCCGTGGCCGCTGACGCTAAGGAAGCCCTGGCGGCCCATCGAGGCCCGGTGTTGCTGGCCCTGAAGCCCTGGCTGATGATGCCGGTCTGCAGTGACCTGAAGGACTACCTGGCCGGGCGGCTTTGCTGTTCTCTGGCGGCGTTGGTGGAGCTCAAGGCCCTGAAGTTCTCGGCTCCCGACGGCCACTGGGGTAGGGCCATGACCAACATCGCCTCGGCGGTGGGGGCAGGATTTACCGGCATTGCCCGCGGTGACTGGACCGACGGGGAGCTGGAGACCATGATGGGTCTTCTGGGCTCCTTTGGTCAGGCCTTGACGGTGGAGGAAAAGGACATCGACGGTATCATCGGCATCTCCGGATCGGCCATCGCCTACGTTTTCTCGTTGATCGAGGCCTTTATCCAGGGCGGCCTGGCCGTGGGGTTGCGGGGCGATCTAGCCCTTCAAGCCGGGATCCACACCCTTATAGGCGCGGCGTCGCTAGTCCGCGAGACCGGCGAACATCCGGCGGTGCTGCGGGATCGAGTCTGCACCCCTGGTGGCACCACCATCGCTGCCATCCGTAGCCTGGAGAG
>CAZNRB010000085.1:0-6100 GCA_964575405.1 uncultured Synergistaceae bacterium | reverse complement strand
TTTATCGAAGCCGTGGTGGCCGCCGCCGAAAGCGGCAAATCCGGTGCCGAGGCCTTTCGCCAGGTCGTGACGTCGGAGATGGGAAAGGCCCAGCCCTAGCACCGCAGTTGTCGGACACCTTATAGAGGGCCCCCGGGCCGGCCCAAGGGGCCACGGGACGTTGACAGGAGGGAAGGGGACTTGTACAATACCTAGCTGTAACTGGGCCGTCAAGGCTGGTTCTGGCCTGAGGAGCTTTGGGTGATTAGCTCAGAGGAAGAGCGCTTCCCTGACACGGAAGAGGTCACAAGTTCGATTCTTGTATCACCCACCATCTTTTCAACTGGAAATCCTTTAGAGGATTTCCAGTTTTTTTGTTTTTCTCTCCCCCAGAGCTTCAGCTCAAGGCCGCAGCCGCCACTTTTTACGAGCAAACCAGGATGGATACGCTATTACCACAGTGACAAAAGGATCTATCTGTGATAAATTAGCAATATTAGTCTAAATGTCCGACGGTCATTTTTTTGACCTGATGGTCGGGGAGGTGTGGTATTGCCGAGATTTTCAGAGCAGAAGCGGGAGATGATAGAGGAAGCCATACGGCAGAAGGCCTTTGAGGCCACCAACGAGATCCTGAGCACCGAAGGCTGGTCCAGCTTCACCATGGAAAAGCTGGCTGCTAGAATCGGCGTGGCCAAGGGGACTATCTACAATTACTTTCGGGACAAGCACGACGTGGTCTACTTCATCCAGGAGCGCATGGCAGAGCGCGGCGCCGAGGAAGTGAAACAGATGATGGAAGAAGACCCCGACAGTTACCGGGTCCTGAAAAACCTTATACCCCGATGGATAGAGGACATCAAGTCCATGGGCTTTCTCCACGTCACCATATGGGAGATGCTGGTGACCTTAAAACCCGGCGAGAAGGAGCGATTCCTGGGCCGGGACCCTTTGGCCAAGCTCCAGGAAGCTGTGAAAAAGCTGCTCCAGCGGGGCATGGACCAGGGCGTCTTTCGAAGGGGTCAGGTCGATTTGATGGCAGTCATGATCATCTCTGTCCTATCGGGATTAGATCTGGCAATGCAGTTCAGGGCTGATTGGGATATAACTTCGCCGGCGGTGATCGACGAGATCTCTCAGGAGATCCTGCAGAGCGTCGGCCATGGAGGTAATGAAAGGGTATGAACGTTGTCGATACATCGTTGCGCCGTCCTGTGACGGTGTTGATCTGCAGCATAGCCCTGGTATATTTTGGTCTCATGGCCTACCGGACCATGGGCATGCAGAGAATTCCCGACGTGGACCTACCGGTGGTCATGGTGACCACTACCATGGACGGTGCGACGGCGGAGGTTATGGATAACGACGTGGTCGACGTCATAGAGGAAGAGCTGGCCACCATATCGGGTATCGACAGCATGACTTCCTCCAGTTATCAGGGCATCTCCGTGACGGTCATCGAGTTCGACCTAGATCGTGACATCGACGCTGCCGCTGCCGACGTGCGCGACAAGGTCAACGCCGCCCAGGAGGACCTGCCCGACGAGGCCGACACGCCGATCATCGAAAAATACGACATCGGCGACACTCCGGTGGTCATGGTAACCCTCTCGGGAACTGCCCCCTATCGCGACAAGGTCTATTTTGTCGACAAGGTGGCAAAGATCCGCCTTCAGGCCATCAGCGGTGTGGGCAATATATCCACCCCCGGTTGGCGGGACCGGGAGATTCGCATCTGGCTTGACCCTGTGCGGCTGCGGTCTCGGGGCCTGGTGGTGCAGGACATCTCCGATGCTATCGCGGGCAAGCACGTGGAGCTCCCGGCAGGTAGCCTTATCATCGACCGAATCAATATGGACCTTCGTATGGAGGGTGAGTACACCTCCGTGGAAGAGCTAAAGCAGCTTCCAATTACCACCAGATCCGGCGTGGTGATCCGTCTGGGCGACGTGGCCGACGTGGAAGACGATTTTGAGGAAATTGAACAGATGGCTCTCTTCAACGACGAAGAGACCATTATGATGGCCGTCCGGAAGCAGCGAGGAGCTAACGAGGTGGCAGTTTGCGACGCCATCATAGCTCAAATAAACGAACTCCGGCGGATCCTTCCTCCCGACATGGAGCTCAACGTCACCTATAATCAGGCCGACTTCATAAGGCGATCCATGAGCGGTGTGGCCGGAGACGCCATGCAGGCCGTGATGCTCTGCGCTCTGCTGTTGCTCTTCTTCCTACAGACTATCAGGGCCACCTTCGTGACGGTGGTATCTATTCCTACCTGTTTGATCGGTAGCTTTATCCTCATGCAGGCCGCCGGCGTAACCATCAACAACATGTCCATGATGGGCATATCCTTGGCCGTCGGCATGGTGGTGGACGCCACTACGGTGGTGTTGGACAACGTGGACCGCCACATGAAGGATGGTAAATCGGCCATGGAAGCGGCTTCGGTGGGCACTAAGGAAGTGGCTTTCTCCATCGTGGGCGGCAACTTGACCAGTATCGCCGTGTTCGCCCCTATCGCCTTCATGGGCGGCATCATCGGGCGGTTCTTCTACGCCTTCGGCATCGCGGTGGTGCTGACGCTGACGCTGTCGCTGGTGATAGCCTTGACGTTGGCGCCCTTTCTCTGCTCCCGTATCCTTCACCGGTCCAAGCCAAACAGGGCCGCTCAATTCTGTGACAGCATCATACAGGGCTGGGAACGGACTTATCGCAAGGGCCTCACTTGGGTGGTCCATAACCGCAAGACTACCATGGCGGTGACCATAAGCATCTTCATCTTCGGCATCTTCTTGGCCAGCCTGGTGGGCACTTCCTTCATGGAAAATGACGACCAAGGCGTCTTCCGTATCTCCTGCGAGCTCCCTTCGGGGACCGACATAGAAGAGACCGCCAGGGTCATCAAGGAAATAGCGCGGGAGATCAAGAAGAACCCCTACGTGAACTATTCAACTGCCATGGTAGGCGCGGGCATGGGGGAGGAGAGCAACAAGGCGAACATATACGTCACCTTGATCCCCCTGTCGGAACGGCCTGGTTTTAACGACATCATGGCCGACATGCGCCAGAGCCTGACGACTCTGTTCCGGGACGCCACGTTGAACTTCGCGGCCATGGGCAGCAAGGACGTGCAGATGATGTTGGTCGGCGCCGATACAAGGACGTTGCTGGACGTGGCCGACAGGCTCACAGCGGCCATGAGGGAAGACGGCCGGTTCTTGGACATCGAGACCGATGTACGCCTCGATAAGCCCCAGTTCGAGGTGAAGCTGAACCGCGACATGACCGACGCCATGAATGTGGACATCCAGTCGTTGACCACCGAGCTGCTGGCCTACTTCGGAGGCGTCAAGGCTGGTGTGTTCAAAGAGGGGGGCTACCGCTACGACATTCGGCTCATGTCCCGCAAGGACCAGCGCCGCAGCGTAGATAGCCTCCAGCAGGTGGCCGTGAAAAACGGCGACGGCGATATCGTCCAGATCCCGGGACTGCTGACCCTGGAAGAGGTGCTGGCGCCCAGCGTGATTAAGCGCTATTCCCGTCAGACCGCCATGGAGATCGAGGCCAACGTAACCAGCGATTTCTCGTCGGGCCAGGGCGTGGAGCTGATGGGCGAGATGCTGCAATCCATCATTCCCCCCGGTTCGGGCGTCATTCTGCTGCCCTACGGTCAAACCAAGCACCAGGCCGAGGACTTCGCCAGGCTGAAGACCGCTTTGATAGTGGCCATATCGTTGGTCTATATGGTCATGGCTATTCAGTTCGAGTCCTTCATACACCCCTTTACGGTCATGTTCTCACTGCCGCTGATGACCCCAGGAGCCTTCGGCATGCTCTATCTGACGGGCTGTAAGCTCGACATGATGAGCTACATGGGCATCATACTTCTGATAGGCATCGTGGTGAACAACGGCATTATACTGGTGGATTTCATTGAGCAGCAACGGGCCCAGGGAGTGGAAAAGATCCAGGCGGTGATCAACGCCGGCCCTCTCCGGCTACGGGCCATCTTGAATACCTCTCTGACCACGGTTATCGGAGCCATCCCCGCCGTGTTGAAGCTCAGTGAAGGTTCCGAGTCCCGCCAGCCTATGTCGGTGGCCCTCTTCGGCGGTCTTATGACCTCCACGCTGCTGACGTTGTTGATCATACCTGTGGTTTACCTGATCATGGACGACATCCAGGGGCGTGTCATGAAGCTGCTTAAGCGGAGAAGGGTAACGGACACCAAGGACCACTATTCTGGAGTTCAGGAGGAAATGGCATGATGAAAATCCATCTGGCAGCCCTTTGTCTGGTGGCTGCCGCAACCACGCCTCTTTGGGCAGCAGAACTTCCAGAGCAACAGAGCAGCAGCGCTTCCCGGGACGTACAAGGCGCCCATGTGGTCGAGGCTGATGACTCAGAAGCCATAATCTTGACCATGCCCCAGGCACTGCGCCTAGCCCTGGACGAGAACTTAACGGTTCAGACCGCCAGGGAGGACGTGGAGCGAGCCAAGGGCGACAGCAAAGCCGCTTCGGCCGCTCTGTTGCCCACTCTGACGGTCAACGGCGAGGCCAATGCATACGACATGGCCAACGAGCCCGATAACGAAGCCTTGGCCAGAGCCGAGATAACCCAGTCTATCTATTCCGGCGGCCGCAACAGTGCCGTGGCCCAGCAAGGCAAGCTGGGTATCCGCCGGGCCGAGCACAACCTATACGACGTGCAGGAGACTGTGGCCAAGTCGGTCTGGGACGCTTTCTGCGACGTGCTCTACCGAAAAGAGGTGCTGCGCACAACTCAAGACGCTCTGGACTACTATCTTGAGGCAGAGCAGGAACTGATCCGCCGGGTTGAATTCGGTCTCTCCACCAACTTGGATTTGGTTCGGGTCCGTCAGCAGAAGGAGGCTGCCAGGGCCGACTACATCTCGGCTGGCAACGATTTGGAGGCCTCTCGGATCGCTCTATGCACCCTGCTCCGGCTGCCTCCTCAGACCAGGCTGGAACTGTCGGGAGATCTCTCCGACGGCCTCCCCGAGCTGGCCAGCCTCAGGCCCAGCGGCAATGGGGATAAAAGCGCAGCCGATCTGGAGCGGACGCTGGAACGGCGCGGCGACTATCAGGAGCTTTTGGCAGCCCAGAAGATTCAGGAGAAGGAGATCACCGTGGCCCGCAGCGGCATGTTGCCCGATATTTCCCTCTCCGCTGGCTACCGCTTCGCCCGGACCGCTAACGGCGGCACCTACAGCACTGACGACGATCAGTGGTCGGCATCGTTGGTGCTCAGCATCCCTCTCTACGACGGCGGATTGACCAGCGGCAACGTCAAATCGGCCAAATCCCAGCTGGAGCAGGCCAAGCAGGCGGTGCTCCAGTTGGAAGAGCAGATTAGGGCCGATCTGGTGGACGCCCGGCTGACTCTGATGAACGCCTTGGAGACCGTGGAGGCCGGCAACGCCAACCTGGTCTTCGCCAAAGAGAGCCTTCGTTACGCAGAAGTGGGGTACCGTGAGGGCGTCAACACCCAGCTGGACGTGCTTCAGGCCCGGTCGGACCTGACCCAAGCCGGTCAGGACTTGGCTGGATATCTTCGGGACAGCCGTGTCGCCCAGGCTAACCTGTGGCTTGTCATGGGCGAACTGGTGGAGCATGGTCTTTCTAAGGAAGAGCCACCGGCCGGGAACCTACAGGTGGACCACTAGATTTTTGAAAAAGAGGTGTGCCGATGAACTTGAAAAGAGTAATTCTCGCGGCCTTGGTGCTCTCCAGTTTGTGGAGCCTAAAAGATCGGGCTTTGGCTTGGGCGTGGCTTAGGGACGACGCTGCCCAGGCAAATGCGGCTGCGCCAGTGGTGACTCGGGTCCAGGTGGCCATGGTGGAGCGGAGAGACATGGTGACCAGCGGCTACAACACCACGTCGACGCTGAACGCCCTGGAGGAAGTGGAGTTGAAGCCCAAGGTCACGGGCCGGTTAGAATCCCTTAGTGTCAGCACCGGAGATCGCGTTGAGGTCGGTCAGACCCTGGCGGTGTTGGACCACCGGGATCAAGCGGCTCAGGTGGCGGCCCTGAGAGCTCAGGTGGCGGTGAACCGCGCCCAGGCCACCGAGGCCCAGGTGCAGATGGACAACG
>CAZNRB010000084.1:0-7019 GCA_964575405.1 uncultured Synergistaceae bacterium | reverse complement strand
GCCCTGGACGGCATCTCCAACACCCAGACCATCAACCCCGACGCCCTGGGCCACAACCTGGACGAGCGGGTGGACAACCTGGTGCAGGTCATGGACGGCTATTTTGACCAGAGCGCCCATCACCTGAACGTGAACGTCTTCGGCCGCGACAAGCTGATCGACGCTATGGAGCACCCTGAAAAGGAAGAGTACGCCAACTTCACCATCCGGGTCTCGGGCTATGCCGTGAAATTCATCGACCTGACCCGGGAACAGCAGCTCGACGTGATCTCTCGGACCTGCCACAGCTGTCTTTAAAAGCCGGCGGTCCCCGAGAAAGGAGAGAAGGACCATGGTAACGACAGCGGAACAGCCTATCACGGGACAGCCTATAAAAGGAAGAGTCCATTCCCTGGAGACTTTTGGCCTGGTGGACGGTCCTGGAGTGCGTTTTGTGGTCTTCCTCCAGGGATGTGCCATGCGCTGCCAATACTGCCATAATCCCGAAACCTGGTGCACCGCAGGAGGTCAACTCTGGACGGCCCAGGATCTCCTGGACCGGGCCTGCCGTTACCGGCGCTACTGGGGCAAGGACGGTGGCATCACCGTCAGCGGCGGCGAACCGCTGCTGCAGATGGACTTTCTGACGGAGTTCTTCGCCCTGGCCAAGGAGCGGGGGATTCACACCACTTTAGACACGGCAGGACAGCCCTTCACCACCGAAGAGCCCTTTTACAGCAAGTTCCAGCGGCTGATGGAGTTCACTGATCTGGTGATGCTGGATCTGAAGCACCTGGACTCCCAAAAGCACCGGCGCCTGACAGGCTGGAGCAACGAGAGCATCCTGGCCATGGCCCGCTGGCTCTCGGACCACGGAGTGGACCTCTGGATCCGTCGGGTTCTAGTGCCGGGAGTTTCCGACGATACTCAGGAGCTCCAGGCCGTCAGGTCCTTCATCGACGGACTGGCTACGGTCCGGCGGGTGGAGGTGCTGCCCTATCACGACATGGGTGCCTTCAAGTGGCGTCAGTTGGGCCTGGATTATCCTCTGGCGGGAGTGCCGTCGCCAGACCAGGATTCCGTGGCCAGAGCCGAAGCGATTCTAGGCTGCGGCGCCTGCGGGAAATCGAGAATCAGCGCTTAAAAACCGCGGGCCTGCTATTTTATTGTGTCCAAGAAAAGCCAAACATAAAGAACCGGCCGAGGGCATTTAGCCTCGGCCGGTTCTTCTCTTTGCGTCTTAACTATTGGAAGGTCGCCAGGTCTTTACTGGGCGCCAGCCTTGAAGTCGACAATTTCCCTGTTCATCAATCGGAGGATTTCGTCGCTAACGTCCATTTTGGGGTCCACTGCCAGAACCCGTTCCATGGGAACAAGGGCGTAGTAATTCTTCTGGTTGCGCCGGAGCCACCGTTCGCCCACAGTATTGACCAGCTGGGTCAGAATGGCTGAAATTCGGGCGTGTTCCTGCTGAAAGCGGCGATTAAGCTCAAATTGACGTTGCTGTACCTTTTGGGCGTCCTTTTCTGTATCGGCGTACTGTTTAAGCTCCGTCTGGAGTTGGGCCCGCAGATCGTCCACGATTTTCTGACCTTCCTTGCCGGGGGCGCTTTCGGAGATGACCTTAACCAGGTCCACAAATGCCACGTCGGCGGCTCGAGAGGGCGACGGTGCCAGTGTTAGGACGGCGGCGAGAATCAGCGCTGAGAACAGGGATCTGTGCATAGTAAAGACTCCTTTGTGTTTTGATTTTTTCCGGCTATGCCCGCCAGGACGATAAAACCGTGATAAAACAATCAAGATCATTGTATCACGGATTTTTTATTTTAGGCCCCTTTATCCTCCAGGGTTTCGCTGACCTGCTCCAGCAGGTTTATGATCCCCAGATGCTGGGGGCAGACCCGCTCGCACTGGCCGCAGTGGATGCAGTCGCTTGCCAGGCCGTGGCTGCGGCTGATGTTGCGGTAGTACATGGTCTGGTTGAACTTCAGCGACGGCATGGCCTGGACTGTGTTGTATAGGGCGAAGTACTGGGGAATGGCGATATTCTGGGGGCACCCTTCAAGACAGTACTCGCAGGCCGTGCAGGGGATGGCGATGGATTCGTTCAGTATCTTCACGGCCTGTGCTATCAGGTCCTGTTCCTGGTCGTTCAGTGGCTGGAACCGGTCCATAAAGGCCGTGTTTTCCTCCAGCTGGGCCAGCGAGGACATGCCGCTGAGGACCATCATCACCTCGGGCTGGCTGGCCGCGAAGGCTATGGCCCAGTTCGACGGCGACCACTGGCTGTGGCAGCTGCGGAAGAGCTCTTCCACCTTGGGGGGCACCGACGCCAAGGTCCCGCCCTTGACGGGTTCCATGACGATCACGGGTTTTCCGTGGCGGACCGCCACTTCGTAGCAGCGCCGGGACTGGACGCCGGCACTGTCCCAGTCCAGATAGTTCAGCTGGAGCTGGACGAACTCCGCCTCGGGGTGCTCTGTCAGGATCCGGTCCAGCAGTTCCGGCGTGTCGTGAAAGGAGAAGCCCATGCGGCGCACCAGGCCCTCTTCTTTTTTGCGGGATACAAAATCAAAGGTGCCGAAGTTCTGAGCCGTGCGGTAGTTGTCGGCGCCCATGTTGTGGAGCAGATAATAGTCGAAGTACTCTACTCCGCATTTCTCGAGCTGCTCATCGAAGATCCGGACCTGATCATCGGGCGCCTTCAGGGCCATGGCGGGCATTTTGTCGGCCAGTAGGAAAGTCTCCCTGCGATGGCGCTTCACCAGGGCCTCTCGGACGGCGATCTCGCTGTGGTGGTTGTGGTACATATAGGCAGTGTCGAAATAGGTATAGCCCCGTTCCAGGAAGAGATCCACCATGGAACAGAACTGATCCATGTCCACGCTGGTCCGGTCTTCAGGGTCCGTCATGGGCAGCCGCATGCAGCCAAATCCGAATTTTTTCATGGTACATCGCGATCCTTTCCTAAGAGATAGAGATGGAAAATCTACAGCGCCGAATCAGAGTCCCCGTGCCAGTGGAGTCTCTGGATTAGCCTCTTTCTGGAGTTAGGTTCAGCACGGCGATTTCTGCCACGCTGCCCTGGCGCACCGGCGCGCCCCAGGTCCCGACGCCGCAGGTGGTGAAGAGAGTGGATCCGCCTTTTCTCAGGACGCCCCAGGGCTTTTCGTAGAAGAATTTGACCAGTAAATTGGCCGGGAAATACTGGCCGTTGTGGGTGTGCCCCGATATCTGGAGCGCTGCGCCGTAATCGGCGGCTTCGGAAAAACGTTCTGGGTTGTGATCCAAGAGGATCAGCGTCTCGCCAGGGCGGGGACGCTCCGTCAGGTCGGCCAAGTTTTTCCGATCCCTTCTGGCCCGGAATCCCGATGGATCGGCCCGGCCGGCGATGGTCAGTCCCGCCTCGGGGACCGTGACGGCCTCGTCGTAGAGGGCCCTAATGCCTGAACGGGCCAAAACTTCCACTATGGTGCTCTGCATTCCCATGAAATTGTCGTGGTTGCCCAGACAGGCGAAGACGCCCAGGGGAGCCCTAATGCGGGAGAGGAGCTCTAGCACTTCCGGGTCTTCCAGAGGGGCGAAATCCCAATCCAGCACGTCTCCGGCGATAAGGACCACGTCAGGGGCCTCCTGGGCTATCATCTCGGCGGTCTTGGCCAGTTTGTGCTTTGGCATTCCCAGGCTTCCGAGATGGAAGTCCGAGACCACCAGGGCCTTGAGGGGCCTTTGCAGCGACGGCAGGACCAGATCGTAACGCCGGATTACAGGATGGGCCGCCGTCCAGAGCCCCCAGAGGATGAACAGCGCCACAAAGGACCATCCGCCCAAGGCGGTCCATCGGCGCTGGGCGTCGCTGAAGGCCACCATAGGGCAGAGCCGGAGCAGGTCCAGGGCAAGAAAGAGGCAGAGGCTCGTGCCCAACCAGGGAGCGGAGAGGCTGCAGATCAGCTCAATCCACTGGGGTATCCTGATGGCCACCATCCTTGGGAGAGCGGTGACGATCCAGAAAGTCTGAGAATAGAGCCAAGCCGCCAAAAAGATCAGGATCTTGATCCACCGTCCAGTCCCGGCCCCGATCCAGGCGGAAAAGCGCCAGGAGCTCAAGGCCCCTAAAACCCCCAAAAAGCTCAACATCGCCCTCATAGGTGAAAATCCTCTCCTGTCTCAAAAATTTTATTTCCCTGCTCCCCTTAGAAGGCCTTCCGCGCGCTAAGAAGACTGGCGACTATGTATTTTTATACCATCCCGGGGCGCCCTCCGGTCAAGGGAAAAAGAACGTGGAAATATACCTTCAAAGCATTTGTTTTGATAGTCCTGGAGTATTCGACAGCAACGGTCCCTTTCTTTTATTATATTCGCTATCCTTTAAGATCAAAATAGCGCCCCTGTTTTTTGAGTAAAATAGGGCCCTATTACCATGGGGCGGCGGGACTTTGGTCCGCTAGCCCCCTTAGGAGGCTTCTGGATATGGCCTTCAATAAAAAGCTGAGAATAGTCACCGACGGCTCCATGACGGTGCTGCTCTTTTTCCTCATGGGCTACCACATCACCGGCGACTGGGCCCACGAGGTGGCAGGGGCGCTGATGTACCTGCTGTTTCTGGTTCACAATTGGCTGAACTGGCCCTGGTACCGGGCGCTGCTGCGGGGAGCCTACCGGCCCTTTCGTGCCTTCCAGACGGCGGTGAACCTGCTGTTGCTGGCCAACACCCTGGGGCTGGTGGTCAGCGGCGTCATGCTGTCGCGGTACGTCTTCGCCTTTTTGCCCATCCGGGGAGGCATGGCCTTCGCCAGGCGGCTCCACATGCTCACGGCCTATTGGGGCTTTATCCTCATGGCGGTCCATCTGGGCCTCCATTGGGGCATGGTGGTGGGCCGCCTCAAGGGCCGGGGCCTCCTGGGGCCCAAGAGGCGTTGGCTTCAGTGGTTTGGCTGGGCCCTGGCGGCCTGGGGGCTCTGGGCCTTTTTCCGACGGGACTTTCCGTCCTACCTGTTCCTGAGGATCCTCTATTCCTTCTGGGACTACGATCAGCCGCTGTACCTCTTCCTGTGGGATTATCTGGCCATTATGGCCCTGGGCGTGTGGCTGGGCTACTACGCCACCAAGGGCCTTCAGCGTTGGCCCTCGACCAAAGGAGCCCCAAAGCTCCAGGACGACCGAAAGGAAGGACCATGACCGTGAAAAAAAGGATTATCAGCGCCCTAGCCCTTCTGGCGGCCCTTTGGGGGCCCTTGACCTGGAGCGAACCGGCTGTAGCCGCTCCGTCGGATCGGATACTGATCGCCTACTTCACCTGGGCCGATAATACCACGGTGGAGCGCCCCGAAGAGGTGGACCTGGACGCCGTCACATCGGCCAGCCTGCTGCCGCCGGGCAACACCGCCAAGATCGCCCAGTGGATTCATGAGGTCACCGGCGGCGACACCTTTTCGATCGTCACCGAAGAGCCCTATTCCAGCGATTATGACATCTGCCTGGAGGAGGCCTCGGACCAACTGGGCCGCCGGGCTCGGCCGCCCTTGAAGGGGCCCCTGCCGGACCCGGCTTCCTACGACGTGATTTTCTTGGGGTACCCCAACTGGTGGGGCACCGTCCCCATGGCCCTGTTGAGCCTCCTGGACCAGTGGGACCTGGCGGGCAAGACCGTGGTGCCCTTTTGCGCCCACGGCACCAGCCGGTTGGGCCGCAGCGTCAGAGACTTGACGGCGGCGCTGCCCGATTCGGAAATTCTGGAGGCCTTGGGGGTCTACCGTCCCGAGACCGACCGTTCCCAGAAGGCCGTGGTGGCTTGGCTGACCAGGCTGGGCTTCGGCCATGACTAAGGGCTTCTCTCCGCTGCCCGCCCGAGGGGCGGGCCTTTTTTGTATAGGCCCTTGGCCCAGGGCCTTAAGGACCCTGATCGCCCTGGCCACACTGTGGCGGCTCCTCTCGCCGGGGGCGGCCCTGGCCCTGGAGTCGGTGGCCCAGCGGGCCGGCGTGGGCGCTATATCGGTGCTGACGGCCCGGAACCAGAGCGACGGCCTGTTCCGCCGCATGGCCTTCTCGGAGGACCAGGAGGCCTCCTTCTGGGTGGGCGGCGACTTCCAGAGAAACGTCTACAGTTCCAGCGGCAAGGGCCAGCTGGGCGGAGGGAGCCTGGGCGGCCAGGTCCCCTGGGGGCGGTGGCTCTTCGGCGCGGCCCTGGCCATGGGCGGCGGCTTCTGGCACAGCCTGGGCCAGGAGTCCTTCACAGGCCACGGTTTCGGCTACGGCGCCGCCTCGGTCTACGGCTCCTTTCAGCAGGACCGGTGGAAGTTCATGGCCGCCCTGGGCCACAGCTGGGTCTCCAGCCGCCCCTTTCAGGTGTCCCTGACCGGAGGCCCTCCGGCGCTGAACCGCTTCAGGGCCCACAGCCGGGCCCTTTCGGCGGCGGTCCAGGTCCAGCGGAGCTTCGACGCCGGCTCTTGGCTCCTGGCTCCCTACGCCGGTTTTCGTGTCATCAGGGGCCGGTGGGACCTGGGGCCCTACGGCGGCACAACGGTCCAGGACTTCGGCGGGAATCTGCTGAGCTTCCCCCTGGGCTTGCGGGCCAGCGCCCCCCTCTTCAGGGGCCGGAACCTGCAGGGCCAGCTGTGGCTCGAGGCCACGGCGGTCTACGACAGCGGGAGCTTTAACCGCGCCGCCGGACTGGAAGGAAGCCGCTGGCGCTGGAATTCCGCCGCCGGGCTGAGGGTCCAATGGGGCCAGGCCGAAATAGAGCTCTACGGCGGATGGCAGGACTCCAGGGATTGGCGGGAGACCAGCTTCGGCTGTTCTCTGGGCTGGGCCTTTTAGGGCCCAGGAGGCCCTTCCTCCTGCGGCTAGAATAGATTCGCAAAAAAGCCTTGCCGCCGGTCCATGGACAGGCGGCAAGGCTTTTTCTATGGCAAAGGCCTTTAGGATGTTTTAGGAGATCAAACCAGCTGTTCCAGGGCCCACCGGGCGATGACCTTGGCGGCGGCAGGGATTTCATCGACGGCGCAGTACTCGTTGGGCTGATGGGCCAGGGCCGTCTCGCC
>CAZNRB010000083.1:0-7235 GCA_964575405.1 uncultured Synergistaceae bacterium | reverse complement strand
TCTTGGGCTCGGGCTTCTGGGGCTCCGGTTTCTTCTGCTCGGGCTTAGCGGGCTCAGGCTTTCTCTCCTGGGCCCGCTTCTTCTCGGGCTCGGGCTTCTGGGGCTCCGGTTTCTTCTGCTCGGGCTTAGTGGGCTCGGGCTTTCTCTCCTGGGCCCGCTTCTTCTCGGGCTCGGGCTTCTGGGGAGCTGGCTTTTTCTGGTCCTGATTGCCCTGATTTGGCGCTTGGACCGGTCCTTTAGGGCCCTGGTTGCTGCGCGTCACGGCGCCCTTTTCCGCGGCGGCCATGGAGCTAAAACCGAAGTCGCCTGCCATGGAAGCGCTTCCGGCGATGGAGAGGCACAGGGCCGCAAGGGCCGTAGCTTTAGCGATTTTTCTTTTGCTCATAAAAAAACAGCTCCTTTTTTTAAAAATGTCGAATGTCGAGAAGATGCTGGGGCCCAAGGGCCCCTTGCCTAGGGGGTGAAATCCTGCTCTGGGCTTGTTGTGCCCATAATAGCACCGCTTTGACAGGATGGCTATCGGTGTTTTCGACAATTAGTACACCGTCGAAAGGAGCACCTGTGGGCCATCAAAAAAGCGAGGACCGCCCCGAGAGGCTACCTCGCTTGTGAAAATCAGAGGGTCTTTGAAAGGCCCTCTGCTCTGTTGTTATTTGAGTTTGCTGTACTCTTCGTCGCTGACGGGCTCGCACCACTCGTTGCGGCTTTCTTCGCCGGGGACTTCCACGGCCAGATGGGCGAACCAGCTGTCGGGGGCGGCGCCGTGCCAGTGCTTGACGCCGGCGGGGATGTTCACCACGTCTCCGGCCTTGAGCTCCCGGGGCTCTTTGCCCCATTCTTGGTAATAGCCCCGTCCGGAGGTGCATATCAGAATCTGGCCGCCGCCGCTTTTGCTGCGGTGAATGTGCCAGTTGTTGCGGCAGCCCGGCTCAAAGGTGACGTAGCCAATGGCCACCTGCTCCAGGCTGAGCATGTTCAAATAGCTGGTGCCGGTAAAGTACTGGGCGTAATTGACGTTTTCGGGCCCCCTGGGAAAGACGTCCACAAATTGTTCCTGCGCTTGGGTCATGGTCGGCTCCTCCTCGTAAAGCATCCTGCCATGTCGAGCTGAAGTTCCTGGGGTTATATTATTTTCTTTCAGGAGCTGTGTCGAATACTTCGCCGCTATGCTCCACAATACCTAAAAAGCTTTTTGCCGTTTCGATGAAATGGCTCAGCTGGGCGGGAAAGGGCCGGCGCCGTTTCCATGCCAGCACGGTGGAGGAGGTCAATTCCGGCGAAAGGGGGATGGCCTGAATCTTGGAGGTATCCAGAAAGGGCTTTGAGCCCTCCACGGCTAAGACCACGCCCATGCCAGCCTGAGCCATCAGGAGGCTGTTGGTGGCCAGGTTGCTGTAGGAGATGATCTGCAATTCCTCGAAAAGGGGGCCGAACCAGTGGGCGATCTCGTTGCGGATGCTCTGGCGGTTGGGCAGGATCAGAGGGAGCTCCGAGAGTTCCTGGGCCGTAAGGGAGCTTTTCCCAGCCAGGGGGTCTCCAGCGTCCACAAAGGCCACCCAACGTTCCTTTACGGGCAGCCGGAGGTAGTTGTATTGTTCTATGTCCACAGGCTCCATCAGGAGGCCCAGGTCCGTCAGCCCTTGGTCCAGGCGGATTTTGATCTGGTCCGTCACGGCAGTGTAGATATTGAAGACCATGCGGGGGTACTTTTTTTGAAACTGGGCAGCGATCTCCATCAGGATCTTGCAGGAGGCCAATTCTCCCGCGGCGATGGATACCACGCCTTCCAGCTGTTTTTCCTGGGAACGAAGCTCCTCTTCGGTTTTCTCCATTAACTCCAGGATCTCTCTGGCCCGGCGCCAAAGCAGCAACCCCTCGGCGGTGAGTTCCAGAGGCCGGCTTCCCCGGACGAAGAGGCCCGCGCCCAGTTCTTCCTCCAGAAGGGCCATCTGGCGGCTCAGGGTGGGCTGGGTGATATACAGCAGCTGGGCGGCGCGGGTGATGTTCCGCTCCTCTGCCACCGTAAGAAAATAGCGCAGCAGTCTCGTCTCTATCACGGACCTGGTCTCCTTTCGGCCAAGGACAAGGCTGGTCCTCTCCTGGGGTTCTGGTTGCTATCATAGCCTTGTAATATAGGATTTATAAAGGGCCTTTTTCCTGATTTTCATATCCTGGCGCCCGATAAAGGCTGATACAGGAGCATCTTTTCGATCGGTATGCTATTATGAATAACGTTATGATTTTCTTCGTGGAGGGAAAAAGTGTGAAAATCACTCGGAGTTCTCTGTCTGACCAGGTAGCCGACTACCTGAGGGAACAGATCTACGTCCGGAGACGCTATCGCCCAGGCGATTTCATCAGGGAGCAGGATATCTCTTCGGAATTCGGCGTCAGCCGGGGCCCCGTGCGGGACGCTATAAAACTGTTGGTCTCCGAGGGGCTGTTGGAGTCGTCGCCCTGGAGAAGCACTCGGGTGATCTCTTTTGCCGGCGAAGAAGTACAGGACATCGCGGAACTTCGCCAAATTTTGGAGAAACGGGCTCTCCAGGGCCTGATGGCCCGTGGACCTGAAAAGGGCAGCCTTAAGGAGTTGGAGGAGACCCTGAAGGCCATGGAAGACCTGACCGCCTGCGAAGAGCCCACTCCCCAGGCCAGAGACAGCTGGGTGGAATTGGATCAGCGCTTTAGGGCCGTCCTGGCCGCCAAGTCAGGGCTGAAATGGACCGAGCGGATGTTGTCCCTTCTGTCCGGGCAGATGCGCTTTCTCGAGCTTACCCGGGACTTGAGCCTGGAACTTATGGCGGCCACCACGGCCCGGCACCGCTCTGTCCTGGAGGCCCTAAAAAAGGACGATCCCTCGAAATTGCCCGACGGCTCTCTGCCCGAGCGGGAGCTCTGGGAGCAGAGGAATTGGGCCGAGTGATGGGAACGATGCAAGAGATAAAAGCGATAGAAAAATAAAAACGATGGAAAAATAAGGAGCGTGGCCTCCGTGGCAACGGCCAAGGAAAAAAATTCCCCCAAAAAAGAGAACTACGCCGCCTGGGAAGCGGGGGTACCCATGATGACCAATCGGTTCATCCTCTACGATCTGGTGATCTTCGCCGGCGCCGCTTGGTTTTTCCCGTCGGCGCTGATCTCCCTGGCGGTGGCCCTCTTTGTGACGCCCTCCGATCCGGTGCTGATCTTCGCTGTATTCCGGCTGATCGCCCTGATCGTGCTGGTCTTCCTGGCCTTTTTCGCCTTGGTAGGGCTGGTGATGATGCGCAACCGTTTCTTCGTCCGTTACGTGATCAACGGCAGCGGCGTCTCCTACGAGAGCGCACGGGGCGCCAGCGCGGGATTGGAAGCGGGCCAGGGAGGCTATTTCTGCCTGAGGCCCTTTAGGGGCGAGCCCGGCCAGGTGCGCTACCAGACTTCCAAGTGGATCGTCTGGGAAAAGCTCCTGGAGATCAAGGAGCACCGCTCTTCCAGGGTCATCAGCCTCTGCAATTCCGTCCTTCCGGTGGTGCGGCTCTACTGCCCCGACGATGAGACATACCAAAGGGCCCTGGCTATCTGCCGGGAGGAGCTGGAGCGGCGCAGAGCTCCGGCATAAGCCCCGTGGTTCAAAACTTTGCATAAACTGAGGGACTGGCCTCCTGATTCGGAAGGTCAGTCCCTTTTTTCGTCTCTTCCTGGGAGTGCTAGCTTTTCTGGGCCTGGGTATTGAGGAAGAGGCCGCAGAAGATCACCAGGGCGCTGGCGATTTGGATTGCCGATATTTTCTCGCCCAGGAACAGATAGGCCGACAGCAGGCCGATCACCGGCGTGGCGTTTAAAAAGGCCGCCGAAGCGCTGGCGCCGATCTTCTTCACCGATATCTGCTGGGACATGTAGGCCACCGCCGAAGAGAAAACCCCTAGGTATAGCGCCGAGACCAGGGCGGCCCCGGAGATCTGGCCGGCCGCGGGAAAGCTTTGGCCCGAAAAAGCCATGGCCAGCAGCGACGCTCCGGCGCCGCTGATCATGCAGTACAGCGTGGCCATGGACGACGAAGAGCTCTTGACCCTTTTGCCCAAAATGGTCAGCAGAGCCGCCATGGTGGCCGCGCCGAACTCGGCTATGTCGCCGCTGTTGAGCTCTATCTGGAATATCAAATGGGGCCTGCCCTGGGTGAGCAGCAGCGAAGCGCCCGCCAGGGCCACGGCGATGCCCAGGATCCTCTTGGGGCCCAGGGACTCGCCGCTGAAGACCCGGGCCAGCAGGGCTGTGATCAGCGGCGTGACGGCGAAGATGATCGATATGTTCATCAGCGACGTGTGCTTGAGGGCGTGGAAATAGAAGATGTTGTTGCCGAAGACGCCTACTAATCCCATGAGGATCACCGTCACCAGGTCCTCTCTATGGGGCAGCAGTTTTCTCTCGGTGAGGCCCACATAGGGCAGTAGCAGGACCACTGCCACTAGGCTTCGAAAGGCCAAGAGGGCCATGGGCTGAAACTCCGCTATGGCGTGGCTGGCGGGCACGCCCATGGTCCCCCAGATCAGGGTAGTCACTGCCATTGGCAGGTAAGCTGCGATAGAAGGCGCCGGTCTGGACATGATTGTTTTCTCTCCTTAACTGTCGGTATTTTTCGCCTCAGAGAACAGAGACTGCGTAAAGAGGCTGACTTTACAGTCCCATAGTAACACATCGTTGCTCCCTTGGCCTTTCGGCGCTATAATATAACCAGGTAGGAATCTTTCCTGTTAGGCTTTGCCTATAGGGGACAGGAAGGCCTGCCAAAGCCATTTAGGAGGTCGAAGACAATGGGAGAAAAGACACAGAAGGATTTGTCCGTCGCTTTTGCCGGTGAAGCTCAGGCTTTTCAGAAGTACATGGCCTTCGCCGAGGCCGCTGACAAGGAAGGCTATCCTCAGGTAGCCCAGCTGTTCCGCGCCACGGCCCACGCCGAGATGATCCACGCCCGCAACCATTTCCGCAACATGGGCGGCATCAAGACCACGGCGGAGAACCTCCAGGCCGCTATCGACGGCGAGACCTACGAGTTCTCGGACATGTATCCTCCCTTCATCGAGGACGCCAAGGCCGAGGGCGAAAAGGCCGCCGAGCGGGGTTTCCACATGGCCAACGAGGCCGAAAAGGTCCACGCGGTGGTCTACAAAGAGGCCCTGGACAACCTGGAAGCCAAAAAGGACGTGGTCTATTACCTCTGCCCCATCTGTGGGCACATTTCGGCGGGAGTGCCCGAGAAGTGCCCCATCTGCGGCGCCAAGGGGAGCGCCTACGTGCTGATCAAGTAACCGGCCAAGATACAAGCCCGGAGGGGTCGCCTCCGGGCTTTGATTTAAGCGGGGTTAGGGAAGAATTCCTAACCCCGCTCTTGTCTATTCATTGGTAGATTCTGCCGTGACGGGGGCCGAAAAAGCGCCGTTGAAGCTCCGAGAGCTCCAGTGGCTTCTGGTGCCGCTCGCCCCAAAGGTCTCTCTCTCCGGGCCGCCCCGTCCAGAGGCCATAGGGGACTGGATCGTCCAAATGGCCTCCTGTGGCGGCGGAGGTGCCGTGGTCGGCCATGGCCAAAATCCTGGCCTTGGGAAACCGTCGGACCAGTTCGGCGGCCATGGCGTCGGCTATGGACAGGGCCGCCAGTTTGCCGGCCAGGTCCAGCTGGTGGGACCGCTCGTCGGGGGCCTCCAGGTGGATCAGGGCGAAGTCCCATCCAGGCCGATCCAGGGCGTCGATTTTGGCCTTCCAATGGGTGTCCACGTCGCCGGTGGCTCCGGCGATGGACGGCGTCTCTAGGCCCAGGAGCCGCCCTATGCCCAGGATGGCCGGAACCGCGGCGATGCAGAGCCCTCGAAGGCCCCAACGGGAAAGGAAGGGCTCGGCCTTTTTGGGCCGAGCCAACCCCCAGGGCCACAGGGCCGTGACGGGCCATTTTCGTCCCCGGTTCAAGGGGTGCTGCCGCAGCACCTGGCCGGCTCGATCTAGGGCTTCCGCCAGGGGATGGCCTTGGAGCCAAGGCGAAGCGGCCTGGTCTAGGATTTCATGAGGGCCCGGCAGGTCCTGGATCAGCGACGGTCCCGTCAGGAAATGGCGGAATCCCAGGCCTTCCTGAAATCGCAGGCCCTGACTCCTCAAAAGTTTTTGAAACTGGAGGTCCCCGGCCAAGGCCTCAAAGAAGGCACGGCCCTCCTGTGCTGACAGGCCGCCGCCGTTGTGACATACCATTGTGCCCTCCTGGACAGTGCAGAGGTTGCATCGCATTACCCCTTCTTGGTCCTTCAGGTCCAGCTCCAGTCCCTGGGCTTCCACAGCTGCCCGGCCACCCAGCTCCTGGGGATCCCATCCCAGAATCAGCGGCACGGCGTGGACCGTGCCCGTCCGGTCTCCCGGGGGCAATACCCGGACCATTCCAGCCTCGCCGGCCAGCCGCGCCAATCTGGGCAGCCTTAGAGAGTTCAGCGGCGTTCTGCCTCCCAGACTATCCAAAGGCCTGTCGCTCATGCCGTCGCCGATAAACAGAATTCTCCTCTGTCGGTCCATGGCCGCCTCCTGCGCCGAAAATCTCGCCCCTCCCGGGCCAGTTCTAGAGTACGCTGGGCTCCGGTCGAGCCGTTCATATCGATAGGTCCAGTTAGTCAAAAAGAGTCCCGATCAAAAGAGGGGAGTCCAGGCCCATAGGGCCCAGGCTCCCCTCTGGCATAAACAGAAGGACGGTCAGGACTTGAGAAGGCTGGTGTAGACCGATATGCCCAGCTCGTTGAGCTGCAGGTCCGCCACCTCCGAAGGGGCTCCCGACATGAGGTCCTGGGCCTTGGCGGTCTTGGGGAAGGCCATAGTCTCCCGGATCCCCTTGCCGCCGCAGAGGAGCATGCACAGGCGGTCGAAGCCGATAGCCAGGCCGCCGTGGGGCGGCGTGCCGTATTGTAGGGCTTCCAGGAAGAAGCCGAAGCGCTGCCGGGCCTCTTCGGGTGAGAAGGCCAGGCACTTGAAGATCTGTTCCTGGACCCGTTCGTCGTGGATTCGGATCGAGCCGCCGCCCATTTCGATTCCGTTGACCACCAGGTCATAGGTCCGGGAGCCGCAGCGTCCCGGATCGGTCTCCAGCAGCGGCAGGTCCTCCTCGTTGGGCTGAGTGAAGGGGTGATGGGTGGCCACCCAACGGCCCTCTTCGGCGTCCCATTCCAGCAGGGGGAAGTTGGTGACCCAGAGGAACTTCCATCCATCCTGGACCAAGCCCAATTCCTTGG
>CAZNRB010000082.1:0-7280 GCA_964575405.1 uncultured Synergistaceae bacterium | reverse complement strand
AGAGGCCCGCTTTTTAATAGGCTATAGGCGTTACCACTTCAAACCGGTGACGAAGATCCACAGGATGCCAAGGGGAGCCAGGTACTTGACCAGGAACATCCAGAGGTCGTAGCCCTTGAACTCCAAAGTCCCGCCGTTGGTGACTTCGTCCTTGACCTTGTCCACGATGACCCAACCCACGAAGACGCAGGCGAAGACCGAGCCCAGAGGCAGCAGCAGCGCGTCGGTGAGGTAACAGGCGGCGTCGAAGAAGGACTTGCCGAAGATGTCCAGTTTACCTGCCAGGGAGATGGACGACAGGGTTCCCAGCAGGAAGATGGCGATGCCCATGCCCCAGCTGGCCTTGGCGCGGCTTACGCCCTGGTCTACCAGATAGGACACCGGCCCCTCGAGCAGGGAGATGCTGGAGGTCAGGGCCGCAAGGAAGAGCAGTACGAAGAAGAAGGCCGACCACAGAGGTCCGCCGGCCATCCTGGAGAACACCGCCGGCAGGGTGATGAAAGTCAAGCCGGGGCCAGCGCCGGGCTCCACGCCAAAGGCAAAGGCGGCTGGGAAGATCACCAGACCGGCCAGGAAGGCCACCATCGTGTCGATGCAGCAGACCTGCACCGCCGACTTGGCCATGTTGGTCTCCTTGCTCAGATAGCTGCCGTAGGTGATCATGATGCCCATGCCCAGGGACAGGGAGAAAAAGGCCTGTCCCACCGCGGCCAGGCAGGTGGCCATGGTGACCTTGGAGAAGTCCGGAACCAGGTAGAAAGCCAGACCAGCGCCAGCGCCTTCCAGAGTCAGGGACCGGCCGATGAGGATGAAGAGCACCACGAAGAGGGCCGGCATCATGAACTTGCAGCCCTTTTCGATGCCCTCGCCTATGCCCTTATAGACCACCCAGATGGTGAGGACCATGAAGATAGCCTGATAGAAGATCACGCTGTTGCTGTTGGCGGTAAAATCGCCGAAGGCCTGAGCGGCGTTGCCTCCCGCCGCATGTGCCATAAGGCCGGAGAAGGAGTAGATGAAGTACTTGATGGTCCACCCTCCGATGACGCCGTAATAGGAGAGTATAAAACTGCCGCAGATGATGCCCATCCACCCCACCAGGGGCCACAGCCCGCCCTTGAGCTTTTTGTAGCTGCCCACGGCGTTGAGCTGGGCCATCCGTCCGGTGGTGAACTCCGCCAGCATGGCGGAAAATCCTATAACCACCACTACCAGAAGGTAAATGCAGACGAAGGCTGCTCCTCCGTTGGCTCCCGTAAGGTAGGGAAACTTCCAGATGTTGCCCAATCCAACTGCCGATCCTGCTGCTGCCAAGATAAAGCCAAGGCGGCTTCCCCACTGTTCACGGCCGTTGTTGCCTGACATGACGACCCCTCCCTAAAAGAAAATTTGTAATTTAGCGCCAAGAGTGCCGCCTATACTATCTAAAGGTGCCAGGTTTGTCAACGCTCCTTTATATATAGAAAAAAAGATTTTAAGTATATCGTGATACTTCAGTAACGCGGCGTCGGCCAGCAAGGGAAGGGAAAAGGGGGAAAGGAGGCGCAAGGAGCCACAAAAAAGGAGCGGTCCCTCGTCGGGGAACCGCTCCTTTTAGTCTAATCCAGACCTACCACTTCAAACCGGTGACGAAGATCCACAGGATGCCAAGGGGAGCCACGTACTTGACCAGGAGCATCCAGGTGTCGTACTGGGGGAACTCCAAGGTACCGCCGTTGGTGACTTCGTCCTTGATCTGGTCCCTGATGACCCAGCCTGCGAAGAAGCAGACCGCCACCCCACCCAGGGGCATCAACAGTGCGTCGGTGAGGTAGCAGGCTGCGTCGAAGAAGGACTTGCCGAAGATATCCAGCCCTCCGGCCAGGGAGATCGACGACGGCACGCCCAGCAGGAACACCACCGTAGCCATGATCACAGTGGCCTTGGTCCTGACCAGGCCCTTATCGATGCAGTAGGCCACCGAGCCCTCCAGCAGGGACATGCTGGAGGTGATCGCTGCCAGGAAGAGCAGCACGAAGAAGATGGCCGACCAGATGGGGCCGCCGGGCATCATGGCGAACACCGACGGCAGGGTGATGAAGGTCAAGCCGGGCCCAGCGCCGGGCTCCACGCCGAAGGCGAACACCGCCGGGAAGATCACCATGCCGGCCAGGAAGGCCACCATCGTGTCGATGAAGCAGACCTGCACCGCCGACTTGGCCAGGTTGGTCTCCTTGTCCAGGTAGCTGCCGTAGGTGATCATGATGCCCATGCCCAGAGACAGGGAGAAAAAGGCCTGTCCCACCGCGGCCAGACAGGTAGACATGGTGAGCTTGGAGAAGTCGGGCACCAGGTAGAAGGCCACGCCGGCACCGGCGCCCTCCAGGGTCAGAGACCGCCCGATGAGGACGAAGAGGATCAAAAACAGCGTGGGCATCAGGAACTTGCAGGATCTCTCGATGCCCTCGCCGACGCCCTTATAGACCACCCAGGTGGTGAGCAGCACGAACAGCAGCTGGTAGAAGATAACGCTGGCGCTGTTGCCGGTGAAGTCGCCGAAGGCCTGGGCGGCGTTGCCCGCCGTGGCATGACTCATGAGGCCTGTGAAGGAATAGATGAAGTACTTGATGGTCCATCCGCCGATGACGCAGTAGTAGGAGAGGATCACCACGCCGCAGACGATCCCCATCCATCCGACCAGGGGCCAGGCCCCGCCCTTGAGCTTCTTGAAGCTGTCGATGGCGTTGAGTTGGGCCCTGCGCCCAATGGCGAACTCAGCCATCATGGTGGTAAAGCCGATGAGCATTATCACCAGGATGTAGACGACTACGAAGGCGCCGCCGCCGTTGGCTCCGGTGAGGTAGGGGAACTTCCAGATGTTCCCCAGCCCTACCGCGGAGCCGGCAGCTGCCAAAATGAAGCCTATGCGGCTTCCCCACTGTTCCCGTCCGTTATTGCCCGACATGATGACCCCTCCTTAAAAAAAGTTGAAGCGCCTCACAAAAGATGCATTTTTATGGTAACGAAAGGAAGTGATTCTGTCAACTCTACTTTTTTCAGGAAAAGTCCTGTCGATAGCACCACTTTGGACAACGCAGCCCGCCGGGCTATAAGCGCCGGCGGGCTGGGGAATTAATTACTCGTATTTCAACGCGTCGATGGGATTTAAGGCGGCGGCCTTGAAGGCCGGGTAGGATCCGAAGATCACTCCAACGGCGGCAGAGAAGGCGAAGGCCAGCAGGATCGAGGCAGCGCTGTACACCGGCGGGGCCTGGGTGAAGGTGCTGAAGCCGTATCCAGCGGCTATGCCGGTGACGATACCACCTAGACCTCCCAGTAGGGACAGCACCACCGCTTCGGTCAAAAACTGGCGTCGGATGTCCTCGGGGGCAGCTCCCACGGCGAGACGGATGCCGATCTCCCGGGTCCGCTCCGACACCGACACCAGCATGATGTTCATGATGCCGATGCCGCCCACGATCAGGGAGATCACGGCGATGCTGGCCAGCAACATGGACATCAGCGCCGTGGTGCGCCGCCGGGCCTCCAGCATCTGGCTGATGTTGCGCACGGCGAAGTCGTCGGGGTCTCCCGGGCCGATGCGGTGGCGCTCCCGCAGCAGCAGCGTGGTCTCGCTTTGGATATAGTTCAGCGACTGGAGGGACACTCCCTTGATGAAGATGATGCTGACCCGCCCCGGCGTGGTCCAGCGAACCAGCCGCTTCTGGGCCGCCGTCAGGGGCACCAGGGCGAAGTCGTCCTGGTCCTGGCCCATGGCGCTTTGGCCCTTGGCCTCGAAGACGCCCACCACCGTAAAGGGCACCTTGTTGATCCGCACGATCTGGCCCAGAGGGTTTTCGTCCTCGAAGAGCTTTTCCGCTACCGTGGCGCCCAATATGGTCACCTTGGCGCCGTTGCGGTCGTCGCTGGGTGTCAGGTCCCGGCCCATGGCGATGGTCTGCTCCTGCACGGTGCTGTAGTCGCTGGTGCTGCCGTTGATTTCGGTAGTCCAGTTCACGTTGCCCCGGACGATCTGGCCGCTGGTGCGGATCATCGGCGCCACCGAATCGACGCCGCTGACCTCGGCCTCGATGGCTTCAGCGTCGCTGACGGTGAGGTACCGCACGTTGCCGGTGTAGCTTCGGGCGCTGCGGTCGGGCATGACGATCAGGAAGTTGCTGCCCAGGGCGGCGATCTCCTGGTCTATGGCCCGATTGGCGCCGCTGCCCACGGCGAAGGCGGCGATGACGGCTCCCACGCCGATGATGATGCCCAGCGCCGTCAGGGCCGAGCGGGTGCGGTTCTTGTTCAGCGAGCTCAGAGCCGTCTTCATGGTCTCAGGATAGGACATCATGGCGCCGCTCCTCCTTTCGTAGCCCCTTGGCGGCCGCTGTCGCTGTGGATCTGGCCATCCCGGAAGGTCAGCCGGCGGTCGGCGTAGGCCGCCACGTCGGGCTCGTGGGTGACCAGCACGATGGTGATGCCATCCTGGCGGTTCAGGCTCTGGAAAAGGGCCATGATCTCGTCGCTGGTCTTGCTGTCCAAGTTGCCCGTGGGCTCGTCGGCCAGCAGCAGCGGGGCCTGATTCACCAGCGCCCGGGCTATAGCCACCCGCTGTTGTTGTCCTCCCGAGAGCTGATTGGAATTGTGGTGGAGCCGGTCGCCCAGGCCCATGCGCTCCAGGGTCTCGGCGGCGCGGCGAAGACGCTGGCTATGGGGCACGCCGGCATAGAGCAGCGGCAACGACACGTTCTCCAGGGCCGAGGTCTTGCTCAGCAGATTAAAGCCCTGAAAGACGAAGCCTATCTCGCGATTGCGGATCCGGGCCAGCTCCTCCGGCGGCAGCCGGGTCACGTCCCGGCCCTGGAGATGATAGGTCCCCTGGGTGGCCACGTCCAGACAGCCCAGGATGTTCATGGTGGTGGACTTGCCCGAGCCCGAGGGGCCCATCATGGCCAGAAATTCGCCCGATTCCACTTCCAAGTCGATGCCGTGGAGGATCTCCAGCTCCTCACCGGCCAGATGGAAGCTCTTGCGGATCCCCTTCAGGTCGATCAGGGCCATGCTAGTCCTCCCGGGGGAACTCGATTCCCACGATGACCTGTTGCCCCTCTATCAGTCCCGACACCACTTCCACGCTCTGGCCATCGGTGATGCCCCGGGTCACGTCGACCTTGACGGGCTGGCCTCGGTCCAGCAGGTACACCGCCGGGTCCTCGGCCTCGGCGAAGGTGGGCCGCCGGCTGGGTGGCCCCATGGTCTGTCCCACGTCGGCAGCCACGGGGCGGAACCGAAAGGCGCTATTGGGTACCAGCAGTACGGCCTGGCGATCCTCCAGGATCAGGCTCACGTTGGCGGTCATGCCCGGCATCAGCAATTGGCCGGCGTTGTCCACCTTGACGATGACGGTATAGGTCACCACGCTGTTGCTGGAGGCGCTGCTGGAACTGGAGCTGGAGTCGCTGTCCTCGCTGCTGGAGGATAGCCGCACCTGGCTTACCATGCCGTAAAAGGTCATGCCTGGGTAGGTGTCCACGGTGAACTCGGCCTGCTGGCCCTCCCGGACTCCGCCGATGTCGGCCTCGTCCACGTCCACTTCCACCTGCATCAGCGTCAGGTCCTTGGCGATCTCGGCGATGCTAGGGGTCTGGTAGCTGGCAGCCACGGTTTGGCCCCGCTCCACGTTTTTGGCCACCACCACGCCGTCCACCGGCGAGTAGATCTTGGTGTAGCCCAGGTTGATCTGGGCCTTGCGGAGCTCCGCTTCCTTCTGGGCCACCTGGGCCTGAGCGGCGGCCACTTCGGCCTGAGCCGATGCCTCCAGGGCGATGTCGGCATCCAGGTCGCTGCGGGCGATCAGGTCCCTCTCGGCCAGCTGGCGGCTGCGCCGCAGGTCCTGCTGGGCCTTGAGAAGCTCCGCTTCGGCCTTGCGGAGGCTGGCCCGGGCCGATTGGACGTCGGCAGCGGCGCTGTCCACTTCGGCCTGCTGGGTCAGCGACTCGATCTCGGCGATGAGCTGTCCTTCCGTCACCACGTCGTTGTAGTCCACGTAGATCTCCTTGATGGAGCCCGAGATCTGGGTGCCCACGTCGACGGTCTCCTCGGCGTTGAGGGTCCCCGTGGCCTGGATGATGGACCGCAGGTCTCCCCGGCGGACCGCCACGGTCCGGAAGGTTAAGGTGCTGTTCTGGCCTCGGATGTAGTAGTAGCTCCCAGCGCCCAGGGCGGCGCAGAGGATCAGCAGCAGTGCCAATTTTTTCATGATCGGTCCCTCTCTTCTTAACCAAAGGGCTTGGGGGGCTAAGGCGCACCCCCTGGGGCCTGGCTCGGGGCTAGCCCCACTCCTGCACGTTGCCTGTGGCCTGCTCCAGCTGGAGCCGGGCTTCCTTGTGCTGGTAAAGGCTTTCGATAACCTGAGTCTGGGCCTGGGCCAGTTCGTCTACGGCGTCGGAGATCTCCAGGCTGTCGCCCACGCCGGCCTGATAGCGCCCCAGGGCTAGCTCGAAGTTCTCCTGGGCCTGGCGCTCCACCTCCCAAGCCGTATCCAGCGACGCCGCCGCTTCGGCCAACACCTCCCAGGCCTTGCGGACCTCTAGCACCGCCTGTTGCTTCAGCCCCTCCAGCTGGGCCTCGGCTCCTGCCAGAGAGGCCTGGGCCTGGCGGACTCTGGCCCGGGTGGCACCGCCGTCGCTCAGGGGGATCTCCAGGCTGAGCCGGGCCACCCACTGGTCCTCGTCGAAGGGCGCCGAGCCCGACAGGTCATAGCCCAGGGATCCGCTGAGCTCCGGCGCCATGGTCCGGCGTTGCAGAGCCACGTTGTAGTTCGACGCCGCCACCCGGAAGGCCTGGGCCGCCAGGTCGGGGCGGTTTTCCGCCGCTTCGGCCAGGGCCTCCTGGAGGGATACCTCCCAGGGCCGGAACTCCAACACGTCGGCCAGTTCGCCCAATTCCAGCTCGGGGCTACCCATGGCCGCGGCCAGTTCGGCCTTGCTCTGGGCCAGTTCCGACCGAGCCTTGACCAGCGATAATTTGGCGTTGGACAGGTCCACCTCGGCCCGGGTCACCTCGATTTTGGCCTTGGTGCCCACTTCGTAGTAGGACCGGGCCCAGTCCAGGCGCTGACTGTAGTTTTCCACCTGCTGCTGGTACACCGCCAGGTCCCGCTGGGCCTTGTTGACGCTGTAGTAGGCGCTGCGCACCCCGGCGATGACTTCGTTACGGGTCTCCCGGTAGTCCTCGCCCAGGGCCAGTTGGGTCTGGGTCTCGCTTTTGGTGGAGATGGACCGGCGGCCCCAGTCGGA
>CAZNRB010000081.1:0-7323 GCA_964575405.1 uncultured Synergistaceae bacterium | reverse complement strand
CGGCGGTATGGGCACCAACGTGTCGCCCTTTGCCACCGGCGCCATGGACGACGTGGCGGTGGTCTGGGTGGTGATGAACAACTGTGCCTTCGGCACTATCGCAGGCCTGGAGAACCAGCACTACCAGCACCAGTTCGGCACCGTCTTCCGGAAGGACGGCAAGCCCTATAGCCCCGACTTTGCCGCTATCGGCGAGGCCTACGGCATCAAGGGCTACAGGGTAACTAAGGCCGAGGGGTTCAAGCCCATGCTGGAGGAGGCTCTGGCCTCGAACCAGCCCTGCGTCATCTACGTGCAGATGGAAAACGCTCCCGTGGTTACCTGGGGTTGCTGGAACATCAACGATATCTACCGCCAGCGCGGCCAGGAGAAGCCCTGGAGACAGTGGCAGTGGGAGGAGACCGCGCCGTGGTACATGGAAGAGCTCCGGGAGGAGAAGACCAGGCAGCACCAAGAAGGTCTTAAAAAGCGCAAGGATCAATAAAGAACCGATCAGTCCCGATAATCCCCCAACAAAAAAGGCCCCTAGCGCCAAAGCGCGGGGGCCTTCGTGTTGGTCATCGGTCAGAAGAACTGGAACTGGCCTCGAGCCGAAAAAAGCCCTCTCCCTGGAGGGACGAATCCGGGCTAGCGTTGCCTGGGCGTTGACTCCAGGGGGAGGGCCAGTTGCATTATGGCCCGATTATCGGACCGGCGTCAAGCTAGAGCATGCCCCAGAGGCGGGGCAGGAACAGCGAGCACTCCGGGAAGGCCGCGATGATGGCCAGGGCCACGATGGAAGCGAACACGAAGGGCAGTACCCTGGGCGTCAGTTGCTCTATCGACAAGCCGCTGATGCTGGAGCCCACGAAGAGGTTGGAGGCCACCGGCGGCGTCACCTGGCCGATGGCGATGTTGATAGTGCACATGATGCCGAACCACACCGGATCCCAGTGGAAGTGCTCCACAATGGGGATGAACAGCGGTACAAAGATGTAGAAGATCGAGTTACCGCCGATGAGCATCCCGGCGATGAGCAGGATAACGTTGATCAGCAACAGCACCACGTTGGGGTTCTCCGACACCGAGAGGATCACCATCGCCGCCTTGTCGATGAGCCCCACGGTCTGAGCCGCCCAGGCGTAGAGACCTCCCATACCGGTGAGGATCATCACCACGGCGCTGGTGGAGGCCGAAAAGGCCAGCATATCGTAGAAGATCTTCCAGGTCATGGTGCGGTAGATAAAGACCCCCACGAAGAGGCCGTAGAAGATAGATATCGCCGCGGCCTCGGTGGGCGTGAAGACGCCGCCGTAGATGCCGCCCAGGATGATCACCGGCGAGAGGATGGCCCAAAAGGCGTTGCGCAGGGCACCCCAGAAATTGCCCTGCCGGGGCTCGCCGCGCCAGCCGTTTTTGCGGGAAGTGATGTAGGCGCTGACGCAGAGGCAGGCCGCCACGATCAGGCCGGGGATGAAACCGGCGGCGAAGAGAGCGCCGATGGAGACGCCGGTGATGGAGGCGTAGACGATAAAGGAGATACTGGGCGGGATGATGATGGCGATGCCCGAGGCCACACTGACCACCGAGGTGGCAAAGGCCTTGTCGTAGCCGGCGGCTACCATACCGGGGATCAGGATCACGCCGATGACAGCCACTGTGGCGGGACCGGAGCCGCTGATGGCTCCCCAGAAGGTGGCCACCAATATGGTGCCGATGGCCAGCCCGCCGGTGATGGAGCCCACGCACTCCTTGACGAAGTCCACCAGGCGCTGGGCGATGCCGGCCTTCTCCATGATGGCGCCGGCCAGGATGAAGAAGGGGATGGCCAGCAGTGGCACCTTGGCCACGTTGGCGAAGAAGGAATAGGAGATGCTCTGCCAGCCCAGATCCCACCACCAGATGACGAAGGCCGCCGAGGCTCCCATGGCGATGGCGATGGGCAGCCGGAACAGCAACGGGATCAGGAAGAGCACCAGGAGCCAAAAGGCGGGGTCTTGGAAGAGGTCGCGCATAGTTCTTTCCCTTTCTGCCTAATAGGCGCCGCTTCGTAGGTCTGCCCGAGCCTTTTGGAGGGTTCGGAGGATGATCAACAGCGATCCCAAGGGGATGGATCCGGTAAACCACCACACTGGCACCGTCAGCGTCTCGGTCATGGCGTTAAGGGCGATCTCGTCGTAGATTTCCACGCAACCGCAATAGCCCAGGGCCAGGAAAAAGACCACCGTCACGATCTGGATGGCGATGTAGAGCACCTTTCGGACCGGCTTGGGAAAGCAGTTATAGAGCAGCTCTACAGTGATATGGGATCCCTTGCGGGCGGCCCAGGCACTGCCCAAAAAGGCCAGCCAGACGAAGAAGTAAACGTTCAGCTCCTCAGTGAAGTTCAGGGCCAGGTCGACGACGTACCGGGAGATGACGTTGCAGAAGGCGAAGGTGGACATGACCAACAGCAAAAGCGCTGAGAAGATCTCCTCGAAGTGATCCAAGAACCATTGAATCGATTTCAACGACACCACCTCATTTCGTCATAGCGCTCCCCAGCCCCGAGGTTTCTCGGGGCTGGGGCGTTGTGGAGTGGATAGGAAGGGGGCTATTGGATCTCCTGGATGACCAGCCCAGCCGCTGCCATGTCCTCCCGGGCGGCCTGGACCAGATCGGCTCCGATGATCTCCACGTGCTTGTCAAAGGCGTCTTTGGTAGCCCTACGGAAGGCCATGAGCTCCTCCGGCGTCAGATCGATGATGGTGACGCCGTTGTCGGCCAGAAGCTTACGGGGATCCCTGGGGATCATGGTCTCGTCGTTGGGCAATAACCCCCGCTCCTCCAACCAACGGTAAGCCGTTCCGTCGTCGAACCCCAGCCGGTTCAGCATGCCGGTGTAGATGCCGGCCTCCTGGGCGCACTGGCGCAGGATCTCCTTGGTCTCGTCGTCAAAGGAGTTCCAGACCCGGCTGTTGGCCACGAAGAACATGGCTGCGCAGGTGTAATTCCACTCGGTGATGTACTTGTGGAACTCGTAGACCCGGTAGGGGATTATGACGTTGTAGGGGTTCTCGCCGGCGTCGACCATGCCCTGCTGGAACGCCGTGATGGCCTCGCTCCAGTTGATGTTGATGCCGTTGGTACCCAGGGCCTCCAGAGTGTCCTTGTACAGCGGCGACGAGACGAAGCGGATCTTCAGGCCCTTCATATCCTCGGGGGTACGGATGGGGCGGTTGGAGTGGAGTTGCCGCGGGGCGTTATAGCCCCAGCCAAAGACGGTGACGCCGGCTTTGGCTACGATGTCCTCCATCATCTTGCCTGCCTTGCCGTGGACGATGGCCTCCATGGCCCGTTGGGGATCGCCGCTAGAGGCTATGAACCAGGGCAGGGTAAAGAGGTTCATCGCCGGGAGCTGGGTGGACCAGTTGGCGGGACCGGCGTAGGAAAAGTCGATGGTGCCGTTGCGGAGCATCAACAGCTCGTTGGACTGCTTGCCGCTGAGCAGCTGGGCCGAGTAGTAGGGCTTGATGTTCAGCTGGCCGCCGGTGCGCTCCTGCACCAGCTTGACGAAATAGGCCGTACCCTGGCCCCAGATGGTGTTTTCCGTGAGGTTACAGCTCAGCTTGTATTCCTTCTTGAAGGGCGCACCTTCGGCAGGAGCGACGACGGTCGCTGCCGCCAGCATGACGCCCAGGGCGATGGCGGTGAGTTTAGCCATGGGTATTCTCCTTAAGTCAAATCAGGAAAATTAAACAGCCACTCCAGGGGCAGCTGATCACTGCCACTGCTGGAGGAACTCCACGATCCGGTCCAGGGTCTTCTCGACGATGAGCTGGCCCTTTTCTCGGGTACCTACTGTAGCGTCTCCCACTACGGCGTCGGGATAGGATACGCAGGTGGGATTGAACTGGGCTATGTCGGGATAGGCGTCGGGCAGAGGATCCACCTTGATGGCCCGGTCGAACTTGACCAGGTCGGGCCGCAGGTACAGGAACGTGGAGGTGCCGGCCTCGCTGGCGTGGCCGTGGGCCATTTTGCCTTCGTGTTGAAGGATCCCTTCCTTGGTGCACAGAGGCTGAATGATGCGCCACCAGTCGATGAGACAGCACTTGACGTTTTTGGTCTTGCGCAGGTGGGTGGCCAGCTGGGTCACGATGGGCACGTTGCCCAGGTGGGGGCTGACGAAGCAAAAGCGCTTGACGCCGCACTCGATGAGGCTGTCCAGGATGTCGGAAAGGTAGTTTTTCAGGCTTTCGGGGCGGACGTTGATGGTGCCGCCCTCGTCGAAATGGAGGCTCTCGGAGTAGCCGACGGGAAGGCAGGGGCCCACAATCCAACCGATACGGTCCGAGAGACGGCTGGCGATCTCCTCGGCCACCAACGTATCAGCTCCTACTGGAAGATGGGGGCCCCAGACCTCAAAGGCCCCCAGGGGCATGATCATAGCCTGGGTTTTGGCGATCTCGGCCCGATAATCCAGCATGTTCATCTCTTTCATCAGCATGGCCTATTCCCTCCTAAAAAAAGCCTAAAGTAGAGTTCAGTAAAAAGTACAAGACGGCGCAAAATGGCGCTACACGCCCCCGAGGCTCTACCAGACGTAGGCCTGGGGTTGGCGGTTAGGCAGGCTGGGCAGTTGGGACCGGATGGCGTCGACGTAGTCGGTGTCGATGTCGGCCAGTACCAAGCCCTCTCGGTCCTCGGCGGTGGCGATCACCGTCCCCCAGGGGTTGATGACCATGGAACGGCCATAGGCCTGGAAGGAGGGCTTGACGCCGATCTGGGCCGGGGCAGCGATGTAGCACTGGTTCTCGATGGCCCGGGCCCGGAGCACCACTTCCCAGTGGTCCCGGCCGGTGAAGAGGGTGTAGTTGGCCGGCACCATCATGACCTTAGCGCCCCGCAGCGCCATGATCCTGTAGAGCTCGGGAAACCGCATGTCGTAGCAGATCGACAGGCCCACCTTGCAGAAATCGGTGTCGCATACCACGATGTTACTGCCGGCCTTGATCTTCTCGGACTCCTTAACCGAAGGTCCGTTTTTGATGTCCACGTCGTAGAGGTGGATTTTCTCGTAGTGGCCGGCGATCTCGCCCTGGGGGTTCATTAGCAGCGAGGTGTTGTAGAGCTTGGTCTCGCCGGGTATGACCTGGCCAAAGCTGCCGCAGTGGAGCCAAATCCGGTGCTCCTTGGCCTTGGCAGCGAAGAACTCCGACATGGGACCGGGAATGGGCTCGGCGTTGGCAAAGGAGCCCTCGGTGGAGCCGATGTAGTGGACGTTCTCGGGCAGGGCCACAAACTGGGCCCCCGCCGCTGCGGCCTGGTCGATAAACGCACCGGCCTTCTCCAGATTTTTCGCCTTATCGTCCTGGCTGTTCATCTGGATCAGGCCGATTTTGAACTTCCCCATGGTCATCACTCCTGTTCTGATCTCACCTAGGCCCTGGCCGGGAGCTGGCCAGCTCCGCCAGGGCACCGCTGTGAACCGATTTCCAAGGGAGCGCGGAGCCTCCGGCAAAGCCTTTTCACGGCTGGCGCACCAGGAGGCTTTTTTTATTATGCCATACTTTTTCCCAGGCTGATAGAGGATCCCAAAGGTATTTCGGTACTGTGCAATGTATACAGAAAACCCGCCCCGCCGGTAGCCCAGCGGAGCGGTGGAAATGCGAGGAACCATCGAGAGACAATAGGGAAGCACTAGGGAAAGAAAGGAGAGAAAACCATGGGTGCCCATCTGATCTGGGTCGGTTGCGACGTCCTGGAACTGGCGGAACGCTTCGGCACGCCGTTGTACGTCATGGACGAGGAGGCCCTGCGCTGCCGTTGCCGCCGCCTTCAAAGGGCCGCAACGGCCAGATCGGCCCGGGTCTGTTACGGCGGCAAGGCCTTTTTGCCCCTGGCCATGGCCCAGCTGGTCCACCAGGAGGGGCTGGGATTGGACGTGGTCTCGCCGGGAGAGCTCTACCTGGCCCGTCAGGCCGGCTTTCCCATGGACAAGGTGATGGTCCACGGCAACGCCAAGACTCTGGAGCTCCTGACCATGGCCCTGGACTGGGGTGTGGGCCATCTGGTGGTGGACAGCGAAGACGAGTTGAAGCTCCTGGCCGGCCTGGCTAGCGAAGGAGGGAAGCGCCAGCGGATCCTGATCCGGGTCAGCCCCGGCATCGAGGCCCAGACCCACCGGTTCATCCAAACGGCCCAAAAGGACTGCAAGTTCGGCATTCCCCTGGACCATCTGGATCGGGCCGTAGCCTGGGCCATGGAGGCACCGTCGCTGGAGCTGACGGGGCTCCACGTCCACATCGGTTCCCAGATCCGGGAGACCAGCGGACACCTTCGGGCAGTGGAGACCATGGCCCATATCCTGGCGGGGCTGAAGGAGCGCCTGGGCTTTCAGGCCTCGGAGCTGGACCTGGGCGGCGGCTTCGGCATCCCCAACCTGCCCGGCGACGAGGCGGTGCGGGCCGAGGACTTTATAGAGGCCATGATGGACCGCCTGGAAAGCTGTTGCTGTCAGCTGGGTCTGGCGATGCCCCTGGTCTTTTTCGAGCCCGGCCGCTGGGTGGTGGGCGAGGCGGGCATCACCCTATACCGGGTCCAGTCGATCAAGGAGATACCAGGGGTGCGGATCTACGCCGCCGTGGATGGTGGCATGACCGACAATCCCCGACCCATGCTCTACCAGGCCGATTACAGCGCCGCTTTGGCCTCGGACCTGGACCGGCCGGGCCGGCAGCGCTACGCCGTCGCCGGGCCCTGCTGCGAGACCGGCGACGTGATGGCCTACGATCTGGAGTTGCCGCCCCTGAAGTCTGGGGACCTTTTGGCGGTGTTCCAGACCGGAGCCTATAACTTCTCCATGTTCAACGGCTACAATTGCACTCGCCGCCCTGGGGTGGTCTTTGCCCGAGAAGGCCAGGCCCGGGAGGTGGTCCAGCGCCAGACCTTCCAGGACCTGCTGCGGGGCCATGTGGGCCTGGAGGACTGAGACGATAAACCGGACCAGGATAAACCATAACTAGGCATAAATAACGAGGGAGCACCCGGGGCAAAGGCCCTGGAGGTGCTCCCTTGTTGTCTGACTGCTGGCGCTAAGGCCTCCCATAACGGGGCGAACTAATCCCCACCGTACTCTCCCAGATGTCCAGCTGGATCGGGCCGGCTTTGGACTTCCCTGGGGGCCTCACCCTTGTTCTGGCGACGGGGTCTCGGTCGCGGCTATTTTGCGCTGATAGAAGTAGACTCCCGCCACCAGGGCCAGGCCGATCAAATCGCTGGCTGTGCCGGGGATCATCATGCCCAGACCACCCACTGCCAGCAGGATCCGGAACAGGGGATTGATGCTGTGGAACAGGAAGC
>CAZNRB010000080.1:0-7373 GCA_964575405.1 uncultured Synergistaceae bacterium | reverse complement strand
CGGTGGCGGCCGCCAGGGCCAGCATTTTCTTCATGCTCATTCTTGTTACCTCCGCAAAAAAGATTTTTGTCCTCTCGGGAGGCGGCGGACAGAGCAACTTTTCAGGACTCTTTGGCAGAGTTTCCTCGTTTCCTCTCCGGTGATTCCGTAAAATTGCCCTTCCCATCACTTTACCGATAGGACAAATTTATTCTACCTCGATTGCATTGCTTTTATTAGGCTTAAAGAGTAAAATGCGTAAAAACTAAGTAAGCGGCTTGGGTCTTTCTTGACTTTTTCTGGAGCTGCTCTATGTGAAGCCCCTAGGTCCGGCTGGACGCCAAGGCTCTGTCAAGGGCCACTCTGTCAAGGGCCATAAGGTAAATAGGGGAAAAGAGATGGGAGGGCAGAACTGTGCCGAAGGCGCTGTTTATGATAAAAGACAGGGAATTGGAGACGGCAATAGTGGGAGCCTTAAAGTGCAACGGCTTCGAGGTCTTTCAGGTCCAGAGCCTTCAGGACCTGTACAGGACCGCGGCAGAGCAAAAAATCGACGTGGCAGTGATGGAGGACGCCTACTTTGACCGGCCTTTTCAGGAGATGGTGCGGCGCTTCAGGGAAAGCCTTGACACCCCTTTGCTGGTCCTGTCCCGGGAAAGCGACGAGATCAACTGCATTTTGGCCCTGGAGCTGGGCGCCGACGACTACATGCGGGGTCCTGTAAGCTGCCGTGAGGCCGCTGTAAGATGCCGTAATTTATTGTTGAGACAACAGCGGTCCCAGAAAAACCGCGATCAGGCCCTCCAGATCGGAGATATACGGATCCGCCCGGCGGCCCACACTGTGGAGATCCAGGGCTGTCCGGTGGACGTGAGCAACCTGGAGTATCAAATTCTGGAGGAGATGTTGAAGCGTCCGGGCACGCCCTTGAGCCGCCGGGACCTTTTCGAGCGGGTCCTGGGGCGGGACTACCACCGGGACGACCGAAGCCTGGACATGCACATCAGCAGCCTAAGGAAAAAGCTGGGGCCCCACAAGGACGGCTCGGAGCGCATCAGGACCCTCCGGGGTGTGGGCTACCTTTACTACGTGCCCGGCGACGGCAGCTGAGGCCCGCTGGTTTAGCGAGGACGAATAAGCGAAGACGAGTAGACGAGTAGTAGAAGAGAAGGTAGAAAAGACAAATAAAGGGAGATCCCGCAAGCTTGGGGATCTCCCTTTTGGTTATACAGGAAAGGGCGTAGAGGCTAGGGGCGGCGGCCGTTGCGGGGCCTGTGGCCCCGGCCGTTTCTCCAGAGGATCACGGCCCAGTAGAGGCGGCTCATCTCCCGGAAATCCCGGGGCTTTACCTCCAGAATGTGCTCGATCTTTTCCAGGCGGTAGTCCACGGTGGTGCGGTGGACGTGGAGCAGTTCGGCGGCGCGGACCACGCTGAAGCCGCTCTCGCACCAGGCCACTATGGTATCCTGGAGCTCGTTTCCGTCGGTGCGGGCGAAAAGGGGCGCCAGTTCCCGCTCTACCATGGCGTTCTGCAGGGCCATTTCGGAGTTCATCAGCAGCTCTTCCACCCGAAAATCGGCGATGAGGTGGACCTTGCGGTGGGGGAAAAGGTGTACTCCCATCTGGAGGGCCATCAGGGCCTCCCGGTAGGATACGGCCAGGCCGGGGACGCCGCTGTTCAGGCTGCCCACGCCGATGGTGGCCGAAAAATTCCGGCGCTGGAGCAGCGACAAAAAGCGCTCGCACCGTCCCAGAAGGCCGCTGTAAAAGCTTTTGGCCGAAAAATCCCGCCCCCCCTGGGCCGGGCAAAAGATCACGTAGCGATGAGGCCCGATGGGGCCTGACACATTGCCGGCGGCGTCGAAGACCTGGTGGATGTCCATCAGGGTGCGGTTCCCTTCGGGATAGTGGCCCCTTGGGTTTTTGGGGTTCTGAGCGTCGGCCACCAGGACGGCGTAGGACAGGCTCTTGTCGTAGCCCATCAGGGACGCTTTGGCCTCGATCACCTGGGGGTCGTTGACGCCGCTGCGGAACAGTGCTATGTCGGCCACCAGGGCCTGGAGATTGCGCTCCCGTTCCAAGAGCTCCCGGGCTATGATGCGCTCCCGAAGGTACAGCTCCGCCTGGTTCTTCACCAGCAGGGCGAAGGGCTTGACCTTCTTGGGGTCGCCGGTGATGGCCACGGCGCCCACCACCTGCTGCTGGCTGTCCATAATGGGATAGGTGGCGCCTGGCTTGGTGCCTTTGAGGCGCCGGGCGTCCTCTTCGGTCTCCAGTTGAGGTTGTCCCGTCTTGGCCACGATGGCGCAGGCCTCGTTGAGGGATCCCACGCCCCGCTGGGGGTCGCTGCATCCCATGATGATGCCCTCTGTGTCGGCAATAACCACGTCGTAGCCGATGACTTTGGAGATCGAGTCGGCCAGCTCCTGGGCCAATGGTCCGAGCATTTTTCAAAATCCCTCCCTGGTTGAGGCGCTCTTTTAAGGATGCCAGGCAATTCTAATCGCAGCGGGACGGCGCGGAACGGCGGAAAGATCCGAAAAAAGCGGGCTACGCCCTTTCCGGCGCTACAGGAAATTTCCGCTAAAAAAGGCCATTAAAACCATAAGTTATATTATCACTTTCGACGTGTTAACGAAAGATCTCCCTGATAATTGACCAGCCAAATTCCCAGCAGCACCACGGCCCCTCCGGCCATGGCGGAAGAATCCAGCTTTTCGCCCAAAAGGATCATGCCCGACAGGGCAGCGAAGAGGGGATTGAGGTAGAGGAAAATTCCCGTCTTGGCGGCTCCCAGCGTGCGAAGGCCTTCGTTCCAGAAGGTGTAGGCCGCGGCGGAGCACATGACGCCCAGGAAGAGCAGGCTTCCCCAGGCTCCGGCCGGCAGGGAGCCGAACTCCCGCCAGGTCCCGGCCCAGATTATGGGAGGCCAGGAGAAGAGCCAGCCCCAGAACATCACCGAGGCCATGACGGCCAGTGGATCCCGCCGGGCCGTCAGGGCCTTGAGCCCCACGGTGAAGGATGACCAGGTGAAGACGCTGATGGCGATCAGCATCTCGCCTGGCCTGGCCAGCACGCTACCCAGGTCCGACAGGTCGCCGCGGCCCAGGATCAGCAGCACCCCCAGGGCGGCGGCCGCCACGCCCAGCCAGTTGAGGGGCCGGAGCCGCTCGCCCAGAAAGAGGGCTCCCATCAGGGCCGTGACGATAGGGGCAGACCCCACGATGAGGCCCGACAGGGAAGCCGAGGCGGTGGCCATGCCGGCGCACTGGATCAGGGTGTGGAGGGTCACGCCCAAAAATCCCATAGCGGCCTGGCCCAGCCGTTCCTTGGCCGAAAAGGGCTCCCTCAGGCCCCTGAGACCGCAGAAAATCCACAGCAGAGCCGCGCCGATGCCGAAGCGGCCCCAGACCAGCGCCGTGGGGCTCAGGGCCTCCACGGCCATTTTGGTCACCGCGAAGGAGGCGCCCCAGATCAGCACCGCAAGAAAGACCTTGACCATCGCCCACTTTTGTTCCGTCATTGCCTTACCTCCCTGTAGAAATATCCCTAGAGGATTTAAAGGGCCTCGGTCTATAGGCCCTGTTCTATAAAACCTCCTGTCTATGAAAGACCCAGAATCCCTTCAGCTCCAGTGGACCGTCCGCCGGGCGAGGCGCTGCAATTCCGCCTCCCGCTCCCGGCAGTCCGGCAAAGCCACCTTCAGGCTCTGCCAAAAGGCCGCCCCGTGGCCCCGCCAGAGCAGATGGTTCAGCTCGTGGGCGGCGATCGCCAGCACCAGCTCCGGGGGATAGTGGATCAGATGGAGGCTCAGCCTGATGGTGCCGTTGTGGGGCGAGCAAGAGCCCCACCGGCTTTCCATGGGCCTGATGGTCAGCCGTGCCGGAGGCAGCTCCTGGGTAAAAAGGGCCCGGGCCTGGTCCATCAAGGCCGGGAAAGCCTTTTGGGCCTCCAGGACCAGAAATCGCCGCAGCAGCACCATCCGCTCCTGGGGATAAAGGGGCGGCATCAGGAGCCGGTCTCCTTCCCGGCGGGCCGCTGGGACTGGCGCGTCGGAAATTTTCAGGACCAGGCCCAAAAAGCTGACCTCCGTCCCTTCTATTGGCTGGGGCTGCTGAGGAACCCTGTCCAGACGGTCCAGGATCCAGTCTTGGCGGCTACGCAAAAAGGCCAGGCCCTCTTTCTCCGAGAGGCCGGGCGGAAGGGTGAGCACCAGTCCTTTCCGTCCCAGCCGGAGCGTCAGAGACCTCTGGCGGCGGCGCCGGACCAGCAGGGGCAGCTCCCGGCCGCCCAAGGTCACCGCCCCGAATCGCCGGTCCATGGTCAGCGGCGCCCGAAGCCGCAGCTTCGCCAGACCGGCAGGGCCTCCGGGGAGGTTAAATAGTCCCTGAAGGCCCGGGCTCCCGCCCCGGAGCCCTTCAGGAGGGCTCCGAAGGTCCTGGTTCCCTCCGGCGGCAGGGTCATAAGGCTGCCGCCGGCATTCCAGAAAAAGAGGCCCGGCGCCAGGGCCAGATCGGCGGCGCCCGACAGGGCCAGTTCTGCGGCCTCCAGGGCCGTTGGGCGCAGCAGCAGCCGCCCTTCTTGCTGGAGCTTTTCCCAAAGGCCCTGATCTCTGAGCCACCGTTCCGCCGGAATTCCCATAGGGTCCTGGCGAGGATCGGCCAGGGCAACCACTACGCCGGGCTCCTGGAGCCGCCAGGTGGTGGCGCTGAATTCTTCCCGGCTCCAGAGGCACAGGGGCGAGCTGGGCAGCTCGAAAACTTCCAGGGCCAGGCCCTGGCGGTCCATCTCCTCCGCCAGATCGCTGTCCAAGGTGACGGCCATGGCAAAGGGCACCGCCGATTGGATTTGGGACAGCACCTTTTCCGGCGGCGAGGCGAAGGGGTCCATCACCGTGCCGCCCCTGGCCTCGAAGTCCGCCGCCAGGCGCTCCATGCAGAGGGCCGCCCGATTGTCGGAGGCCACCATGTCGGCCCTTGCCGCCGGGGCCCCCAGCACCAGAGCCGCCGCTATCCAGAAAAGGGCTCTCATGGTTCCTCTCTTCCTTTCGCTTCTTCCCTTAACAGGTCGGCTAGGGCCTCCATGTGGCGGCATTTTCCCAGGGATCGTCCTTGGGGGCAGCTGCAGCAGCGATGGGCCCCGTCCAGGAGGTATTCCTGGCCCTGGTCCTTCACGAGCCAGCCTGCGGAGCTGACCTTCTCCAGCTCAAAGGGAGCCCTTGGCGATGGCGCCGCGGCGGGGATTTCTTCTCCCGAGGAGGCCCGTTCCTCCAGAGGACCCCGGTCCAGGGCGTAGTTGGAGAGCCTGTCGGCCTCGGCGTTCTGCTCCCTTGGGACCCATCGAAAACGGGCCCCCAGCTCTTGGGCGAGGGCCTTCAGGGGCTCCGCCAACTTCTGGAGCCGGGGTTCCTTGATCTTCCATTGGCCCGACATCTGGCAGATCACCAGCCGGCTATCGCCCCGGATTTCGGGGTTTTTCAGGCCGAGAGAGGCCATTTCCTCCATCAAAAGCTTCAGCGCCAGATACTCCGCTTCGTTGTTGGTCCGTTCTCCCAGAGGCTGGGCACGCCGCCAGACCGGGAGGCCTTGGCGGAACAGCACCGCTCCGGCCCCGGCAGGGCCGGGATTGCCCCGGGCGGCGCCGTCAAAGTGGCCGTAGTAATCCAAAAGTTCTCGCTCCTCTCACCTCTCCGGAGCGGAGAGATCGGTAGGTGATGGGACAATTATAGCGGTCCGGTGCCGGGAATCCCAGACCGGGCTGAAGGCGTGGTACAATAAAAAGGCTTTTGGGGGAGGGAGAAAAGCGAAAGTTCTTTTCGGGCCCTTTTCTGTTCGCTCTCCCTTTGTCTAGTGTTTGTCTAGTGTCTAGGAGCGCGGCGGAGCCCACTGGACCGCCGCCGGATTTAAGAACCGCTGTGTTTTTAGGAGGCGCCATCTATGTCCATATTGGTCTGCGGCGGAGCGGGTTACATCGGTTCCCACAACGTCCGGGCACTGACCGATCGGGGCGAGGAGGTCATCGTGGCCGACAACCTCTGGACGGGGCACCGCCAGGCCCTGGATGGGGCAGTGAAATTCTATTGCGGCGATATCCGGGACAGGGAACTATTGGACCGGATATTCCGGGAGAACGACGTGGAAGCGGTGATCCACTTTGCCGCCTGCTCCCTGGTGGGCGAGAGCGTTCAAAATCCCCTGAAATACTTCGATAACAACCAGGGGGGCATGGTGGCGCTGCTTAGCGCCATGGCCAGCCACGGCGTGGAGATGCTGGTCTTTTCTTCCACTGCGGCGGTCTACGGCGAGCCCCGTCAGATCCCTATCGGCGAGGAGGACCCCACGGAACCGGCCAATCCCTACGGCGAGAGCAAGCTCATGATGGAGCGCACCGTGAAATGGGTCTCCCAAGCCCATGGGATCCGCTGGGTGTCGCTGCGGTATTTCAACGTGGCAGGAGCTGCCGGCGACGGCTCCATCGGCGAGGATCACCGGCCCGAGACCCATCTGATCCCTTTGATACTCCAAGTCCCTCTGGGGCTCCGGGAGTCGGTGGCCGTCTACGGCGGCGACTATCCCACCCCCGACGGCACCTGCATCCGCGATTACGTCCACGTGATGGACTTGGCCGACGGCCATCTCAAAGCTCTGGACTACCTGAGAGCCCGAAAAGCCAGCCGGATTTTCAACCTGGGCAGCGGCGAGGGCTATTCGGTGCGCCAGATCATCGAGGCCGCCAGGGCTGTCACGGGCCATCCCATCCCCGCCGTGACAGCCCCCCGCCGTCCCGGCGACCCGGCCAGGCTGGTGGCCTCCAGCCGCCGGGCCGAGACCGAACTGGGCTGGAAACGGCGCTACAGCTCTATGGAGGAGATCATCGCCACGGCCTGGCGGTGGCATAAAAACCACCCCCAGGGCTTTGGAGATTGACGGCGCCCCAGGAGTATTAATCCCATAGAGATGTTGCTATAATTAGGTCGTAGCTGGGGTAATTTTTCTGTTTTCACGGGAAAGGACGGATAACTATGAAGGCAAGGAAACTGAGTTGGCTGCTGTGGGCCCTGATCTGTCTGGGATTGGCGGTACCCGCTTTGGCGGCGGAGCTGAACGCCTATTCCATCAGCCCCGAGAAGTACGCTTCCCAGATATTCGCTGAGTTCACCAAGGACACGGGCATTAAGGTGAATTTCATGCGCTTCTCCTCCGGCGAGGCCCTGGCGCGGCTGGTGGCCGAAAAGGCCAATCCCCAGGTGGACGTGATGCTGGGCGGCCCCGCCGACACCTACGAGGCCGGCATGGCCGAGGGAGTCTTCTTCCCCTACGTTTCCCCCAATGCTTCGGCGATCCCCGATAATCTGCGCAACGCCGAGGGCTACTGGACCGGCATCGGCATCATCC
>CAZNRB010000079.1:0-7604 GCA_964575405.1 uncultured Synergistaceae bacterium | reverse complement strand
GGTCTGCTTTCTATGCCGCCATCATACGGGAGATAACTCCATTTTCAAATAAAAACGAAGGAATTAATCAGTGGTTTTATAAATACTGTCAAAAAGGATAGGATTCCTTTTTTATAGCCCAGGCTCGGGCGTTTTGCAAGGAATGGAGAAATTTTCTTGCCGCGGTGCAATCCTGGGTTTCCGGCAGTCGCTTTGGAACTGTGACGTTGCTGTGACCTTAGGTCCCCTTTAACGTCACAGTGGGGGCCTATATTTCAATTGTGGGCCCCCTAGGGGGCCTAGATCAAGCTATTACGGAGGCAACGAAGATGAAAAGGTTCCTTGCGGCTCTGGCTTTGGCGGCTTTTGCGGCGGCTGGCACGGCTTCGGCGGCGGAAAGGCTGGTCATTGCGGGATCCACCACGGTGCTGCCCATCGCCCAGGCGGAAATCGAGAAGTTCATGGAGGCCCATCCCGACGTGGAGATCTCCTTGTCGGGCAGCGGCAGCGGCGACGGCATCAAGGCCCTGATCGACGGCACGGCCCATATCGCCAACTCGTCGCGATTTATCAAGGATAGCGAGGTGAAGGCCGCCGTGGAGGGCGGTGCCTATCCGGTGCCCTTCGCTATCGCCATGGACGCCCTGATTCCGGTGGTCCACCCCAGCAACCCCGTGGAGGATTTGACCATCGACCAGCTGCGGAAAATCTACTCCGGCGAGATCACCAACTGGTCCCAGGTGGGCGGCCAGGACTCGCCCATAGCCGTGGTGGGCCGGGACACCAGCTCGGGCACCTACGAGGTCTGGGAGGAAAAGGTGATGGAAGGCGCCCGGGTGAGCCCCAGGACGCTGGTGGTGGCCTCTAACGGCGCCATGGTCCAGGCCGTGGCCAAAAACCCCCTAGCCATCGGGTACATCGGCGTGGGCTACCAGAGCGGCGAGACCAAGTCCCTGAAGGTGGAGGCCATCGTTGGCAGCGCCGAGACGGTGCGAAACCAGAGCTACCCCATCGCCAGGGCGCTCTTCATGTTCACCCGGGGCTGGCCCAAGGGAGGTGTGTTGGAGCTGATCAACTTCATCAACAGCGACGACGGCCAAGCGCTGGTGGAGCAGAGCGGTTTCATCCCCATGCGCTGACAAACCGCCCTAAAGGCTGCCCTTCCGGGGCAGCCTGGGACTGAAAGAAGGCCGCCCCTTGCCGGGCGGCCTCTGGCGCTATGGCCCGGCAGGCGGCGGCCAGGATCTAGCGGCCTGCCGGGCCCTGAAGGGGCGAAGGGAAGGATTGTCATTGAAAGAAAAGCTCATGGCCCTGGTGATCAGGCTGGTGTCCTCTCTGGCCATCCTGGTCCTGCTCTTTATCCTCTATTTTCTCTTCCTAAACGGGGTCCCAGCCCTCTCGGACCACTCCCTGGGGGAGGTGCTTTTCGGGACTCTCTGGTATCCCACCGAGGAGCCGCCGCTGCTGGGCATGGGGCCCCTGATCGTGGGGTCCCTGACCGTGACGGCTCTGGCCTCGGCCATGGCTCTGCCGGTGGGCCTGTTGATGGCGGTCTTTTTGGCCGAGGCCGCCCCCCGGTGGATTCGGGAGTTCATGAAGCCAGCCCTGGAGCTGCTGGGCTTTGTGCCCTCCATCGTGCTGGGCTTTTTGGCCATGACTCTGGTGGCTCCCTGGCTCCAGGAGCGTTTTCTGATTATTTCGGGGCTGAACATGTTGAACGCCTCGGCCATGTTGGCCCTCATGATGGTGCCCCTGGTGGGTTCCTTGGCCGAAGAGGCCCTGGAGGCGGTGCCCAAGGAGCTCCGGGAGGCTTCCTATGCCCTGGGGGCCACCCGATGGGAGACCATCCAGAAGGTGGTTATCCCGGCGGCTCTGCCGGGCCTTTTGTCGTCGTCGCTACTGGGGGTCATGCGGGCCCTGGGTGAGACCATGGTGGTGCTCATGGCCGCCGGCGGGGCGGCGCTGATACCCCGGTCGGTCATGGACCCGGTGCGGCCCCTCACCTCTACCATAGCGGCGGAGATGGGCGAGACGCCGGTGGGCAGCGCCCATTATTACGCCCTCTTCTTCGCCGGATTGCTGCTGTTGCTGATGACGTTGGGAATCAATCTGCTGTCGGCGGCGGCGGAACGCTGGGGCCGCAGGAAATGGAGGTCTTGACATGACCAGGCGCAGGCTCCTAAACGGCTTTATGACCTGTTTTCTCTGGGCCACGGCAGCGCTGATCGGCGCCCTGCTGCTGGCCATCTTGGCCTACCTTTTCCGCCAGGGTGCCGGAGTGCTGTCCTGGGAGTTTTTGACCGAATACCCGAGGGATTCTATGACCCGTGGGGGAATTTTGACGCCCATCGTGGGGACTTTGCAGCTGGTGGCGGTCTCTATGGCCTTTGCCCTGCCGGTGGGAGTCTGCACGGGCCTGTACTTTGCCGAGTACGCCGGCGATGGCCCCTTTGCCTTGCTGCTGCGGCTGGCGATCCGCTGTCTTGCCGGAGTGCCTTCGGTGGTCTTCGGCCTCTTCGGGCTTTCGCTGTTCGTGATCTTGCTCCGCTTCGGGTCCTGCCTGTTGTCGGCGGGGCTGACCCTGGGCTGTCTGTCGCTGCCGCTGATCGTCACCGCTTCGGAGCAGGCCTTTTTGGCGGTGCCCCAGGAATACCGCCAGGCCTCCTACGCCCTGGGAGCCACCAAGGGTCAGACCATCGCCAGGGTGGTGGTCCCCGCCGCCATGCCAACCATCTTGACCGGTGCGATCTTGGCCGTGGGACGGGTGGCCGGCGAGACGGCGCCGGTGATCTTCACGGGGGCCGCCTTCTTCGCTCCCCAGATCGCCAAAAGCCTTTTCGAACAGGTCATGTGCCTGCCCTATCACGTTATGGTGCTGGCCACCGCCGGGACCAACATCGAGGCTACCAGGCCGGTCCAGTACGGCACCGTGCTGGTCCTGATGGGCCTGGTCATGGGAGTCAGCTCCCTGGGAATTTGGCTCAGGGCCCGGCTGAGAAACAAGAGACTCTAGGAGGTTTCTTATGATCGCACCAGTGGATCCTTCGGCCATTGCCGCCGTGGAAAATCCCCAGATCTGCACCAAGGGGCTGAATTTATATTACGGCGCCAACCGGGCCCTACAGGACATCTCCATGGACATCGGCGCCCGGCAGATCACGGCTCTCATAGGCCCATCGGGCTGCGGCAAAAGTACCTTTCTGCGGTGCCTCAACAGGATGAACGACTTTATCGGCCAGGTCCGCATCGAGGGGAGCTGCACCATCGACGGCCAGGACATCTACGGCCCCGGGGTGGACGTTAACGAGCTCCGGCGCCGGGTGGGCATGGTGTTCCAGAAGCCCAACCCTTTCCCCATGTCGATCTACGACAACATCGCCTACGGCCCCCGGCTCCACGGCGAGCGCCGCAAGGCCTCGCTGGACCAGATCGTGGAGTCCAGCCTCAGGGGGGCAGCCCTCTGGGAGGAGGTTAAGGACAAGCTGAATTCCTCGGCCCTGGGCCTCTCGGGAGGCCAGCAGCAGCGGCTCTGCATCGCCAGGACCATCGCTACGGGGCCCGACGTGGTGCTCATGGACGAGCCCACCAGCGCCCTGGACCCCCTGGGGACTTTGCGGATCGAGGAACTCTGCCGGTCCCTGCGGAAGAGCTACACCGTGGTCATAGTGACCCACAACATGCAGCAGGCGGCGCGGATCTCCGACATGACGGCCTTTTTCCTGATGGGCCAGCTGATCGAGTACGCCCCCACGGCCCAGATTTTCACATCGCCGGTGGACAAAAAGACGGGCGACTACATCACCGGACGCTTCGGCTAGAGCCTGAGGCTTTCCCTTTTTCTGCAAGGGGCCTATGATAAAGACAAAGAGGAGATAAAAGGGCGATAAAAAGGCCTAGGGAGGAAGCAGAAAATTTTCGTTCCCTGCTGGGGAGGAATCTACATGGAAAAAGAGAACACCGAAGCCAGGCTTTCGCCGCAGGTCGGGAAGGAACTGGATCTGATCCTGGGGCGGGCCGTGAGGCTCAGCAACATGGCCAAGACGTCGCTTCAGCGCTCCGTCTGGGCACTGAAGGAGCGCAGCGTCGAGGGAGCCCGGCAGGTCATGGCAGAGGAGGAGTCCATCGACGCTCTGACGGACCAGATCAACCAGGACTGCCTGAACTTCATAGCCCGCTATCAGCCTCTGGGTCAGGACCTGCGGTGCGTCACCTCGCTGATGCTGATGATTCGGGACCTGGAGCGCATCGGCGACTACGGCAAAAACATCGCCAAGGAGGCCTTGGCGCTGCTCCAGCTGGAGCCCCTGAAGCCCCTGATCGACATCCCCAGGATGAGCGACTTGGTGGGCCAGATGATGGAACTCTGCGCCGAGGCCCTGAGCGGCGGCGATCCCGAAAGGGCCGAGGGGGCCGTAATGAAGGTCTTCGCCATGGACGACCAGGTGGACGATCTGGAGGAGCAGATCCTCCGGGAGCTGCTGTTCCTGATGATGGAACAGCCCGGCAAGATCGGCCAGGCCCACCGGCTCCTCAACGTGGCCCGCATACTGGAGCGGGCCGGTGATCACGGCACCAACCTGGCCGAACACATCTATTTTATCTTCCGGGGCCGCAGGATCCACGCCTCGGCGCTGCGCCGTCAGGAGGCCCCTGACGGTTTTGAATCCCAGGACCAACGCCATGGCGCCCCAGAGAATCCTGGTCATTGAGGACGAGACGCCGATCCTGGAGGTGCTGACCCAGGCCCTGGCCCGGAAGGGCTACCAGGTCAGCACCGCCTCCGACGGCGACACGGGGCTGGACAAGGCCCTGGCGGAGATGCCGGACCTGATCCTGCTGGACCTGATGCTTCCCCGCATGGACGGCTGGGAGGTCTGCCGCCGCCTCCGGGCCGAGGCCGCCACCAGGAGAACTCCCATCATCATGGTAACGGCCCGGCGGGAGGAACGGGACGCCGTGGAGGGGCTTTCCATAGGTGCCGACGACTACGTGCGCAAGCCCTTTTCGCTGAAGGAGCTGCTGGCCCGGATCGAGGCCCTGCTCCGCCGGGCCTCGCTGGAGGAAGGGGATGATTCTAGCCGGCTGGAGCTGCGCAACCTCCGGCTGGACCGGGAAAGCCAAATGGCCTACCTGGATGGCCAGGAGCTGGACCTGAGCCCCACGGAGTTCAAGATCTTGGAGCTTTTGGCCCAAAGGCCCGGGGTGCCCCTTTCCAGGGACCGGCTGCTGAACCGCGTTTGGGGCCTTTGGGGCGGCGATACCAGGACGCTGGACACCCACATTTCTAGGCTCCGCAAAAAGCTGAGCGCCATCGCCGGGGCGCCAACTATCGAGGCCCTGCGGGGCCGGGGGTACCGGCTCCTTTGGGAGGAGGACGGGCGTCCATGAAATCTCTGAAAAACAGGCTTTTAGCCGCCTTGGCCCTGCTGAGTCTGGCGGTCTTCGCCGCGGGATGGTTCCTGTTCCGCCAAATCCTGAAAGAGCAGCTGGTGGCCGAGGCCATCAAGGAGCTCCAGGGTCAGACCCTGGTGATGGCTCAGCTGCTCCAAAGCGAGGAGCCCGGCCGCTTCGCCGGGCGGCTGGCCCAGCTGGACCGGTCCCTGGCCAGCCGGCTGACGCTAATCGACAGCCAGGGCGCCGTTCTGATGGACAGCCGCGGCGAGACCAGCGACAATCACGGCGACCGCCCCGAGGTACGGCAGGCCTTCGAAGAGGGGTTCGGCCACAGCCTGCGCTACAGCCGGAGCGGCCACAGCTATTACCTTTATTGCGCCCGCCGGGTGGACCGGGAGGGCGAGCCCGTGGTGTTGCGGCTCTCCTATCCCATGGGGACCCTGACTCAGGCCATGGAGGACTCTCTGAGCCAGGCCATAGTGCTGTTGGCTCTGACGCTGGCCCTGACGCTGCTGCTTCAGATGTGGATAGTGAAGCACTTTTTCGCTCCCCTCCGGGAGCTGGCCAAGGCCGCCGACGCGGTGACCCATCAGCGGGAGGCCTCCTTCCCTCTGATGGCCGATCCGGAGCTCCAGCGCCTCAGCGAGGCTTTGTCGTCTATGTCCTGGCGCCTCAAAAAGGCCGCCGCCACCATAGAGGCCGAGCGCCAGGACTTGGCCACCATCGTGGCAGCCCTGCCGGTGGGGCTGGTGGCCGTCCAGGAGGGCCGGATCCAGCGGGCCAACGGCAGCGCCCTGAGACTTTTGGGCTTCCAGGAGTACCAGATTCTGGGGCAGCGTGCCCAGTCGGCGCTGCCTCCCGAGGCGGCGGCGCTCCTGGAAAAACTCCACCAGGGCCCCCAGAGCTGCCTTTTAAATCTGCCCGAACGGGGCCTTTACCTCCGGCTGGAGACTTTGCCCATGTTCCAGGGCGCTCTGCTGCTGGTGATGGACCTCAGCGAATCCCGGCGGCTGGAGCTGGCCAGGCGGAACTTCATAGCCGACGCCGGCCACGAGTTCCAGACGCCCCTGACGGCCATCGGTATGACCGCCGAATACCTATTGAGCGACGAAGAGGACCCTCAGCGCCGCAGGGACCTGAAACGGATTGTGCAGCAGCAGCAGCGGATCACCGGACTGGTGGACGACCTGCTCTATCTGTCCAAACTGGAGTCCAGGCCTGGCCAGGTCCCCATGGAGCCCCAGAACCTGTCGGAGATAGTAGGTGCCGTCATGGCCGGCATGAAGGAACACCCTCTGAAGGGCGCCATAGAGCTCCAGAACCAGCTCCCCGCTGAGGCATGGGTGGAGGCTTCCGGCGACGAACTGGCCAAGGCAGTCACAAACCTGGTGGACAACGCCATCAAGTACACCCGCCAACGCTACCAGGATGGCCCCGGCGGAAAGGTGACCGTCACCTTGACCTGCGATCCAGAAGGGAAAAGGTGGCTCCTGACGGTGGAGGACAACGGCATAGGCATAGACCAGGACCAGGCCGAAGTGCTGTTCCAGCGGTTCCAGCGGGGAGACCGGTCCCGCAGCCGCCAGGGCCCGGGCGGTTACGGCCTGGGGCTGGCCATCGCCCGCCACGTGGTGGAAAACCATGGCGGCGCCATAACTGTCTTGCCCAGGCAGGACGGTGCGGCGTTGCAGATCAGCCTGCCAGCCATCGAGCCCCCCCGCTGACCGGTGTCCTGTTAGAGAAAAATAAAGAAAAACAAAAGCGCTCCTTTCCCTTTTTGTCCAGGGAAGGGAGCGTTTTTTTTCGTACGGTCCGGCAAATTGGGGCTCCATAGTCCCCGATATCCTGGTTTTGAACCGCCTTGGGGCTCCTATAGTTTTCGATCTATTAAGACGGCCCGTTGTCTTGGTTTTTAGTGACATTTTCCCTTTTTTTATATTACAATGGACGGGGAACGGTGCGAAAGTCTTGTGGCCGGTCCCGGGTCCATATCACGGCCTCCTCCTGGAGAGACCTTGACAAAGGCAGGTAAATACTGTGACTATGACATCGTTGTTCCAGATCGTCGGCGGGGTGGGCCTGTTCCTATACGGCATCAAATTGATGAGCGACGCTCTGCAGGACCTGGCCGGCGAGCGGCTACGGCAGTTGATCGCCGCCTTGACTAACACGCCCATTCGGGGCGTCATGGTGGGCATCCTGGTGACGATGATAATCCAGAGCAGCAGCGC
>CAZNRB010000078.1:0-7732 GCA_964575405.1 uncultured Synergistaceae bacterium | reverse complement strand
CGCCGGGCCAACCGGTAGTGCTCATCAGGCCGCCCATGGCCTGACCGATGATGTCGTAGCCTGCCCGCTGGCTGTAGGGCCCGGTGTGGCCAAAGCCTGAGACGGCGCCGTAGACTATTTTGGGGTTCACTTCTTTGAGCACGTCGTAGCCCAGACCCAGCTTTTCCATGGTGCCGGGACGGTAGTTCTCGATCACCACGTCGGCTCTTTTGACCATTTCCTTGAAAAGCTCTTTGCCCTCGGGGGACTTCAAGTTCAGGGTGCAGCCGATTTTGTCACGGTTAAAGGTCATGTAGTAGACGCTTTCGCCGTTCAAAAAGGGCCCCATGGAACGGCTGTCGTCGCCCTTTCCCGGGAGCTCGACCTTGTACACCGTGGCCCCCATGTCGGCCAACAGCATGCCGCAATAGGGCCCTGCTAGCACTCTGGTTAGGTCCAATACCACCACGCCTTGCAAAATGCCTTCGCTCATGGTCACCCTCTCCTGGCTAAACAAATCCTTTGCTATCACTGGCCCCTTGGGCCCGCTGAAAGGCGATCCGGGGCACCACTGAAATGGAACTCTGTCGACAGTGTTCTGCTTTATAGGATGAGCATACCCAAAAAAGCTTTAAGAGTCAACAAGAAAATTGTTTTTTGTGGCGCCACAAAATTTTGACTTATCCTCTCTGGATTTGGACGGCAATACATCCAGATATTTTTTGTCGGTCTTTGTTTTTTTGGCACAACTGTGCTAATCTATGGGTGACAGATATCGGAGGGGACCAAGAAAAAGCCTGGACCTTCAGATACCGCCTATAAACCGTACCGAGGAGGAATATCTATGAAAATCACCGGCGATATGCTGATCGCAGAAGCGGTGGATAAGTACCCTGAGACCATTCCGGTGCTCATGAGCTCAGGCATGGGCTGTTTGGGCTGCGCCATTGCCCACGCCGAGAGCATCGAGCAGGGCGCCATGGCCCACGGCCTCGACGTAGCGGCGCTGCTGAAAGCCCTCAACGAAGCCGTAGAAGTGGCCGTGCAATAACAGAAGCAACCTGATTTTTCCCAAAGCGAAGGGGGTTTAGGAGCGGCTCCTAACCCCCCTTCGTCGATGTAGGGGCCCGGGGGTATTCCCCTGGGCTCTTTTGTTTTTACTTCGCAGAACTATTCGCAGAACTGATAGAACCGCTAATCCAATTCCAGCCCCTGGCTGCCCTGTTTCAGCAGGTGCACTGTGGTGGTCCCTCCCAGGAAACGTTCCGTCCCTTCGGCCAGCTCCTCCAGGGCCGCTTTCATATCGCCGCTCCGTCCAGGATCCAGGGACTCCATCACCAAAAAGGCCTTGGTGGTCCGGGGAGTCAACATGGTCCGTTGGCCCTCACGCCAGTTCCAGCCCCGACAGAGGGCGCCAGCGCCGTCGCTGTAGCACACCTCTCCGGCCAGAGTGGGCTCTTCCTGGTCGCTGCCCAGAGGCAAAAAGGCTTAGCCGCCAGGCGAGACGTGCAAGCGCAAGTTCCCCTGGACCGCGTCCAGGTCCTCTCCTCCGCAGGGCAGGCCCCAGCGGAGTGAGGCGGTGTTGTAGAGGTCCACCAGTGGGTTCACTGATCCAAGGCCCTTGCCGCTTTCGACGCGCTTCAAAAGGGCCTCTACGGAGCACCGGGCGCCTCGCTTGGTCTTGAACTTTTTAAAGGCCTCCCGCCAAATTGCCACCACGGGACACTGGCTCAGCTGCGGCGAGGTGAGGTATTTTTTCGCCTCTTCCTGGGCCTCCTGGAGTCCCAGACCGATTTTCGCCACAGCCTCGGAGTCCTGCAAGTCGTTGCAGATTCCCCAGGCCACTATAACGCCCAATTCCAGTTGTGGAAAAAGGTCCCATATCTGGGGTTCTATCAGAAACGCTGCCATCTGGCCCTCCTTAGGTGGATTTCAGAAAGATCTCCTTGCCGCTCGGCATAGCTACCCTACTAAAAAACGCCGAGCCGCCAGGGCATCGGCGCTTTATTCCTAATGGGGCTGACTAGTCCCTCTGGCAGAGCTCCAGCAGCACGCCGCCGGTGGCCTTGGGGTGCAGGAAGGCGATCATGGCGCCGCCGGCTCCCTTGCGGGGCTTTTCGTCGATGAGCTTCACCCCTTTGGCCTTCAGCTCCTCCAGGGCCGCTTCCAGGTTCTCTACCCTGATGGCCAGGTGATGGATCCCGGGGCCCTTTTTCTCCATATACTTTGCCACCGGGCTGTCGTCGGCAGTGGGCTCTAAGAGCTCGATTTCGCTGTCTTTAATGGGCAAAAAGGCGGTCTTCACCTTCTGGTCGGCCACGACTTCCACACCATGGCACTCCACTCCCAAAGTCTCCTGCCAGAACTTCAACGCCTCGTCGATGCTGGGCACCGCCACTCCGATATGGTCCACGACCTTTACGTTCATTTGGATACCGCTCCTTTCAAGGCTTATACCATGGCAAATTAGCGATGAAAACTCTCTAAAACTTCGGAAAATCCCCGCCAAACCAGCCGAAAAAGTCCTTTTCGACGGTCCAGCGCCGCCTTTCCCAGGCCGACGATCACAATTATACTATAGCCTGACGGAGAGTAGACGAACCCCTCAAACTTTCCCTAAAAAAGGAGCGATAGAGCCATGATCGATTTCTGGCCCCTATGGGGCTTTGCCCTGGGCTGCGGCTCGGCCCCCATAATCGTCCACATAGCCCAGTGGGCCCTCCAAGGCGGCCGGTGGCAGAACCTTTGGAAGCCCTCCAAGTCCCTTTTGTCTCCCAATCTGCTGATCTGGGCTCCCCTATCGGGGCTGCTATGGGCCCTCATGCTTTGGCGGTGGAGTGGCTCCGCTGCTCTCCTTGCCCTCAGCGCCATGACCTTTATGGAGCTCCATTCCATCACCGACCTCCGCAGCGGCTTCATTTACGACTGTTTCGTCCAGGCCTGTTGCATCTGCGGCCTGGCCATGCGGGCTGCCGGAGGAACGGGAGCGCTCCTGGAAGGGCTGCTGGGGGCCCTTGCCGGAATGGCCCCTCTGGCAGCGCTGATCCTCTTGAAACCCCGTTCCATGGGATGGGGCGACAGTCTGCTCATGGCTGGCCTTGGAACTTTTCTGGGCTGGAAAATGACTTTTCTGGCCCTCTACCTGGGCATCATCGTAGGCGGCCTATGGGCTCTAGTCCTGCTGGCTATGAAACGGATAGGCCGAAAGGACAGCTTTCCCATGGCGCCAGCGCTGGCCCTAGGAGCTGCCGCTGCCCTGCTCTGGGGGCCCCAGATTCTGGGCCATTACGGCCTGTCCCTGCCCTGGCCCTGGCAGTGAGCCCCCCTCGGCCCAGATGCTCCCCTCCTCTTTGCCGTGAAGGCTAAACTTCCACTGTCCTTTTGGGCTTTGCCCTTTCCTTTTCCGGGGATTTAATGATTTAATGGAAGAGGTCGAAGGAGGCTCTTGAACCTTTCTAATTTTCTCTCTTAGAGGAGGTCTCACCTATGGAAGAACTTAGCGCTAAGCATGAAGGCTGGACTCCCCCTGATCCCATCCAGTTCCGGGATTCCATCGAAATGGAGGGGCAGCGACTGGATTACCTGGTAACTACGGAGTTTCTGCCCACCTACGACGACTGCGGGAAAGTCAACGCTTGGTGGTACTGCACCAGCTACAGCAAGCCAGGAGAGGATCCCGCAGGGCGGCCGGTGACCTTTGCCTTCAACGGCGGCCCCGGATCGGCGTCCATGTACCTCCACATCGGCGCACTGGGTCCCAAGATCCTGCTGCCAGGCGACGATTTGGGACTGACAATGCCTCGGCCCCCCTATCAGCTTCAGGACAACGCCAACACGCTGCTGGATTTGACGGACTTGGTATTTATAGACCCCGTAGGCACCGGTTTCAGCCGTGCTCCGGACTGGGAAAAGGCAAAGGCATTCTGGGGCGTGCAGCAGGACATCGACAGCGTGGCGGAGTTCATCAGGGTCTGGCTCACCAGAAAGAACCGTTGGGAATCGCCGCTTTTCGTGGTGGGCGAGAGCTACGGCGGCGTCCGCGGCGGCGGCCTTATGGCCAAGCTCCAGGATTTGGGCGTCATGCCATTGGGATTTATAGCGGTATCGCCCGCTCTGACCTATCTGGGCCTCAACAGCAGTCCCATGAACGACCATCAGTTCATCCACACTCTGCCGCCCATGGCGGCCACGGCCTGGTACCACAAAAAGCTGGACCAGGATCTTTTAGAGCTATCGGTGCGGGAAATCACCGAGATGGCTCACCAATGGGCCACCACCGAATACCTGACCATGCTCTGGCGGGGCGAGAACCGCCTTTCCGCCGACGAGTACGAGCACTGCGTCATGGAGCTCCACCGCTTCACCGGCCTGGACCCCGATGACATCCGGCAGATGCGTCTCAGAATTCCCTACCGGAAGTTTGCCACCATGTTGCTGAAGGACCGGCGTTGCTGGACCAGCATCTACGACTCCAGGCTGACCACTCCGGGCCAGACCTTGGACTACAACGAGGATCCCCATATTTTCCAGCTGGCCTGCGCTTACACGTCGGCCTTTTTCGCCTACTTCCGCCAGAGGGGAGCAGCTATGCCGGAAGAGCGGTCCTACCTGGTCTCCAATAGGGATATCGGCCCCAACTGGGACCACGCTTCTGGCTACGACTGCCTGCCGGGTGAAAAGCCGGGCCGGGGCGGCGGTTACACCTCCACCGTCGAGAGCCTGGCCAAGGCCATGCGGCGCTGCCCCTTCTTAAAGGTCTTCGTAGGAGCCGGGTATTTTGACATCCACTGCTCCGCCGAAGCAGGTGCCTACGGTTTGGACCATATGGATATTCCCCGGGAGCTCTTGGAGAACAACATTATCCGCAAAATGTACTTCGGCGGCCATATGTACTACAGCAATCCCCAAGAGCACCGCCGCTTCAAAACCGATATGATAGATTTCTACGGTGCTGCCCTGGAAGGCCGCCCTGTGGAGTGACAGAGCCCCTTTTATATCGTCACAGGAGGATAAACGGGTCGGCGAGCTTGCTAGGTAAAAAGGCTTTCAGGATGGCAGAATGGGAGGATGAAAGGCTGTGCAAGGTATTTCGACTATAGTGGCGCTGATGGCCATCATGGTCTGCGGTTGGGTCATGAGGCGCCTGGGAAAATTCAACGACGACGGCGTTCAGGCTATGAGTACGGTACTCTACTGGCTGTTAATGCCTGTGGGTATTTTCCGTTCTGGCCTTCACCTACAGCCAGAGACGTTGAGCAGCTGGCATTACCCCTTGGCACTCTACGGATCCTTCAGCCTGACGTTGTTAGTGGCCTGGATAGTCTCGGGCCTGAGAAAGCTGCCGCCCAAACGACGGGCCGTAACCGTCCTGATGGGCGCCCGGCCCAACGTGGTCTTTATCGCCCTGCCGCTGCTGACCCTGCTGATGGGCTCCCAGGGCGAAATCGGCATGGCCCTCTACATCGGCCTGGGCACCCTGTACTACAACTTTGTCCCCGTGGTGCTGGGCCAGTTGGCCCTGGAAGGGACTTTGGATTGGTACGCCGCTGGACGGACCTTTAAAGCCGCCCTGTCTAACCCCCTTTTGCTGTCGGGCATCTTGGGCATTTCCATGACCCTGTCGGGAGCCTCGGCTTTTTTGCCCCGATGGTTCCACCTTGCCCTAGACATGTTGGCCCAGGGCGCCAACGGCTTGGCGCTGCTGGTCATAGGGGCGTCGTTGAAGCCCGAGCGGATTTTTTCCGACGCCCGCCAGGCCTGGATGGACCTGCTGCTGAAGCTGGTGCTGTTGCCCTCTATGACGCTGTTGCTTTTCTCCTGCTTCCCCGTGGCCGATGTCTCGCTGATGCGAGTGGCCGTCATAGCCTCATCGGTGTCGCCGGCTTTTAACTGTTTCATCATCGCCAAGGGCATGGGCATGGACAGCGACTACGCCGCCAGCTTTCTGGCCTGCGCCACCGTGCTGGGCCTTTTCACCACCGCCATTTGGATCAATATAGCGCCCATGGTGCTCAGCTGAGCGGCACCACAGCCAAGGCATCGATCCATTGAAAAGAAAATTTCATTTGAGGCTTAGAGGAGGAACAGCCATGTCTTTGCCCGATCACTACGAAACGTTTCGCCAGATGATGGAAAACCGGCGGTCCCTGCGCAATTACTCGGGAGCTCCGGTCACCGAGGAAGAAAAGAAGCAGATCATCGAGACGGCCATCCTGGCCCCCACGGCTGGAAACATGATGCTTTACTCCATTTTAGAGATCGCCGGCCAGGACCTGAAGAAAAAAATAGCTGAGATCAACTCTCACCAGAGTTTTATAGCAAAATCCTCTTTCGTGCTGCTCTTTTTGGCAGATTACCAGCGCTGGTACGACTTCTACTGTACCGATGGAGCGCCGGAAATGTGCCTGAACAACGGTCTCCAGTGGCGGGAGCCCGAGGAGGCCGATCTGTTGCTGGCCTGCTGCGACGCCATGATCGTGGCCCAGACAGCCGTTATGGCCGCCGAGTCATTGGGCATAGGCTCCTGCTATTTCGGTACCGCCATGGAACGAATCGAGGAGCAACGGAAGCTATTGAATCTATCGCCCTGGGTTTTTCCTCTGACCCTTGTGGCCTTTGGCCATTATCCCGAAGGGCCTCGCCCGGCCAGGAGGGAGCGGCTTCCCCGCTCTATGGTCCATTTTGTGGACCAGTACCGCCGGGTCACCGATCAGGAGCTGGAGTTCATGGAGAGCCACGGCAAAAACTGGAGCATCGCCTCCATCGGCGCTCCTGCGGAAAACGTGGGTCAGCGGATGTACCTGCGGAAAAACGGGGCGCCCTTCGCCTTTGAAGAGGCCCGGTCCGTCAAGGCGGCCCTCAAGGTGTGGCTCCAGGGCGAAGAGGAGGGGCCGGAAGACTAGGCAACTCTGCCCTCAGCAGACCGCCATAACAGGCTAACAATAGAATTAGAGGCTGATGACCGCCTATTAATTGGCTCCTGCCCACCGGTTTCGATAGCAGTCCTAGCCCAGCAGAAAAGCAGGGCCCTTTGGAGAGCCATGGGGGCCACGAAAAAGCGGGCCCTTGGTGAGTTTCCGGTAGAGGAAACTGGACACCAAGAGCCCGCTATCTCTCTGGCTCCTCGAGCAGGACTTGAACCTGCGACCTAGTGATTAACAGTCACCCGCTCTGCCAACTGAGCTATCGAGGAATTAACGTTTGCTTATTATAATCCTATCCCTGGTCTTGTCAAGGGATCTCCGCCTTTCTCACAAAATTCTCGCCCTCCGGCCTTGATTTTTCAAAGTTAAAACTTCAAAATGGAGTCAGAGCCAAGAAGTCTATCCTAATTTCAAAGGATCTTTTCAGCCAATCTTTGGAGGTGGTTTTGTCGTGCTCGACCGCATCTGTCAGCTCGAAGAGAAATACCGTGAGAAATATCTGGAATTCTATCGCCATCTGCACCGCCACCCCGAGCCCAGCTACCAGGAGGAGAAAACGGCGGCATTTGTGACCTCTGTCCTGAAGAGTCTGCCGCTGGACGAGATCCGCACCAACGTGGGCGGCCATGGTGTGCTGGCCACGTTGAAGGGAGCCAAGCCCGGCCGGGTGGTAGCGCTGCGAGCCGACATGGACGCCCTGACCATCACCGAGAACACCGGCTGCCCCTTTGCCTCGGAAAATCCCGGGGTGATGCACGCCTGCGGCCACGACTCTCACACGGCCATGCTGCTGGGGGCGGTCCACGTGCTCTGTGAGCTCAAGGACCAGA
>CAZNRB010000077.1:0-7860 GCA_964575405.1 uncultured Synergistaceae bacterium | reverse complement strand
ATGATCTTCCAGCAGTTCAATCTATTCCCCCATCTTTCAGTGCTGGAGAATTTGACCTTGGCTCAGATCAGCGTTCGCCATACCCCTAAGGCCGAAGCCGAAGCCAAGGCCATCGATCTGCTGGCCAAAGTGGGACTGTCGGACAAAAAGGACGCCCGCCCTTCGGAGCTCTCCGGAGGGCAACAGCAACGGGTGGCCATCGCCCGCGCTCTGGCCATGGAACCCAAGATCATGCTCTTCGACGAACCCACCAGCGCCTTAGATCCCGAGCTGGTCGGCGAGGTGCTGAAGGTAATCGCCGACTTGGCCAAAAGCGGCATGACCATGCTCATTATCACCCATGAAATGCTTTTTGCCAAGGAGGTTTCTGACCGGGTTATCTTCATGTCCGACGGCCAGGTCGTCGAAGAAGGATCGCCCGAAGAGATTCTTGAGCATCCAAAAGTAGAGAGAACTCGCAGTTTCCTTCAGCGCGTACTAGCCCATTACGGCGAAGCCGTAGCGGAATGATTAGGAGGCCTTTATTATGGAACTGGACTTTTCTGTGTTGACTCCCTATCTTCACATGTTCGCCAGAGGCGTGGGGGTGACCATCAAGGCTTCGGCTTTAGGAGTAGCCTTCGGGACTGTCTTAGGTCTTTTCGTAGGCGCTTTCCGGGTTATGCCTTTTGCCCCCTTCCGCTGGCTCATGGCCACCTATATCTACGTGCTCCGGGGCACCCCCTTAATGATTCAGCTCTTTTTGATCTACTTCGGCCTTCCTGCCCTGGGGATCAACCTGGACGCCTTCGTGGCCGGCATCATCGGCATCGGTATCAACTCGTCGGGCTACGTGGGCGAGATAGTCCGGGGCGGGATCGAAGCCGTTCCCAAGGGTCAGTGGGAAGCCGCTAAAATGTTGGGCCTTTCCTACTGGCAGACCATGAAGTCCATCATTATGCCCCAAGCGGTCCGCAATATGCTACCGGCCATCGGCAATGAGTTCGTCACCCTGATCAAGGAATCGTCGTTGCTGTCGGTGTTGGCCATCAGCGACCTAACCATGGTGGGCCAACAGGTCCGCAGCGTCACCTACGCTTCCTTTGAGACCTTTATCTTTGTGGCCCTAGTCTACTTGGTACTGACCAGCGTGACCAGCGGCGCTTTGCAGCTGCTGGAAAAGCGCTGGAACACCCGTTGATATCAAGGCAGCAAAAGAGGGGCCCTAGAAGCTTCATCGAAGAAGCTTCTAGGGCCCCTCTTCGTTTAGGTTCCCATCCGCTGAGCCGGCATGCTATAACGGGACATTTCGGCCACTGCGTTAAGTCCGTCCACGTGCCCCCAGATACATAGAACCGCCCTCTCGGGATCCATCCGTTTGAGAAGGCGCTCCCAAGTGTTCCGGGAAAGGCAGATCCACGCACAGACAAAGGCGCGGCCAAAGGCCTCCCGGCCTTCGCTGCGAATCATCGCCATTTCCTCGCTTTTCATGGCCATCACCTTGGCCTCTCCCAGCATTTTGACCAGCGACGAGGAATTGAGGTCCTGTTCCAAAAAGACCTTCCGCGCCCGTTCAGGCGCCACCGATGAGGGCGACAACCACATACGAACCTGACGTGACCGCCCGTGGAGTATGTCAGCCGCCTGGGAAGCCCAAAGGCTCAACCGCTCTTTCATGGCGCTGTCGTTGCGGAACAGCGCCAGCCGGAGCCCCCAATAGAGCTGAAGACTGCCGTCGGAAAAATGGAGCTGAGGTATCACTTCGGCCTCAGAAGGCCATAAAGGACCTGACGCGAAAAGTCCATGATGGGGCCACAGCGATTCAACGGCCTGCAAGGTCATCCGGTGGTTTCCCGGCGGCGCTATCTGGCCCAGCAGGGCATCTCTGAGGTGACGGCAGTTTTCTGCGCTTATCACCAGCCCGCCCAGTTCCGGCAGGTTTAGCGCCATGGAGTCGTAGAGGATTTTTTCCCCGCCCAGTTTTTTCCCCTGCGGATCCACCAAGGACCAACGCTCGAAGCCCAACACCGACTCTCCCAGAAGCTGACGGCCCCAGGGAAGCATGACTCTGACGCCGGCAGTTTCCTCTTCCTCGGACACAAAGTCGGGAAGCAGGATCAGAGATCCATCGCTCAAAAGCTCGTAGACCTTCAACGGCTCCACCTCCCTTGCGCCGCAGCCTTCGGGGTTTTCCAGCGGCGGTGGAACCAGAACCACTGTTCTGGAGCCGCCAGAACGATCCGTTCCAAGGCATCGTTGGCTCTTTGGGTCAGCGCTATGATCTGGTCCTGCCGGTCTCCCCCATCGGGCATTTCTAAGGGCGGGTAAATGACGATTTTATGGCGGAAGGGTCCTAGCCGCCTGGTAATGGCCGGGATCAGGGGGACTTTGGCGGTCATGGAGATCACCGCCGGTCCGGCCACCATGGTGCAGGGCCGCCCTAAAAAGGTCACTGGCACCCCTTCGGGGCCTCCGTCCTGATCGGCCAACAGAGCCATGAAAACCCCTTCTTTTTGGGGGCGGCGGATCATCTGCCGCATGTTGGACAACTCCCGCCGCAGGGTGACAAGGCCGATGTTGCGGCGGTATCTCTCGATGAGGTCCGCAACGGCGGGATCGTCGGTGTCCCGCACGGCCGTCTCAAAGGGATAGCGGCTGCAGAGCCAGGCTGCGCCCAGTTCCCAGTTGCCGCAATGGCCCGTCAGGATCACGCAGCCTTTGCCTTGAGCCTTCAGCCGGTCCAGCACTTCGGTGCCCTCGGCCTCCAGGGCCATCTGGGACAGCAGCGACGGATCGTTCTGGAGCATCAGATATTCCACCAACATCCAGGAAAAATGGTCGTAGCACCTTGAGAGGGTCCTGCGGCACCAGTCGTCGTCCCGGTCTGGAAAGGAAGCCCTCAGGGCCCTCAAGGCCTCTTTGCGGCGGATTGGCACCAACCAAAAGGCCCCGCGGAGGAGCCAAAAGAGCGCCTTGACACGCCATCCAGGCCTCACGAAACGGCGGAGTCCCTCTATAGTCGACACGGCAAGGGACATGGAATCACCTCTTTTCGCCGGCTCCCAATTGGGAGGGCTGCCCGGTCTAAGCCTTGCCTATCATGTAGTATTTTTTCTTTCCCAGCCTGATCAGAGCATAGAAACCGCCCAGGATGTGATCCTCCGTCAACGAGCTGGAGAGATCGCAGCGAACGCCATTGACGCTGACGCCTCCTCCGGCCAAAAGCCGCTTGGCCTCGCCTTTGCTCTTGCAGGCGCCGGCCTCTGCCAGGGCGTCTGCCAAGGCCAGAGGCAACGCTGCCACGGTGCCGCAGGGCGTCTCCCGAGCCAGGGCTTGGATCATCTCGACGGTCAGGTCCGAGGGCTGGAACTGGCCTCCGAAGAGGATTTCGCTGGCCCCTATGGCAGTCTCAGCGGCTTTCTGACCGTGGACGATGGCCGTCACTTCCCTGGCCAGGACTTTCTGGGCCTCGCGGCGCTCCGGGGCCTCTTGATGGCGGGCCATTATGGCGTCTATTTCCTCCAGAGGAAGGAAGGTAAAGTACTTCAAGAGCTTTTCCACTCCCTGGTCCTCGGCGTTTATCCAAAATTGATAAAACTGGTAGGGGCTGGTGCGCTTAGGGTCCAGCCACACGGCACCGCTTTCGGTCTTGCCGAACTTGTGGCCCGCCGAGGTTAGCAACAGCGGGTTTGTGCCGCCGTAGACTTCGGCGTTGTCCCACTTGCGGATCAGCTCGATGCCGCTGGTGATGTTGCCCTGTTGGTCGTTGCCGCCCATCTGAAGCCGGCAGCCGTAGGCGTTGTAGAGGTGATGGAAGTCGTAGGCCTGGAGCAAGCTGTAGGAAAACTCCGTAAAGGACAGGCTTTTGCTGGGGTCCTCGATGCGGCTGCGCACGTGCTCCTTGGCGATCATGTAGTTCACCGAGAAGAACTTGCCCACGTCCCGCAGGAACTCCAAAAAGTTCATCTTGCTTAACCAGTCGTAGTTGTTGACCAGCAGCGCCGAGTTGGCGCCGCAATCGAAATCCACGAACTGGGCCAGCTGGATCTTGACGGCCGCCACGTTGTGTTCGATCTCCTCCAGCGACAGCAGGTTGCGCTCCTTGCTCTTCATGGAGGGATCGCCGATCATCCCAGTGCCGCCTCCGGCCACAAGGATGGGACGGTGGCCCAGCCGTTGGAGCCAAGCCAGCCCCATCAACGGTATAAGATGGCCCACGTGGAGGCTGTCGGCGGTAGGATCAAAGCCCACGTAAGCCGAAACCATCTCGGAACCAAATAGCCTTTCCAGTGCCTCGTCGTCGCTGGTCCAATCGATAAAGCCCCGCTCCCGCAGGACCTGCAATGCCTTCGGTCGTTCCATCGTAATTCATTCCCTTCGAGAAGTTCGTCTTAAGAGATCATACCATATCGCGGCCGACGGCGATCCCCTTCGAATGGGGCTAGCCCTTCCCAGCGCTGCGGTCCAGCACAGTTTCCAAAAGCAAGTTCACCGAATCCAGCAGAGCCTTTTCCTGAATGGAGCACGCAATCGATAAGCACTCGGCTGCCGTTAGCCTCCAGAAGATAATTGGCCCCTGTAACCTCCCTCGCAGCGCCGTAAATTTAGCATGGGCGATCACCACTCTTCCGCTGTCCTTTCCTGATGCTCTATCCTATGGCCGGCAGCTTGGAACTTTCTACGAAAGCCGCCGGTTAATTCGACCTATCCCCTTGGAAGGGAGCTATTTCTCTTCGATCTCAGCCATGTCCGCAATGGTGCCCCGGAGTTCTTTGAGAGGCTCCGACAAATAGGCCACCCCGAACTGAGACAGTGGACCGCCGTCGGGCACCGTAAAGGTCAAGATTGTGCCTTTGCCCAGCTCCGACTGAATTTCCATATCGCCGCCGATCAGCTGGATACGCTCCCGCATGTTAGAAAGTCCACGGTGTCCCGAGGCCCGTAGCCGGTCCAGGTCTTCGGGCACCGAAAAGCCCGAGCCGTTGTCCTCGATTATCAGCCTGGTGCAATCCCCCGGCCTGTCCACTTGCACGGAGATCTCCGTAGCATGGCCGTGCTTGACGGCGTTGGAAATGGCCTCTTGGGTGATCCTGAAGAAAGCCAGCACCCCGTCGGAAGACAGCGATTCTTCCTTTATTTCCAACAGAATTGGGACGCCCATATAGCGGTTCAGCCGCTCCGTCAGCTCCGTCAAAGCGTGCTCCAGCCCCAGATCAAGCCAAGGCGGCGTGAGCTGGTTGCAGAGCTCTCGCAGCTCCCGCACCGTGTCGGTGCCTATCTCCTCGGCCAGCCGCAGGTTCTCGGCCCGGTCGGTTTCGTTGCCCTCCATCCTGGAAAGGCGAATCCTCTGGACCAGGGCCGTCACTTCCTGGACCACACCGTCGTGGATTTCCCGGGCGAAGCGGTCCTTTTCGTCCTCCTGAACCCGCACCATGTCGCTGGTGTACCGTTTCCACAGCTCCATGCGGTCCTTGGCCGCCAAAGAGAGGCGGCACAGCACCTGCCGGAGGTTTCGCAGCTCCACCACAGCGGCACTGTCGTCCTGGCAGGGCACCTCGTCGCCCCAGCGCAACACCGCCACGTCGTCGGTGAGCCTCTTCAGCGGGCCGATGATCCACCGCCAGAGGATCACCACCGCCACGCTGCCCGACAGGGCCGTCAAAAAGAGCAGGATCATCCAAAGCCGGTTGGACCGCACCATAGGCCCCAGGAGATCGCCCCAGCGCACGGCAGCCACCACGTAGAAGCTGCCCCGGCTGTCGGTGGGGTACACCGCCAAGGTGTAGCGTTCGTCCTGATCGTCCCGGACCTGCACGGCCCGGTTCATGGGGACCCGGGCGCCCATTCTCCAAACTTCGCCTAGCCGCCCGGCGCCAGGCGAGGCCGTCACCAGCTTGCCCGACGAATCCAACACCGCCACCCAGCCTGGCAGCTCAGGGCCCCAGCTGAAGAAGTCCAGAGCCTCCAGATGGATCATAACCCTGTTCAGCCGAAAGGGCACCAGGCTGGAGGCCTGGATCTTGGCGGCCACGTTCTCGGCCATGTTCATCACGTAGGATGACATGATCTTAGCCATAGCCCTCTCGTGGGTGGCCATGCCCAGGCTGGCCACGCAGGTCACCGCCACGGCGGGGATCAGCAGGGCCATCAACAGCACCAGGATCAGGCTGCGCTTCAATCCAAAAGCTCCTCCAGCGTCAGCAAGCCGTGCTTCAGCGCCAACAGCATGGCCTCGGTCTTGTTGTGGGCCCCCAGCTTATCGTAGACCGATGCCAAGTGGGTTTGAACGGTGCGCTCGCTGATATAGAGCCGGGCGGCCACTTCCTTGCTGGAGAGCCCCCGGGCGGCGTAGAGCAACACTTCCCGCTCCCGAGGCGACAGCTCCTCGGTGAGATCCTCCTGGGCGCCCATCACCGAGGCCACTTCGCTGTCCAGAAAGAGCCCTCCGGCGGCCACGGTCTGGATGGCCTTGGCCAAAGCCTGGGGCGACGTGGTTTTGAGGACAAAACCCTTGGCGCCGGCCTTCAGCGAAGCCAGCACGTACTGCTGGGAATCGTAGGACGTCAGCATGATGGCCGCCACTTTCTGGCCCGACTCCTTAATCCTCCGGGCCAGCGATATGCCGTCCTGGCCGGGCATCCTGATGTCCAGCAGCGCCACGTCGGGCCTCTGCTCTTCAATGAGCTTCCAGGCCTCGGTCCCGTCGGCGGCTTCGCCCACCAGCTCCAAATTTTCCTCCCGTTCCAGATAGGCCTTCAGCCCCTGACGGGTCAGGGGATGGTCGTCGGCTAGGATGACTCTGATCTTTGCCATGGTCTTCTCCTCTCTGTGCTCTCTAATTCCGATGGTTCTTTTCTCAAATCCTGCAGGCGTAAAAGCAGTGAATTTTGCCCCCGATTGGGAAGCAGCAAATTGCCTAGGAAACTGCTTTTCATTATAGTCAAATTCCCCGCCCTGGCATCGGCCATTTCCAACATTTAAGCGATGGGGCGTGATATATTAATAATGGGCTAGGAGCTCCCTCTGATCAGACATTTCAGATCAGACATTTCAAAAGGAGACGATCGAAATGACAAGATTCCGCTCCAAAAAGACGATGGCCCTTCTAGCCATTTTGGCGCTGAGTTGCGGCCCCCTGTGGGCCCAGGATTCGAGGCACTTCCCGGCACCGTCTACCGTCAGCGTCCCCATGGCCCAGGCCATCAACAGGGCGCTGGAACATCAACGACAAGAAACAATTCCCGATCTCTCGGCAGCCAAGAGAGAACGAGGCCCCGAGAGCGACGCCCACGTCTTGGCCTTAGCCCAGGCATACCAGGTCCGGATCGACCAGGAGGTCACCGGCGGCGTCACAGTGCGGACCCTGACGCCGCCGGTACTGGGAGCAGGCAAGGAGGACAAGATCATCTACGCCATCCACGGCGGAGGCTACGTCTTCGGCGGCGGCATGGCAAGCATCGGCGAGGGGCTGCTGATGGCCCACTTCAACGGCTACAGGGTGATAGTGCCAGACTACCGGACGGCCCCCGAGGACCCCTTCCCAGCCGCTATCGACGACGCCTTTGCGGTCTATCGGGAGTTGGTGAACCGCCACGGCGCCCAGAACATCGCCGTCATGGGCACATCCACCGGCGGCGCCATGGCGCTGATCCTGGCCCTTCAGGCCCTGGAGGCCGGCGTCCCCCTGCCGGCGGCGCTGATCTCCGGCACCCCCTGGTCGGACCTGGACAAAATCGGCGACAGCTACGTCACCAACGAAGGCGTGGACTCCATGCTGGTATCCTATGATGGCTGGATCCGGACCGCCGCCGGGGCCTATGCCCAGAGTGAGGACCTCAAAAACCCGCTGATCTCGCCGGTCTACGGCTCCGACAGCGACCT
>CAZNRB010000076.1:0-8120 GCA_964575405.1 uncultured Synergistaceae bacterium | reverse complement strand
AGCGAATATTCCCTGTGGTACCGCAATTTGGAATCGGAGATCCTGCCCCTCCTGGAGGAGTTGGGCATCGGCTTGGTGCCCTTCAGCCCCCTGGGCAAGGGATTTTTGACGGGCACCGTGGCCCAAGGGGCCACCTTCGCCGAAAACGACATCCGGTTCACCATCCCCCGCTTCAACGACCAGGAAAACCTGGCCAAAAACCAGGCCCTGGCCGAAGCGGTCAAGGCCTTCGCCGAGGAAAAGGGCCTTTCGCCGTCCCAGGTGGCCCTGGCCTGGCTGCTCCACCGAAAGCCCTGGATCGTGCCCATCCCGGGCACCAAAAGGGAGCAGCGCCTTCAGGAGAACATGGGCGCTGCCTACGTGGAGCTGACCGAACAGGACGTGGAACGCCTCACCGCGCTGTCGGACTCCATCCCGGTCTTCGGCGGCCGCTACGCCCCGGCCATGGAGAAATTGACGGGCCTGTAGGGGGTCAGGCGCAAAGGGGAAGCAGCACGAGAGGAAAGGGAAGAAAAGGGAAAAGAGGAGATTCTATGGAAGTCCTGATTTTGACGGGAACGGGCCAGATAGGAATGGCCATCGCCCGCAGAGTTGGCTTTGGCAAAAAGATCCTCATCGGCGACAAAAACTGCGAAAACGCCGAGGCCATAAGCAAGATCATGAACGACGCCGGCTTCGACACCCTGCCGGTGGAAATGGACCTAGGAGACCGGGCGTCGATTAAAGGCCTCACCGACAGGGCCCTGCCGGGGCCTTCATCACCGGTTCTACCTTCCTGATCGACGGCGGAGCCACGGCCAGCTATTTTTACGGTCCCTTGAAGCCAGCCAAGGGAAATTAGGGCTCCTAGAGCCCGCAGCTGGACCGGATCCCCACTTCGGCCCCTTCTAGCGGTGCGGACCTGGCTGGAAGGTCTGGCACTGTGACGCCACGCCTAGTAAAATTCCAATGCACGAGCGCCGCCCCCGGCCCAGGCCGGGGGCGGCGCTGCTTTTTGATGCGGCGGAGTGCTAAGCTTGGAGATAGCGGATCATCTCACCGGGACACCGCCGATCCGATTCGGGGTAGAGATAAATTCATTATCAAGGCTCTGGCGTAGGTTTTCTGGAGCAACGTTCTAGCGGCTGGGGCAGGTCCCTAGACCCCGACAGCAGGCCCCATCAGCAGGTCTGGCAGCCCAGTAGAAAGGACAGGAAAGACGATGACCAACACCAGCACCACGGTCATGGCTACCAAAAAGTAGGGGATATAGCGGAACGAGTCCTCGTAGGGCACATCGGCTACCTTGCAGGCCGTCATCAAATCCACGCCCAGCGGCGGGGTGTTGGCGCCTATGGCCATGTTTATGCATATCATAACCCCGAGATGGATAGGGTCCACGCCTATCTGAGTCATGATGGGCATCAAAATGGGTACTGTTATGAGAATTATGGCGGTAGTCTCCATGAAGGTGCCCAAAATGAGCAACAGCACGTTGAAAAAGATTATCACCGCCCAGTAGTTGTCGGAAATAGCCAGCACGGCCTCGGCTACCTTCTGGGGAACGTTCTGGGACGTGAGAACCCAGCCGAAGAGGCTAGCTGCCGCGATGATGAACAGCACCGCAGCGCTGGTTTTCCCTACCTCTAAGCAGATTCCCAAAAAGCGGCGCCACGTCAATTGGCGGTATACGTACTTGGAGAGCACCAGTGCGTAAAGAGCCGCGGCGGCACCGGCTTCGGTAGCGGTGAAAATGCCCTTATGGATCCCCACAATGATGATGGCCGGAGTGACCATTGGCAGAAGGGCTCCCTTAAAGGCCTTCCATTTTTCGGCCACGGTGGCCTTAGGCAGCTTGGGATAGCCATCTTTCTTCGCAAAATAGTAAGCCACCACCATCAACCCCAGACCCGACAGCACACCGGGGATAAAGCCCGCTATAAAGAGTCGGCCGATAGAGGTTCCCATGGTGACTCCCAGGACCACCATGACGATGCTGGGAGGGATAATAGTGGCCAGGGCACCACCGCATCCCAACAAGGAGGCGCTGAAGGCTGGCTTATATCCCTGGTCCTTCATGGCCGGTAACATGATGGACCCCACGGCCACCACCCCGGCGACGCCGGACCCTGAGATGGCTCCAAAAAGCATGCAGGATACCACCAGCACCATGGCCATGCCTCCGCGGATATGGCCCACCATGGTGGAAGCAAATTTCATGATCCTGGGTGTTATGTCACCTTCGGCCATGAGAGCCCCGGCCAGGAGGAAAAGGGGGATGGCCAGCAACGTGAAGGAATCCACGCCTACCACCATGCGCTGGGCGATGGAGAGAATTGGCAAGCTGGATTGGGCCATGAGGTAAACCGTGCCCGATAGAGCTATGGAGTAGGATATGGGCAAGGTCATGGCGATGGCGATTATTAAGACAGCAGCGAGAAGGACCATAACGATCACCCTTTTTCCGTAAACAGCTTATAAAGACGGTGAAGCACCAGAGGGATCATGAAAGCGCACCCCACCGGGAAGGCCAAATACAACACTCCAGCCGGAATCTGAAGTGTCGTGGTAGTCATCTTCCAAGTCCTCATGACCAGCTTCAGGCCGCCGACGGTGCCGACACAGACAAAGGCCAAGATGGCCAAGTCCCGAAGGATCAAAATGACTTTTTTAGCCCTAGCGCTGTGGATCCTGTTTAAAACCATGGTGATCTCCATGTGTCCATCGGTCCTGAGGGCCGCAGCTGCCCCGACGAAGGTGATCCACACCAGCAAGGTCTGGCACAGCTCGCTGCTCCAGGCGATGGACTGGAGGAGTACGTACCGGGAAAGGATCTCCAAGACCACCACGACGAAGATAGCCATCACCGCCAGGGCCACGAAAAGCTCCAGCAGGCCATAGGGCCCAGCGAAGTCGGACCGTTTCTCTGTTTTCTTATGGTTTTCCATAGTAACGGACCAGATCCATCAATTCTTTGCCGAAGGTCTGCTCATAGCTCGCCCACACCGGCTGAACTGCCTGCTGAAAAGCCGCCGTGTCCACTTCGTTGACTATCATCCCGCTGTCCACCAGCTTTTTCAGCACTTCCTCTTCTTCCTGGACCGTTTCCTGCCGTTGCTTCAGGCCCCATTTGTGGGCCAACTCCTTGATGGTAGCCTGATCCTGCTCGGAAATCCGTCCCCAGACGGCGCTGTTCACGCAAAGGATGGCGGAGCCCCAGATATGGGCCGTTTTGGAAAGATACTTTTGAACTTCGTTGAAGGCGTTGGAATAAATTATGGAATAGGGATTTTCCTGGCCGTCCACCACGCCTTGCTGAAGAGCCGAATAGAGCTCTCCGAAGTTTATAGCCATAGGAGAAGCGCCGAGCTGCTGAAAGGTGTCTAGCCGCATTTTATCGGGCGTCACCCTGATCTTCAGTCCCTGAAGGTCCTGGGGCACCACTATGGGACCCTTGTTGTTGGTGATATGACGGAACCCGTTTTCCCACCATGCCAGCCCTTCGATGCCGTAACTTTGCAAAAGATCGAACAGCACCTCTCCCAACTTCCCGTCAAAGGCTGCATATGCCGCTTCGTGGCTGGGCCAAGCGTAGGGCAGCGCCTCTATGCCGAACTTCTCGTCCAGGGACTGGAAAGAACCTCCTCCGATGAGGGCCCCGTCGATCATAGACAGCGCCAGACCTTCTACCATGTCCTTTTCGTTGCCCAGCTGGGAGCTGGGATAAAGCTGGATGGCCACCCGCCCTTCGGTAGCGGCCTGGACTTCGTCCGCAAAGCCCTGTAGGTTCTTATGCCACGAATGGTCGCTGTTGAGCACGTGGCCTATTTTGATCTCCGTCGCCGCTGTGACTCCCTGGCACAGCAATATGGATCCAATGGCTGCCCATAATGCGAAAATTTTCTTCACTGTCTAAAGCCCCCTACGATAAGTAAGAACGAATTTCTTCACCATGCCGTCAAGGTGCTAGTCCTGGACTGGTCAGATCTCACCGGGCCACTACGGCGAAAAACACCAAAGGCCCGTCACCGTCGTTTTGCAGGCCGTGGGAGGACCCCTTTTTCGTCACGAAAATGTCGCCTTCCCGGGCGCAGACAGAGCCCCTTTCTGAACTGTAAGTTCCTCGGCCCGAGACTATAGCGTAGACCTCTTCGTCAGCGTCATGACGGTGGAGGCCTATGGATGCGCCAGGCTCCAGCTCTATCCTGGAGGCCATCGCCAGAGGCCCCTCAGGCACCGGCAAGGCCACGTTGAAGACCTTGGCGCTGCCCTTGCCTCCGCGGATCGACGAGGCCACGGTGAAATCGCCGCTTTGTTTGATCACCACAAATACCCCTCCTCTCCTGTGGCCAGAACCGCCCCCGAAGGCTACAACAACTCCAAGGGTTTGAGACTAGTGAACGTCAAATTCTAAAGCTTATTTTTTTAAACATAAGTTTCTTGGGCTGTATCATAGGAGATCCTCCGCCGCCTGTCAAGGGGCAAAAGATAAGGCACCGCTGATCAATTCCTTCATTTTGGCTTGAAAATAGGGTCAGCTCCTGTATGATGGTGCCATCCCAACCAGACCGGGGAGGGCGCTGAAATGAAACAACAATCCTTTAGCGGTATAGAACAGACCGAGCGCCGTCGGAAAAACAAGGGAGAGAATTTCCTCGAAGCGATGGAAGATGCTGTCTAAGGAGGACATGATCCATGAAATATCTGATTATAGGCGGAGTGGCAGGCGGAGCCAGCGCGGCGGCAAGACTGAGAAGACTGGACGAAAGGGCCCAGATCATCATCTTTGAAAGGGGCCCCCACGTTTCCTTTTCGAACTGCTGTCTGCCCTACCGCCTCAGCGAGACCGTGGACAGCCACAACAAGCTGCTGCTCATGACACCGGAGCGTTTTGCTAGCCAGTACAACATCGAGGCCCGGGTCTCCAATGAGGTGACGGCCATCGATAGGTATAAAAAGTGCGTCCACGTCAAGAACCTTCTGACCGGGCAAGAGTACGAAGAGAGCTACGACAAGCTGATCTACGCCCCCGGCGCCGACGCCATCGTCCCAAAGATCGAAGGGATCGAAGGCGCCAAGGTCTTCACCGTGAAGAACCTGGTGGACCTGGCAGCCCTCTACGACTTTGTCAAGGCCGAGGGAGTTAAGAAAATTTCGGTGGTCGGCGGCGGTTTTATCGGCATCGAGGTGGCCGAGAACCTGAAAAAGGCTGGCTGCGACGTGACGGTGGTGGAGGCCCTGCCCCAGATCCTGAGCACCTACGACTACGATATGGCCCAGATACTTCACAAGGAAATGCTGGACCAGGGCGTCAATTTGGTGCTGGGCGACAAGGTCACGGCCTTCCGGGGTTCCGACCTGGTGCTGGAATCCGGCAGGGTGGTGGAAGGCCAGGCCGTGGTCATGGCCATCGGCGTGAAGCCCTGTTCCTCCCTGGCCAGAGAGGCCGGTCTGGAGCTGAACGACCGCGGCGCCGTCAAAACCGATGGCAACTACCGCACCAGCGATCCCCATATCTACGCCGTGGGAGACGTCATAGAGGTCACCAACGGCATCACCGGCAAACCGGCCACGATCGCCCTGGCTGGCCCCGCCCAGAAGGAAGCCCGGGCCGCCGCCAACCACATCTATGGCCGCACCGTCAAGAACAGCGGCTTCGTCGGCTCCAGCTGCATCAAGGTCTTCGACTACAACGGCGCCTGCACGGGCCTCACCGCCGCCCAGTGCGAGAAAGCAGGAATCAATTACGCTGTGGCCTACGTGATCCCTCAGGACCGGGTGGCCATCATGCCCGGCAGCGTGCCCATGCACTACAAGCTGATCTATCAGGTGCCAACCGGCAAGGTACTGGGCGCGCAGGTCATCTCAAAGGGCGACGCCGCCAAGAGGGCCGACATCGTGGCCACTCTGATCAAATTTGGCGGCACCGTGGAGGACCTGGGGGATCTGGAGCTCTGCTACGCCCCTCCCTTCTCCACCGCCAAGGACGGCGGCAACAACGCTGGTCTAGTGGCCTGCAACCTCCTTCAGGGCACCTTCCGTCAGGTCCTGGTCGATTCGGTGCGGGATCTGGTCCAGTCAGGAGCCTACTTTGTCGATGTCCGGGAGCCCAAGGAGTACGCCCAGGGCCACGTGAAGGGGGCCGTCAACATCCCCCTGAGCCAGCTGCGGCAGCGCATGGAGGAGATCCCCAAGGACCGGCCCGTTTATCTCTACTGCCGGAGCGCCCAGAGGAGCTACAACGCCGTGCTAGCCCTCCAAGGCCGTGGCTTTAACAACATCTTCAACGTGTCTGGCAGCTTCTTGGGAATTTGCTTCTACGAGTACTTTAACGACGTTACTCAGCATAGAGACCCCATCGTCTCGGCCTACAACTTCAAATAAAAACAGGCCCCACAGGGCCATAAAAGGGCTATTTGCCGCGGCTGAGGCTGCGGCAAATAGCCCAATTTGCATATCTACAGTAAACAAGAACTCCCGCTGCGAAAACAGCGGGAGTTCTTGTTTACTGTGCTCTACTTTCCAAGGTACTGGCTGAAGAACTGGTCGATCTTGTCGAAGGGGATCACGTCCATCTTGTAGTAGAGGTCGGTGTGAACCGCTCCGGGGATGATCATCAGCTCCTTGTTGTCGCTGTAGGGGTTGTCCTTCACCATGGCCTCGTAGGCGTCCCGGCTGAAATAGCAGGAGTGGGCCTCTTCACCGTGGATCATCAGCACAGCGCTGCGGATCTCGTTGGAGTAGCAGAGTATGGGCTGATTCAGGAAGGACATGGCGCCAGTGGCGTTAAAGCCCTGGTTGGAGCCCAGCGAGCGGGGGTGATAGCCCAGCGGCGTCTTGTAGTATGCGTTGTAGTCTTTGACGAACTGGGGCGCGTCGTCGGGGACGGGGTCCAGCACTCCGCCGGCAGGGGCGTAGCTGCCGTTCTTGTAGTCCTCAAGCCTCTGGGCGTTGAGGGCCACCTTCTTAGCGTAGCGGGCCTCGGCGGAGTCCTCGCTGTCGAAGTAGCCCTTGGCGTTGACCCGGGTCATGTCGTACATCGTGGAGGTCACCGTGGCCTTTACCCGGGTGTCCAGCGCCGCTGCGTTGAGGGCGAAGCCGCCCCAGCCGCAGATGCCGATGAGGCCGATTTTCTCGGGGTCCACGTCGTCGCGCAGCGAAAGGTAGTCCACGGCGGCCATGAAGTCCTCGGTGTTGATGTCCGGCGACGACACGTGCCTCGGCTGGCCGCCGCTCTCGCCGGTATAGGAGGGGTCAAAGGCGACGGTCAAAAAGCCCCGCTCCGCCATGGTCTGGGCGTAGAGCCCCGACACCTGCTCCTTCACGGCGCCGTAGGGGCCGCAGACCGCCAGGGCCGCCAGCTTGCCAGCGGCATCCTTGGGCTTGTAAAGGTCCGCTGTGAGGGTGATGCCGTAGCGGTTATGGAAAGTGACCTTGCTGTGTTCCACCTTATCGCTTTTGGGGAAGACTTTGTCCCATTCCTCAGCTCCCTCGGCGGCGTAGGCGGTTCCCGCCGTGAAAAGGGCGAGGCAGAAAAGGGCTGCTGCCTTGGCCTTTTTTGAGATTTTTTCGTACATCTTCGTTCCTCCTTACAATGGCTTAATGCTTATAAATGGGAAATCGGGACCTTCGCGCCCCCTCTTCGGCGCCTAAAAGCTCCTGGGGGCTTTGATTCCACCGCTTCTAATCTCATTGTATGAAAGGGCCGCTGCCCCATCAAATGCCCAAATTAAATACTGCACCATGCCCGGAAGGAATGGCCTTTGGCCGCGCTGGCCGGTAAAGCTTTGACAAGCCAAGGGATTTTCGGCTATTACGTAACACCATGTATTAAATAGCCGGGGTGTGACCCCTGATCTGCCTGAGGCCCCAGCTGCCGGCGCTGGACCGTCAGAACTTCATTGTGCCGGCCTGGTTGATCTGAAGGAGTAGCTCCTTGAGACTGCAAATAGGGCGCTTTAGGGGCTAAGCTGGGCTCAGCAAAGCCTGGGGGCTACGCAACACCCCCCGCAGAGCTTTGCCCTACGGGGGGTAATTGCTAGCTGGAGCCGACTTCCGGACTCGAACCAAGAGAATGGATTGTGGGGGCCGACTACTCCTGCAATTTTTGCATCAACTCCGACTCGAAGGCTTTGATCTCA
>CAZNRB010000075.1:0-8312 GCA_964575405.1 uncultured Synergistaceae bacterium | reverse complement strand
CCATCACCGACCAGGACCTGGCGTCGCTGGAGCGCACCGCCAAATTCATGGCCGACAACGCCATGATCGACCAGATCCCCGATATTCGGGGCTTGGTGTACTAGGGCCCAGATTTTGCCACAGCTGCGACATCATCAGGACGCTCCCGAAACCCCGGGGCGTCCTTTTTTGTTATCGGAAAGGAGATTGGGCTAAAAGCGACTTCCATAGTAATGTGCTTCAGGATAAGATGAAGCCTGTGATCGGGGTAGTCCAGCGAGCTGATCAAGACTAGTTAGTTTGGAACGCTTTTCACGAGGCGATCTAGTCCGATTAAGTGAATTAATGCGCATATAACGTCGATCATTTCGGCCTTTGTTGTGTATTATGTATAATTAAGATCATTGATATTGACTTATTTGGTTTTTGTGTCACTATAATTTAACTGTCGGCGGAGAGGACTCTCCTTTGCCGAGGGGCATGTGGAGGATTTCAGTATTTTATGAAGCCATCTAATGGGACAAAGGTAACCATAGGCGATATAGCGAAGGCCGTCCAGGTTTCAACGGCTACGGTGTCGCGGTACCTGAACGGCCACTACGACCACATGTCGGCTCAGACCAGGGAAAGGATAGCCTGTGCTATCCGAGACTTGCATTATCTGCCTATGACGGCAGCACGGACCTTGAAATTGAAAAAGAGCAAGATGATCGGAGTGGTTGTCCATACGCTGAAATACTCCGTGGGATCCCAGACAGTCGTAGGCATTCGCAACGTCTGCGAAAACCAGGGATACAGCACCATCATCTATGCCAGTAACAACGACCCGGATTTAGAGCAGGCGGCTCTCCAGAACTGTCTGGAGCAGCAGGTGGACGGTTTGATAGTCATTCCTGTTTCTCAGGATGTTTCGCGGTACATAGAGATTTACGAAAGCGGCACTCCCCTGGTCATCTGCACCCGATCCTTGAAGGGCTGGCCCTATGGTGCGGTGGCGGTTCGCCATAAAAAGCTCATCGGCGAAATGGTGTGTCATCTGTGGGATAGGGGCTACGAAAGGCATTTGATGCTTGTGGACGAGCCCACGTGGCACAAGCGTTGGATGGTCCAGCAGTTTATGGATTATTCGGCCCTCAGGACGGGGATGACGGAGAACCAGGCTATCGCGTGGGTGCGGAACTCTCCGGATCTCATACGTCAGGCCGTTGCTAGCTTTATGGAGGAGTTTCCGGATCGGCGAAAGGCTGTATTCGCGGTCAATACCCAGGTGCTTTTCCTGTTGCTGCGAGAGCTGTCACGGATGGCTATACAAATCCCCCAGCAACTTGGAGTCTGCGGCTACGACGTGATCGGTTGGTCGGAGTTGGTGCCTCCGGGGATTTCGGCTATCGAGCAGCCTATGCAGCAGATGGGGGAGATCGCCGCGGAGTTGCTCTTTGAGACCATTAATAGCGGGAAGCCCTGCCAAAAGAAGCGTTGGCTCGAGGGGAAGATCTATTACCGGTCTTCCACTGCACCAGTAGACAGGACCTTATCTTAGCGCCGTGGCCGGCGCTTTTATTTGAAGATAAACGGTAATCGATTTCCTAAAGCGATTACCTAAGCGGCGCGATAGCGTTCCGGCGAAATGCCGGCGACTATACACTCGATGTAAGGAGGCAGCATAAGGATGAGAAGTTTTTCCAAGAGGTTCATCGCGGCGGTGTTGGTAGGTCTTTTGGTCTGCGGCGTAGCATGGGGAGCCGACTGGCCGGCAGGAAAGCCGGTGACGATTCTCTGCGGTTATAGCGCTGGAGGAAGCTCCGATATCATGTGCCGTTACGTTGCTTCTTCGCTGTCAAAATACCTTGGCGTGCCCGTAGTTGTGGAAAATTTGCCGGGAAGCAACAGCTGGCTGGCCTGGAACCGATTGCTGAAGAGGACCCCGACGGATGGCTATACCTTGGCGTTGATCAATATGTCCGCCATGTTGGGGCACTACGACGAGAACAATCCGAGGGAGGAGACCATCGACAGCTTCGATTTGCTGGCCAGTATGGCGATAGACTATCAGGTCCTGGCTATTCGCCAAAACGAGACCCGTTTCCACGACTATCCCTCCTTCTTGGAATACGCGAAGGACAATCCCATTATTATCGCAGCTTCCAGCGTAGGCATCACCAGCGGTGACGGGTCGGTGGGGAAATATCTCGAGAAGTATCACGGTTCAAAGATCATCACGGTGCCTACCGACGGGGCCGGTGACGCAGAGACCATGTTCTTGGCCGGAGAAACCGACGTGCTCAGCGGCAACGTTGGCGATATGTCCGGCGCCGAGGACAACGGCTTTAAAGTCATCGTCTGCTTCTCCGGCGAGCGGTCGGACTTTTTGCCCGATGTGCCCACCGAGAAGGAACTGGGGTTAGGCGACTTTGAGGCCTATTCCTTGAGGGGCTTTACCTACATGCCCGGTGTTGATCCGGCCATCAAGGAGACGATGCGGGATGCCCTGGCCAAAGTGGCCCAGGACCCCGAATTCAAACAGAGGATGGACGCCATGCTCTGCCAGATCGAATTCCTTACCGGCAAGGACTACGAGGAGGCCATGGACAAGGCCTTAACGAGCCGCCTGAGCCTGTGGGAGGTCTCTAAATAGGATCTGTAAACAGGAGGCTAGGTCTCCTGTTGCCAGAAATGGGACCTAGCCTCCCCGAAGAACGTTGTAATTAAGGAGGAGGACCTTTTATGGAGCGGAAGTTGCACCAGAACGTTTACATATCCATTCCGATCTTCCTTTTTTGTGGGTTCGTGATGGTGATAAACCGGGGTTTGGATAAAAACACGGCGATGATGCCCTACATGCTGACGGCGTTTCTGGCGGCTTTGGGCATCGTGATTTTGCTGGACGGCCTCAAACAGACCGCCAAAGCCCGGTCGGAAGGCCAGGAAATCAAGCCCTATCTGACCTGGGGCGGTATTAAGTATCCCCTGATGACCTTCGTGCTGGTGGCCTGTTACGCCGTCTTGTTCTGGTTTGCCGGCTATTTCGTTGCTACTCCGGTGATGGTCGTTGCTCTGATGCGCTTTATGAAAATGACATCCTGGAAGACCATCCTGTTGATTGTTCTGTGCTACATAGTATTTATCTATTTCTTCTTTGTAGGGCAGATGCACGTTTCTATCGATAACTGGGGATGGATCGGCACCTATCTCCAAATGCGCTAAAGGAGGTTCGGGATGAATACGATGATGTCGGCCCTCTCGCTGCTAGCCAGCTGGGAAGTTTTCATCGCCCTTTCCGTCGGAGTCCTGGGCGGTATTGTGATCGGAGCTCTCCCAGGGTTCAGCGCGGCCATGGGCGTGTCGCTGCTGATCCCCGTTACCTACGGCATGGGGCCTGTCGCCGCCTTGAGCATGTTGGTGGCCATGTATACCTGTGCGATTTATGGCGGATCCATTACGGCTATTCTGTGCCACACTCCTGGGACACCAGCCTCGGCGGCCACAGCCATTGACGGCTTTTTGCTTACCAAGCAAGGCCGAGGTCTCGAAGCCGTCGGCGTGGCCACCTTTACCAGTATGGTGGGAGGAATCTTCAGCGCTGTGGCGATGCTCCTTATAGCGCCTCCTCTGGGAGCTTTCTCGCTGAAGTTCTCGGTGATGGAGTACTTTTTGCTTTCGGTGTTCGGGCTGACGGTCATTGCCAGCTTGGCCGGGGACTCCTTGGCGAAGGGCATTTTCTCCGGCATATTGGGGCTTTTGTTGGGCTGTGTCGGCCTGGATGCCATTACAGGCGTTCCCCGTATGACCCTTGGATCCATCCAGCTGGAGGACGGGCTGAACTTCGTGCCGGTGCTGATCGGTCTTTTTTCCATATCCCAGGTGATGATCATCGCCCAGGATATTTACAGCGGTAAGAAGGGCTCGGTGCTGGACGAGAACAGCACCCAGAGCCAAAGGCGGCTGCCGCCGTGGTCGGAGATGAAAACGCTGGTGCCTACCATGGTACGGAGCTCCATCATCGGTACCATCGTGGGTATCGTTCCGGCTGCGGGCGCTGGAATTTCCTCATGGGTGTGCTATAGCCTGGGGAAAAAGTTCTCCAAACATCCTGAAAAATTCGGCAAGGGCGCCATGGAAGGGGTGGCCTCTTCCGAGAGCGGGAACAACGCAGCCACCGGTGGCGCACTGATCCCCTTGATCACTCTGGGACTGCCGGGAAGTAGCGTGGCGGCCATTCTTTTGGGGGGCATGCTCATCCATGGATTGCAGCCTGGCGCGGCCATGTTCACGAAGCACGCCAGCATAACCTACGCCGTCATGATCGCCTTTTTAATCGCCAACATCGCCATGGGCGTCATTGGCCTCTATATCGCCAAGTACGTGGCCCGCGTCAGTTTGGTTCCCACGGGATATTTGGGGCCGGTGATCGTCGCCTTGTCGGTGCTGGGTACCTTTGCGATCCGCAACAGCATGTTCGATGTGTTCGTCATGGTCTTCTTTGGGCTCTTCGGGTTTTTCCTCCGCAAGACGGGCTTCGCCACCGCGCCGATGGTCTTGGGCATGGTGTTGAGCGATATTCTCGAGAACAACTGGAGGCGCACGCTGATCTTGGCAGGAGCTAGAGGCGGTCTGATGAAGTATTTCCTCGGCCGTCCCCTAAGCATTGTGCTGGTGTTGCTGATTTTGGCCTCGGTCTTCTCGCCCCTAGTGATGAAGGCGGTCAATCGAAAATCCAAGGGATCGGTAGCCGGTTCAGGAGCTTAGGGGGGGCTGCAAATCGATCATGAAGAAGATAGCGCTCTACGGTTCCTATACCGAGAACATGTTGAGGGCTCTGGAGGAGAAACTTCCCGAAGGCTTTCAGCTTTTTCAGGTGGCCAAGGATGCGCCGATGGCAGAGCTTGGCGACGCCGATTATATCATCGGTCGGTCCATCAAGCTGCCCGCTGAGAAGATAGCCCAGTTGCCGCAAAAATGCAGGATGATTCACCGCTGGGGCGTGGGTTACGACAGCGTAGATATCAAGGCAGCGGGGGAACGGGGCATTCCCGTGGCTGTCTGCACTGGAGGTAACAGCCAGCCGGTGGCGGAGATGACTGTAGCGTTGATGCTGGCCGTTTACCGTAATCTAGTGCCTCTCATAGAAGGTATGAAGCAGGGCCAGCAGCTGCGGGAGCGCTACTCCCCTCGATCCTATCTGATCAGCGGAAAAGTGGTTGGTTTTTTCGGTATGGGTTGCATCGCGAAAAAGGTGGCCCATATCGTCAAAGAAGGCTTTGACGCCCAGGTCATCTACAACGACGTATTCAGGCTTCCCGAGGATCTGGAAAAGCAGTGGGGCTATCGTTTCGTGTCCATGCAGGAATTGGCCCGGCAGTCTGATATATTGACCATCCATGTGCCCTTGACGGAAGAGACGGCGGGGATAATCAACGCCCAAATTTTCGATCAGATGAAACCCACGTCGATTCTCGTCAACACGGCTCGGGGCGGAGTGGTGAACCAGCAGGATCTGATCGACGCCCTAAGAGCTGGCAAAATTATGGGTGCTGGCCTTGATACCTTTGCCGAGGAGCCTCTCTCGCCCGATTCTCCGCTGTTATCCATGGACTGTGTGGTCACCACACCGCACTGTAGCGGCAATACCATTGATAACGACATCAACATGGCCGCTATATGTATGGATCAAATTGCTGCCTGTGATCGGACTGGGCCTTGGGATCTGCGGGGCATTGTGAACCGTGAATTCTTGAAAGCTTAGTGTCTGTAGCCGCTGGCTGAAGGAGAGATACAGTTATGCTCATTATGGACTGCACTTTGCGCGACGGCGCCAATGTGTTGGGAAGCCGTTTCCCCGATGATCTGGCTGTTACTATCATGGAGGGGCTTACGGGCAATGGAGTGGACGTCATAGAGTACGGCTCCGTCAAGGCTTCGTCGCCTTCTGACCAGGAGGAGCAACGGTACTTGGATCTGGCGAAGCCTTACTTTGACAAGGCAGAAGTAGGGGTATTTCTCAACGCCAAAAACTACAGCCCCGAAGCGGTGACACTGGCAGCGGAAAAGGGCTTTAGCTTTATCCGTCTGGGGATCAATGCCGGCGAAGCCCATAAAACGACCGAGATCATCGAAAAGATCAGATCGTCGGGCATGAAAGTCTATTTTGCCATGATGAAAGCCTATCTGCTTTCACCCGATGATCTGGCAAAAGAGGCGGCCTGGCTCCAGGAGCAGGGGGTCTTTGAGGCTACCGTCATGGATTCCGCCGGCTATATGTGGCCCCACGAGGCCAAGGCCTATGTTCAGGCTCTGAAAAAGGCGGCTCCGTCCCTCCTGGTGGGCATTCACAGCCACAACAACCTCTACATGGCTCTGGCCAACGCTTTAGGCGCGGTGGAAGGCGGTGCCGGTCTCGTGGATTGCGGCCTCTTGGGCATGGCTCGTAGCGCCGGAAATATCGCTACCGAGGCTGCTGTTGCCGCGCTGAACCGCCAAGGCACAGAGACGAAAGTGGATTTTTACGGACTCCTGCAGTTCCTGGATCAAAAGCTGATCCCGGCGATGGAAAGCCACGATTACCACGTGGCGGTTACGCCTCTAGAACTAATTTTAGGCTACTCAGGATGCCACTCCAACTTTGTTCCTCTGTTCCAAAAGGTCGCCCAGGAAACTGGGGTCGATCTTTACCGCCTCATCGTTGGGGTCTCGGCCAACAACATGCGCAATCCCACCGAAGAAGAGATAAGAGCTTTCGCTGCGGACCTTCAGGGTTGCATCCAGTAGTTTCAAAAGCCTGAAAACTTTTCGCACGTGGAACTTCCCACCCCCCGGAGACCGGTTGACAGGCCGGTTCTTCGGGGGTACTTTGTATTTGCTTGCCGTCCTGGAGACGAAGGCAGAGAGGAGAGATATTCCATGGACACCATGAGCCTTCTGGCGCCCCATATGGAGGAGATGCGGGCTCTGCGCCGGCATATTCACCAGCACCCCGAACTGAGCAACCAGGAGTTCAACACTACTGCGCTGATCAGGGAAAAGCTGACGGAATACGGCATAGAGATCGCTGATATAGGTCTGAAGACCGGCGCGGTAGCGCTGCTGCGAGGCTCCAGACCTGGCAAGACCCTGGCCCTGCGGGAGGACATCGACGCCCTGCCTATGGCGGAGCTCACGGGACTGCCCTACGCCTCCCAGGTGGAAGAGGTCTGCCACTCCTGCGGCCACGACATCCACACCACGGTGCTGCTCTGCTGCGCCAAGGTGCTGGCGGGACTGAGGGAAGAGCTCGCCGGGAACGTGCTGTTCCTGTTCCAGCCCGCCGAGGAGCAGGGCACCGGAGCCAAGGAGCTCATAGCCTGCGGCTTTGACAAGGTGGCCAAGCCCGACGCCTTCCTGGGCCTCCACGTGTCGCCGCTGCTGCCGGTGGGCACCGTGGGCCTCAAGAGCGGGCCCGGCAACGCCTCGGCGGACATCTTCCGGATCCGCATCACCGGCAAGGGAGGCCACGGCGCCCATCCCGAAAAAGTGGTGGACCCGGTGATCATCGGAGCCTACGTACTGACCCAGCTCCAGACCGTCATATCCCGGGAGAACCATCCCATTCACCCCGCCGTGCTGACCGTGGGCAGCGTCCACGCCGGAAAGGCCCCCAACGTGGTGCCTGATTACTTGGAGATGAGCGGCACCCTGCGGTCCCTGAACCCCGAGAGCCGCAAGGCCATGCAGGAGGCCATCGACCGGATCGTGAAGGGCACCGCCGAGACCATGCGGGGCCAGGGCGAGGTGATCTGGGACCGGGGCATGCCGCCGCTGATCAACGACGGCGCCATCGTGGCGGGTCTCCAGGCGGCGGCGGAAAAGACCATCGGCGCCGGCGCCGTGGTGACGCTGGAACATCCTTCCATGGGCTCCGAGGACTTTTCCTATCTGTTCCCCCAGTTCGCCCCAGGGGCCCAGTTCGGCCTGGGCACGGCCAACCAGGACCCCAACAGCCGGCTGGGGCTCCACAACTCCAAAAACGTCTTCGACGAGGGAGCCATCCAGACCGGCGCGGCGGTGATGGTCCAGTTCGTCCGGGACTTTTTGAAGTAGCCTCTGGCCTGGGCCTTTCCTAAGGGCCTTGGCGGAAATTGGCAGCTGGAACGGAACGGAATTTGACGGAAAGGATGATCCCATGAAGTTTCCCTTTGACGCTCTGTCCTACCCCTATCCTTCCCGGCGGGCCCTGGTGCTGGGCCGCCGGGGCATGGTGGCCACCGGCAACCCTCTGGCGGCCCAGGCTGGGCTGGAAATCCTGAAAAAGGGCGGCAACGCCATAGACGCCGCGGTGGCCACTGCGGCGGCGTTGACGG
>CAZNRB010000074.1:0-8378 GCA_964575405.1 uncultured Synergistaceae bacterium | reverse complement strand
CGTCGGGCAGGCCGGCTCGAGCGGCGTCGACGGCCTCCTGATGGATCACCGGCACAGTGCAGAGTTCCATTTCCATGCCTTCTCTAGGACTCATAGCTAACCTCGCTCATATGAACATCTATTCATGTATTTACGATGGAATATTACACCTGGCCCTAAGGGCTGTCAAGACCTTGTCATGAAAAAGAGCGGAGGGATCTTAAGAGGATCCTTCCGCTCTTTTTATGGTGTCTAGAAAGCCTAGCCATGGCGGCTGACTCGGGATTTCATGGGACGGTTAAAATTTTTCGGACATTGGCCGCGGCGGCCTTCTACCACCCTTTTGCCGTTTTAGGGCCTAATTTGTGAGAATCCCAGGATAATAGAGCCAACACTGAGCGCTGTGACCCTCTTCAAAGCCGTAGAGCGGCGGCTCCCGTTCGGCGCAGACCTTCATGGCATTGGGGCACCGGAGCCAGAAAGCGCATCCTTTAGGCGGCGCGGACATATCCGGTGGGGCCCCTTCAATGGCCCTCAGCGGCTCGCCTGCAGGGCTATCGATCCTGGGCACTGCCCGCAAAAGCGCTCGGGTGTAAGGATGGCGCGCTCTGTAGAATATGTCCCGGCTCAATCCTCTCTCCACAATCTTTCCCGCGTACATGACCAGAATTTTCTCGGCAAAATGCGCCACTATCCCCAGATCGTGGGTGATCAGCAGCACAGCCATGTCCATCTGGGACTGGAGATCCTTGATCAAGTCCATGATCTCAGCCTGAACAGTCACGTCCAAGGCCGTAGTGGGCTCGTCGGCGATCATCAGCGAAGGACCGCAGGCCAGAGCCATGGCGATCATGATCCGCTGGCGCATGCCCCCTGAAAGTTGATGCGGATACTGGTAAAAGCGCTTTTCCGCCCCGGAAATCCGCATCATATCCAGAAGCCTCAGGGTCTCCGCCTTAGCCTGAGAGGCCGTCAAGCCATCGTGGAACCGGAGCTTTTCGGCGATCTGACGGCCCACCGTCAAGGTAGGATTCAGCGCCGCTAAAGCGTCCTGGAAGACCATGGAGCAGACCTTTCCGCGAAAGCACTGCCACTGTTCCTGATCCTGACCGATGACGCTCCGGCCGCAGCAAAAAACGCGGCTTCCTTCCTTCACTTCTCCCTGAGGCGGCACTACCAGTCCCATCAAACTCCGGGCCACTGCCGATTTGCCGCATCCCGACTCGCCAACCAAGGCCACTTGATCGCCCCGTCCGATCTGAAAGGATAGACCGCGAACAGCTTGGATTTCTTTAGGCCCGCTTCTATAGGAAACCCGCAGATTATCGACGGTTAATAAAGGTTCCATAACGAGAACCCCTTTACCGGCGCAGCCTCGGATCCAGGGCCTGCTGCAGCGCATCGCCCAGGACGTTGAAGCACAGCACCGTTAACAGGATAAAAAGCCCCGGAACCAGGGCCAACAACGGGTCATAGAGTATGTACTGCTGGGCGTTCTGAAGCATACTGCCCCAGGACGACTGGGGAAGCTTTACTCCGTAGCCCAAAAAGCTCAGCGCCGACTCATCCAAAATAGCACCGGCCACGCTCAAAGAAGCGGCCACTATCATCTGAGGCGCCATATTGGGCAACAGGTGGCGCAGGATAATCCGGCCTTGGCTCAAGCCCAATATCTGGGCAGCCGCCACGAAATCCCGCTCCTTTAGAGTGAGGCATTGAGCCCTAACTATGCGCGCCACCGAGGGCCAGGAGAAAAGAGCCAACATGAAAATCAGCGTTATAGTGTTGGCAGGGATAAAAGCGTAGATCACAATGATCATCAGCAGGCTGGGGACCGACTGGAACAGGTCGACGCAGCGCATCAGCGTCCCGTCGATCCGCCCTCCCGCCCAACCGCTGACGGCGCCGATCATCGAGCCCAGTAGCAGAGATACGGCCATAGCCGAAAAACCTACCATTAGCGAGACCCTTCCGCCGTAGAGCACCCGGGTCAAGGAATCTCGTCCCAGCTCGTCGGTACCCAGCCAGTGAGACCAGCTGGGAGGCGCCATCTTGGCCTGCAGGTCCATGTAATCGGGATCGTAAGGCGACAAGGACACCGCGGCAGAACAGAGGGCGATTACCGCCAGGAGAATCGAGCAGGACAACGCCAGCCGGTTAGCCTTAAAGATCCGCCACCCCCGGAGGCTTGGCCGCTCCGGAGATGGGGAGCCATCCCAAGGGACTCTAGGAGATAGCTTGACGAAATCTTGGGGCGTCAACTTACTCTCGTCTAGAGGCGACAAAAGTTCAGCCATGGTTTTCACCTCCTCTCTGGATCCTCGGATCGACAAAACAGTAGAGCAAATCGGCCAGGAAATTGCCCATCTGCAGGAACAGGCAGGAAAAAAGGGCGATAGCCATGATCATGGGGTAATCTCGGTTATTGATAGCCGACATGCCCAGAGTTCCCAAACCCGGCCAGGCAAAGACCGATTCGACGATAAAGGACCCTGTCACCAAAGTCCCCAGCCTGGCCCCCACCACGGTTATTACCGGCAACAGACAGTTTCGAAGCACGTGGCCGTAAAAGACCCGCCGCTGGGAAAGGCCCTTGGCCAAAGCAGTCTGAACGTACTCCTCTTCGAGCTGATCGATGGTGTTGGCTCGAATGTAGCGGACGAAAACCGCCATATTCCCGAGGCTCAGCACAGCAGCCGGGAGCACTCTGTGGCGTATTACGTCCCAGGAGGAGTATAGGCCAATGGTCCTCATCCCCGAGCTGGGAAACCAGCGGAGTTTCAGCGAAAACAACACGATCATCATGATACCAAGCCAGAAGGCCGGCACCGATATGCCCAAGTAGGTAATGGCGCTGATGACCCCGTCGGCGGGAGTGTTTTTGCGGGTACCAGCCCAAATGCCCAAAGGGATCGCCACTGTCAGAGCTATCAGCAACGAGACGCCCATGAGTCCTGCGGTACAGGGCAACTTTTCCAGAATTTGATCCAGCACCGGCTCCCGATTGCTCAGGGAAAAACCGAAATCGCCCTGCAGTGCCTTTTTGAGCCAGCTCAGATATTGTTCGGTCAAAGTCCCGCTGAGTCCCAGGGAATCCCGCATCCGCTGCAGTTCCTGATCGGTCATGCGGTGGCCAGTGGCCCCAGGGGTCATATAAATGTAAAGCGGGTCGCCGGGGGCAAAGCGAATCACTGCGAAACAGGCCACCGAAAGAACGCAGCAGACCAACAGCATTTGAAGAAAACGTCGCAAGACAAAGCTTCTCACTTAGGACTCCCCCATCAAGAGACGGGCAACCTTATCGAAGGGCGCCCCTTTCGAGAAAAACCGGCGGCAGTTTATGCCGCCGGCCTTGGCTGATCATTGATCTATAAAAAGCTTCGTATAATCCTCGAAAATAGGCGTCCGCCTGATGGCGTCGGCGCCTTTGAGCCATGAGGGAACGGCGAAAATGTAGTTCGGATAGGCTATAGGATAGCAGGAACGCTCCTGGTTGGTGAGACGCTGGATCTCTTTGTAGATCTGGCCCCTTTCCTCGTCGGAAAAGACCTGACGGGCCTTGTTCCATAGCTGCAGGGCCTCATCGCTGACCTTTAAATTGCATCCCCAGGTGCCGTCCAACATGCCGGCCACTACTCTATCGGGATCGCCCACGGCGGCATAGCCGTTTAGATAGAACTCATAGTCGCCGTCGGTTCCGAAAACTTTCTGGAAAAATCCAGCCGACTCCAGGGGCAGAACTTCCAGGTCGATGCCCACCGCCCGGAACTGCTGCTGGATAATCTGAGCCGACTCCTTCATGTAAATGCGCTCGGAATTGAAATAGAGCCGCATCCTTTTGCCCTTCAAGCCCAGTTCTTCCACCAAGGCCGCGGCTTTATCCCGATCCTGGCTGTAGCCTTCGCAGTGGCTGTCGTAGAAAGTGTTTTGGTTGCTCAGCACAGAATTGGCAGGCTCGGCCATATCCTCACCGTAAGCCCCTAAGATAATCTCCTCTCGGTTCAGAGCCGCAAAGATAGCCTCCACTACCCTAGGATCGCTGAAGGTGGGGCAAAATTTGTTGACGGCCAGGTAATTTGTCCGGCCCTCAGGATAGGTGATAACCGAAAAGTTAGGATCCTCCGAGAACCTCTGGACCGCCAAGGAGTTGGACAGTTCCATGAACTGGATCTCGCTGTTCCGCAGGGCCACTTCCTGGGCCGAACTGTTGGGGATGATCCGGAATATTATCTCTTCAATTGAAGGAGCTCCGCGATAGTAGCCATCGTATTTTTCAAGGGCCAGATACTGATCCTGCCGGAACTCCCGGAGCTTATAAGGCCCTGAACCGACGCCGGAGAGATTGGCCGGAGAGCCGACGATCTTGGTGTCACCGCCAAAGACGTGGGCGGGAATCAGCCTGACCTGCCCTAACAGATCGGGATAGGAGGCCGATGGGAAAGGAAGGGTGATCTCCACCGTCAGAGGTCCCTTTTTGCGGTAGCTCACGAGCTGGTCGCCGAGGATCACGGCATTGGTATTGCCGGCGCCGTTGTTTGTATCGGCGTTCACGTCTAGGGTGAAAATCAGGTCATCGGCAGTGATGGCTTCGCCGTCGTGCCATGTCAGACCCTCCTTCAGGGTCAATTCCACCGCGGTGCCGTCTTCGGAGACTTGATAGGACTGGGCCAGATAAAACCGGGTCTCGTCCACATCCTTGACATAGAGAGGGTCGTAGAGGGGATTTAGCATCACGGCCCCCTCTTTATAGCTCTCCAGCAACGGGTTAAGGTTGGAAACGCAGCTGGCGCTGGGTATAACCAGACGGCTTTCCCGTCCAAAGGCAGAAGACGCCGGGACCGCCAAAGCCAAAAGCGAAAACAGAACGAGAAGCTTTTTCTTCACTTTTAGATTTCCTTTCTTCGATAAAGTTTATAAAATATTATAATACCTATGAGCAGTTCCAGTCAAGAAATTCCCAATTCACCATAATAAAGGGATAACCCCTTAAGAACAAAATGATCTTTAAATATTTCAAATATTCCCCTCTAGACACACTTGCCCCTCAAAAAAACCTGCCGTAGAAAATCCGATGGCTCTTCCAGAAAAATCTGTAAAACCGTTTTTCGCTGACGCCATCCTCAGGACCCAAAAAGAAAATAGAAGGCCATCAGACAAAATGCTCCCAGGCCCTCCGGCAATCCTTTTTCAAGGCGCCCAAAGAAGTGCGGTGACGCCTTGACAGAAAGGGAGCTTTGGCCCCACAATATCCTCGGCCTCGTCAAAGAATGCCCCCGAAGGCAAAAGTCCGAGGCCGACGAGAGCAACACAGAAAAGGAGGAACAGAGCAATGGAATCGAAATTCAGCGCCGCCCCCGGAACGCGGGATAAGAAGGCTCTACCGGCCGGAGCTGCCGGGGACCTGCAGGTCTGGGTCCTTCAGGGAGCCCAGCCTGGACCGACCTTGGTGGTCACCGCCGGGGTCCACGGCTGCGAATACGTGGGCATGCTGGCTGCCCGTGAACTCTTTGAGCGAGTCGATCCCCGCTCTCTCAAGGGACGGCTGCTGATCCTCCCGGTGGTCAATCCCGAGGGATTCCTGGCCGGGGCGCGTCAGCTGGTGCCCAGCGACGGCAAGAATCTGAACCGGGTCTTTCCGGCCCCGGAAGGCGGCACGGCCAGCCAGCAGATAGCCAGGGCCGTACAAGATCACATCTACCCCGAGGCCGATTTTCTGGTGGACCTCCACGGCGGAGACGTCCACGAGGACATGGTGCCCCTGGTGTTCTTCCCCAGGGGGCTGGAAAAGAGCGACTACATCCGTCGAGCAGCGTCCCATATGGACGTGGGCTATCGAATCCCCTCCACGTCGACGGACGGCCTTTTCAGCTGCGCCGCTCGAACTGCCGGTGTACCGGCTATGCTGATCGAGATCGGCGGCCGCGGGGAGTGGAAACAGGAGGAAGTGGAGCGCTGCATCCGCTGCGTCCTGAGCCTCATGGGCTTTTTGGGCATGGGCCCCCAGGCCAAGATCAACGGCTTCCAGCAGGAGGCTCTGGAGACCTGCTATCAAGAGGCCTCCAGCGATGGAATGTGGTTCCCCCTGGTCAAGGCCGGCGATGCCGTCCAGGCTGGCGGGCTGCTGGGTACCCTTCGGGATCTGGAGGGCGAAAAGATCCAAGAGGTCCGATCCCGCTTCAACGGCGTGGTCTTCTACCATGCCCTTTCCCTGGGCGTCAGGGCCGGAGATTTCCTGGTGGCCTACGGCCGCTGCCAGTGATGATTTCGTAAAAATAAAGAGCAGAGAGCCCCTTTTAGGCTTTTCTGCTCTTTTTGCATAGGCGGCGAAAAAGGGCTTCTCTTCTGAGAACCTATGGGAAGCGCTTTTTCTGCCTTTTTGGGCTTTAAATTTCTATCAGCTCGTAATGACTGGTGCCCATGCCGATCTTCTCGGCGTGTTCGATCTGAACCTTAGGCTCCGTAGTGGGATGGATGGCGTGGAATTTATCGCTGCCGCAGCCGCACTGCGCCGCTCTGCCTCCGGCGGCTCCCTGGGCATCGGTGACCAGCTGATAGCAGGCGGCATCCAGCGCCACAGGGTCCGTGGAGGCCAACAGGCCGATGTCGGGCACTATGGAGGCGCTGCTCCAGCCCACGCAGTCGCAGAGCGGCGTGATGTCCATGAGCACGTTGATGTAGACCACCCGCTTCCTTCCAGCCACGGCCCCGGCAGCGTACTCGATCATGCGGCGGTTGAAATCGCCCATGTTGTCCCGGGTCCAGTCGATGGACACCGCTTCGGTGGGGCACACGGTCATGCACTCGCAGCAGCCGATGCAGATCTCCTTGTCCACCGAGGCCTTGGGATGCTGGCCCTGGCTCAGTGTGATAGCCCCGGTGGGACAGTTCCGGCTGCAACGTCCACAACCTATACAGCGCTCATGATCTACCATCAACCGCGCGGCGTGCTGTTCCTTTTTGCCCACGGCGGGGGCGCAGCCCATGGCCAAATTCTTCAGGGCACCGCCGAATCCAGCCGCTACGTGGCCCTTGAAGTGGGACAGCACCACCATGGCGTCGGCCTCCACGACGGCCGAGGCGATCTTCACGGACTGGAAAAAGTCGCCGTCGACGGCCACTTCCCGATAGTCGTTGCTCTTCAGCCCGTCGCCGATGATCGTGGGCGCGCCGGTCACTTCGTATCCGAAGCCGTGGCGGATCGCCGTCAGCAGATGGTCCACAGCGTTTTTGCGGCTGCCGGTGTAGAGCGTGTTGGTGTCGCAGAGAAAGGGATTGCCGCCGGCTTCCTTGATGGCGTCCACCACCACCCGGACCATGACGGGCCTCAGATAGGTGTCGTTGCCGGCTTCGCCCATGTGGAGCTTCAGGGCCGTCAGATCGCCGGAGTTCACCGTGCCCTTCAGCGAGACGGCGTCCACCAGGGTCTTCATCCTGGCCAGGCGGCTTTCGGTGATGGGCCGGCCTTGGGGAGACCGCCGGTCGAAGGGAGCGAAATAGACCTGTGCTTTCTGTGCTTTCATAGAGAGAGCCTCCTTGTTCGAGAAGAGAAATGGAACAACCCAGTTATATTATACTCCTCTATGAAAGCGCCGGGATTCTGAGGTTTCGCCTAGGGCTGGGACGAAGGTCTTCCCCCTTCCAGAGCCTTCCAGCGGCGAGTCTCCCGCCAGAGCAGCGCCGACGCCACCAGACAGCCCAGGATCTCCGAGACGGGGAAGCTGAGCCACACGCCGTCCATGCCCAGCAGTGGCGGCAGAAGCCACAGCGGCGCCAGATAGATCACCTGGCGGCCCAGGCTGAGGCACAGGGCCATCCTGGCCTTGCCCAGGCCCTGGAAGAGAAAGCCCGCCGGCAAAGTGATCCCCGAAAAGGGCATGCCCCAATAGGACAGCCTCAGGGCCCGGACGGACATATCGATCAGCTCGGGGTTGTCGCTGTTGAAGAGGTGTACCATAGGATAGGGGATCAGCACCGCCATGGCAAAGGTCACCAGGAAATAGCCCACCGAGAAGACCATGGCCATCTTGGTGGTCTCCCGGACCCGGTGGAGCTTACCGGCGCCGTAGTTGTAGCCCACCAGGGGCATCATGCCCTCGCCGATGCCAAGCACCGGCATGAACAGCAGCGAGTCCAGGCTCAGGAAGATGCCCACCGAAGCGATGGCCAGCTCGCCGCCCAGGGAGCCCAAGAGCTGGTTGTAGACGATCATAAGCACCGAAAAGGTGATGCCCGAGATGAAGGGGGACACCCCGACGGCCACGGTCTCCTTGATGATCGGCCACCGTGGGACCAGATGGCGCCAGGCCAGCCTTAGGGCTCCCTGGCCGCGGAAATAAAAGGCCGCCACCCATAGGAAAGAAAGCAGCTGGGCCCACAGGGTACCCCAGGCCGCCCCGGCC
>CAZNRB010000073.1:0-8391 GCA_964575405.1 uncultured Synergistaceae bacterium | reverse complement strand
AGTCGTTCCTGTGTCGTGTCCCTATCGAAAGGCCTTTTATCTTTCTAGGGACTTCAGGCCCTTCCAGCCGGGATCTCGCTACGAGGTCCCGGCTTTTTTGCGTTCTCACCATTTGTGTTGTTATTGAGGTATTTTAAAAATCAATTATAGGTGATTCCTGGGGAATCATAGAAAGCCCAAAGGCACTATGGCCCTTCGGAGAGAATCCAGCTCCCTTTAGGGCTGAGTTGAGATGTCCTAGAACGAGATTTTACAAAGGAGAGATTTAGGATGGACAAGAAAATCAAAGTGGCTGGAGCAGTCTCCTTTGGCTCCTGTTTTTCCGTGGCCTCGGTGCTGTTCAGCTCCCACGCCGGAGGCGGCTTTGCCTCGGGCAATCAGGCCTTTCAGAACTTCGTCTCCGCTGGGTGGTTCGGCCCCTTTTCGGCGGCGATTTGTATGCTCCTTTTTACGTTGACCATCAAAGAGGCCATGTTCATGTACAACAGCCGGGGCCTGAACAGCTATAAACAGCTCTTCGAGACGCTGTTCCATCCCTTCGACCGCCTGGAGATCTTCTTCGAGGTCTTCTTCTACATCATGGTCCTCATGGCCGTCGGTGCGGCGGTGGCCGCGGCGGCGTCGACGCTGAACATCTATTTCCCCATCGGCGACAGGAGCTATTACATCTACGTGGTGTTGGTCTCGGCGGTGGTGTTGATTTTTACCATCTTCGGTGAAGGGCTGGTCCGCCGGGCCTCTACCGTCATGGGCCTGGGCATTTTGGCCACGGCCATAGCTATCTTCCTGGTGGGCATCGCCAAGGCCCCCGATCTGGCAGGAGTCTTCAGGGCCAGCTACAGCGCCGATGGCTTCACCAAGGTGCCCGGCGCCATCCTGACGGCCTTCACCTACGCCGGTTTCCAGTGCGTGGTGATCCCCACCATGATCGTCTGCGGCCAGCCGCTGCATAACCTCAAGGCCTGCGCACGGTCCATGTGGATCTCCTTCGGCCTTAACGCCGTGGCCCTGGTGCTGTCGGTGATCATGTTAACCGGTTGGGCACCGGTCTTCACGGCTGTGCCCCAGGGAACGGTGATCCCCACCCTGACGGCCTGCCGCGAAATGGCCATGGACTGGCTGTCGGTGACTTACACGGTCTGTCTGCTGCTGTGTCTGATCTCCACCGGCGTCACCACGGTCTTCGGTTTCACAGCCCGGTTTGAGAAGATGAGGTTCTTTTCGCTCATCAAGAACACGGCGCTCCGCTGCGCCGTAGTCTCGGCTGCTATCATCGCCCTGGCTATGACGGTTTCCATGGCGGGGCTGACGAATATCATCAAATACGGCTACGGCTACTGCGGCTATCTGGCCATCGCCGTCATCATCGTGCCTTTCCTGACGGTGGGAGTATACAAGAACCGCAGCTTCATAAAGGCCCATCGTGAGTACAGCGGTTCCTATAGGTCCCCGGCGGCGGTACCAGCGGCGCCGTCCTTTGCCGATGGCGACAAGTAGATTAAAATTGGTCCCCTCCCTTTAGGTAGGCTACAAGCTCCTGATCTTTTTATAATCCTTATTTATAACCAAAGGACGTTCAAGAAAGAAGGACTGACGATGCAGAGAACCCTTTTTCCAGGCTATACTATCGGCCCCGACGCCTACGACGATATTCCTTCCATATGCGCTCCCTATGGCACCAAGGCCGTGATGATCGGCGGCCATCGGGCTTTGGATGCGGCGACGGAGAAGATCCGCCGGGCCCTGGAGGGCTCGTCCATAGAGATCATCGATCAGCAGTGGTACGGCGGCGAGGCTTCGGTGGAGAACATCGAGAGGCTCAAGGCCATGGAAAAGGTCCAGCAAGCTCATATGATCTTCGCCGTAGGCGGCGGAAAGGCCATCGACGCCTGTAAGGTCCTGGCCCAAACTACGAAGCGGCCCTTTTTCACCTTCCCCACCATTGCCTCGACCTGCGCCTCCTGCACCAGCCTGGGGATCCTCTACCATCCCGACGGATCCCTGCGGGAGTACTCCTTCTCCAAGGTCCCGCCGAACCACATTTTCATCGACAGCCAGATCATCGCCGAAGCGCCTCGCCAGTACCTCTGGGCCGGCATCGGCGACACCATGGCGAAGCACTACGAAAGCACCACCTCTTCCCGGGGCCATGAGCCGGCCCATTCCGACGCCATGGGCATCACCATGAGCACCATGTGCGCCGTTCCGATGGTCCGCTGGGGCGCCGAGGCCCTGAAGGCCTGCGACGAAAAACGGGTGACCGATGCTCTGACGGAGGTGATTCTGGGCATCATCGTCTCCACCGGCTTGGTGTCCAACTTCGTCCAGGTGGATTACACTACCGGAGCGGCCCACGCCGTCTACAACGGCTTCACCGTCCTGCCGGAGATCGAGGAACACCATCACCTTCACGGCGAGATCGTGGCCTACGGCATCCTGATATTGCTGCTTATGGACAGGCGATACGACGAGTTCGAAAAGATCTTCAACTTCAACAAGACCATGGGACTTCCCACCTGCCTGGCCGATTTGGACACCACCGAGGATAGGATTCCCATAGTGGCCCAAAAGGCCCTAAAGGGTATCGACGTGAGAGTCTATCCCTATGCCGTCACCGAGGAGATGATCGTGGCCGCCGTCCACGAACTGGAGGAGCGCAGCAGCCGCGGCAATTCCTAAGGGCCCAGCCCCGAGGCCTAGGCCCTAACCTCGGCCCCGTCATTGGGCCATAAAAAAGCTCTCCCTCTGATTGTTCAGGGGGAGAGCTTTTTGCGTTTACCGGCGTTACAACGCGGCCTCGGAGCCGGCCCGGAGAGCGGCGATCATCTTTTCCACCGTGCCGTCGTCGGTCAGCAGGTTCGGGGCGTAGAAGACGGTGCGGCTCAGGACCGCCTCGGTCTGGGCCATGGTCTCGGGCTCGTAGGAGGGAGCCTTGGTGCCAAAGACATGGCTGCCTCCCAGGGCCCTCAGGGCTTCCCAGTGTTTGGCATAGTGCCAAGTGTTGTCGCTCAGGATATTTACAGGACAGCCGGCTTCGGCGGTGGCTTTTTGGAAGGCCCGGGCCGACTCGGCAGAAGGCAACAGGAAGACGATGTGGGTTCCTATTTCGCCTTCAGGGTCCGCTAGCGGCCGGGGCTTCAAGCCCTTGGCGGTCAGGCCGGCCACTCCGGCCAGGACCTTTTTCTTGGTGGTCCGCAACAATTCCAGGGCCTGGTCCATCTTCTTCAAGGCCACCAGCCCCAGGGCACCCTCTAGCTCGCTCATGCGGAAATTGAGCCCTAGGCCCGATTTCGCCTCGGCGCCGCGCTCCACCTCTAGGCTGTGGACGTGACCGTGGTCGTGGTAGTACTCCATGCGGAGGGCCAGGTCGCCATCGTCGGTGACGATGGCTCCGCCTTCGCCGACGGTGAGGTATTTGTTGGGGTCAAAGCTGTAGGTGCCGCAAAGGCCCAAGGTCCCCAGATAGCGGCCTTTGTAGGTGCCGCCGGTGATCTCGCAGGCGTCCTCGATGACGGGCAGATTGTACTTTTCCCCCAGGGCCAGAATCGGGTCCATGTCCACGGCGGCGCCGAACATGTGGACGGGCATCAGGGCCGCCGTTTTGTCGGTGACTTTGCTTTCCACCGATCGGGGATCCATGCCGAGGCTCTCGTCCACGTCGGCCAGCACCGGTACGGCGCCGCAAGCTACAATGGCCTCCACCGTGGCGATAAAGGTGAAGGCCGAGGTGATCACCTCGTCGCCGGGCTTAATGCCCAGGCCTTTAAGGGCCACGAAAAGGGCCGAGGTGCCGTTGCTCACCGCCAGGGCGTGGCGGCTTCCTACCCTTTCTGCCAGGGCTCTTTCAAATTCCGCCACCCGGTAGACTCCCTTGCGTGCGCTGTGGGAAGAGTAGCGGTGGACCATTTTGCGCCGGATCACGTCGGTTACGGCATCCAGCTCCATTTGATCGAAAAGTTCTGCGCCGGCCATTGGTCACGCCTCCTTTAGATTTTGGTCTCCGCCGCGCCTTAGGCCACGATACGGCGGTAGATGGCTTCGATGTACTCCGGAGTGGCTTTTTCCTTCCAGGCCTCCAGGCCGAAGCAGCTCTGCCATAGCTTCTCCATTCCCAGGGCCGTTTTGGTCATCTTGGTCACGTCCTTTTCGCCGATGCCGTAGTCCTTGGCGCTGGGCCGCGCCATGGCGTTGATCTCCAGGAACCGCAGGGTGTCGGCGTATCCGTCGGGGTAGATCTCCTCCAGGGCCAACATGGCCAGGGTTACCGCAACGCTGTGGGGCAGTTTGGGAGCCGAGTTGCTGAGGCCGTAGGAGATGGCGTGGGGGATCCCCACCCGGCCGCCGATGGTGCTGCTGCCGCCTAGCACCGACGCCATGGCCGAGGCAATGGCCAAGTCGAGGCGGTATTGGCTCAGGTCCTGGGACAGCACTTGCCGCGACAGCTCCAGGCCGTCCAGGGCGTCTTCGATGGCTTTGGGACAGCTGGTTTTGCTCTTGGAGATCTCGTAATGGTGGTAATAGCAGTCCATCATGGTGTAAAAGCGGTTGAACTTGGGAGCGCCGTAGGAAAGCTGGGGGTCCACCACCGTCAGCGAGGGCTCCACGAAGGCGTTGTTGATGCCCAGTTTTTTCTCGGGGCCCCGAAGCACCGCTATGGGAGTGATCTCAGCGCCGGTTCCGTTCAGGGCCGGCAGGGCCCAGACGTCGGCGCCCCGGTTCATGTCCAGCCCGTAACCTTGATAGGCTTCAGCGGGAAGGGGATTGTTCAAACAAATGGCCGTGGCCTTGGCCAGGTCCATGGTGGCGCCGCCGCCGACGCCGATCAAAAGGGTTCTATCGCTGTGAAAACGGTGGATTTTCTCGACCAAGCCATCTACGTCGCCGGTACGAGGTTCTGACTGGCTGGCGTCGAAGAGGAACTTCTCCTTTTGGTCGAAGATCCTCCGAAAAGGCTCCTGGCCTTCCAGGGCGGTGTCGACGACGAAAAAGGCCTTGGCCCCTCGCTCCTGGACCAGGTCCAGCACCTTTCCGACTCCATCGCCGGAAAGGACTATTTCGGTGGCCACCTCGGTCCTCCACCAGGGAGCCAGTTTAGTAAAAGTTTCTACGTCTTTAGGCGGTTGCAGCATAACTTGATGACCTCCCTTAGCCGAATTCTTTATACGCTGTATAATCCTGCGGCAGGATGCCGCTTTTGAGCTCTTGAGCTTGCGCAGCTTCAGGGGCGATCGCCATGGCGGGCCAGAAAGGCCTCCAGGCGATCCAGGTCATGGGGAGTGTCGATCTCAATGGTGTCCCGCTGGACTTCCACGCACTGGATCGGATGACCCCGTTCCAGGACCCGCAGCATCTCCAGGCTTTCGCTTCGCTCCAGAGGGCTTTGGTCCCACTGGGCGAACTGGAGCAAGAAATCCCTGCGCCAGCAGTAGGGGCCGATGTGCTTGTACCAGCGGCAATGGCCCCTTTCCCTAGGGTAGGGGATGGAGGAGCGGCTGAAGTAGAGAGCCTGCCGCCGCTGGTCCATGACCACCTTGACGATATGGCTATCCTCCACTTCCCGAGGGTCTTCGATGGCCTTGACGCAGACTGCCAGGGACAGCGAAGGGTCTTCTTTCAGGGCCCTTACCAGAGGATCGATCATGTCGGGCCCCACCAGGGGATCGTCGCCCTGGACGTTGAGCACAATCGAGGCGTCCAATTTGCGGGCCACCCAGGCCACCCGATCGCCTCCGGTAGCCAGCTCTGTAGGAGTCATTTCCACTTCTCCGCCGCTGCCCTGGACCGCCTCGGCGATCCGTTGGTCGTCGGTGGCCACTATGACCCGGTCCACCGAAGAGCAACGTTCCACGGCCCGGAGGACCCTGATCACCAGCGGCACGCCGGCGATGGGGATCAGGGGCTTCCCGGGGAGCCGCGAACTGCCGTAGCGGGCCGGTATAACGGCAATGGTTTTGGTGCTCATTTAGACAGTCCCTCCTAGATTTTTGAGCGTCCTATAACGACGGCATAGGTTATTATCAACAAGAGAAGATTCTAATTACCGACGGGATCTGAGTCAATGATAAAATTCACAACAATCTATAAACTTAATTATAAATACGGAGGCTAGATACCAGCATGAAAGAATTTTTAGATGTCCCTTCTGGGCCATCCCGTTCCCAAAGCCCAGGCTGCGCAAAAGGGCAGAACCCACAGCTGTGGCCGCCAACGGTCCACGGGAATCTATTCGAAGACCTGAAGCCGCCATTGCCTCAGGAGCCTGAGTTTTCGGAAGCGCTCATACCCGATCAGGGAATCTTGATCGAGCGGATCGTCTCCACAGGCCAGATAACCCCTGAGGGGACATGGTACGATCAGCCTCGGGACGAGTGGGTGGTCCTGTTGTCAGGCAAGGCGGTGATCCTCTGGGACGACGGCCAGGAGACGGCCCTGGGCAGGGGAGACTGGATCTTGATCCCCGCCCATAGGCGGCACCGGGTCCAATACACCAGCGCCGAGCCGCCCTGCCTCTGGCTGGCCTTCCACGGCGACCTCGGGGCCTCGAGGCCTTGATGCTTGCCCGGGAGGCAGGCCACGAAAAGAGCCGGAGAGAGCCTCTCCGGCTACAGTGAATCGGGGTGGGGCAAAGGGGCCCATGAAGCTCCCTGGAGCCCTACTATCTGGTCTAGAGTCTTGCCAGTCCTTTCTCCCACCCATTTTTGAATTGCCTCGGCCTTGGCTATGCGGCGACGGCAGGCCTCGCGGGCTTGGGAGTCGCTGAGCTTGGCCACCATCCGGTCCAGCCGGACCTTCAGGGAACAGTAAAAGCCGTCGCAGGACACCTTGTCGGCCAGGTAGAGGACTTGGGCTTCCAAGGGCTGGCCTTCGGGAAGGTCCATGTGGACTTCCACCAGCGCCGCTGTAGATGGAAAGCCCAGCTCCCTGAGGCTCTGGGCTCCTGCCGCGGGGTGGCTCAGCCCCTCGGTCCGCCTGAGGTCGTGGAGCTTCGCCGCCGCCAGCAGCAGAGGCAAGTCCAGGGCCTCGCCGGCTTCCATAAGGGCCTTGGCGATCAGCTTTGCCGTCAGGGCCACCCGCTCTTCGTGGCGGCGGACCCGTTCAGGCGTGCTGTAGATCTGGTGGAGGGCGTCGATTTCCATGGCCGAAGGCAGGTCCCGGTGCTGGGCCAATTCCTCTAGCTTCAGCACGTCGCAGGGATGATCGAGGCCCCAAAGGATTCCCTCGTCGGCAGTCTCCAGCAACAGGGGGACCATACATAGCTCTTCGACGAAATTGACCAAGGTGTCCTGCTTGCGCCATTCCGCGAACTGCGGCATCAGGCGGCTATCCCATAGGGAGATCCGGCCTGGCTTGCCCAGACAGGTGGGGACGCAAAGGGCCGTTTTGCGCCCTCTGTAGGCTTCCATCATGCGCTCCACCGTGACCTGACGGACCAGGCCTATATCGCCGTGGGTTACGAAAAAGGCGTCCACTCCCTCGGGCAGCATGGAAAGACCCCTTTGAATGGAACTGATAGGGCCCTTGCGGTACCGCTCGTCCTGGACCAATGTAACCGGCAGCCCCTTCAAGAGGTCTTCAACGATATGGTGGTGATCTCCGGTGACCACCACGACCGGAAGCCCCAGGTTCAAAAAGGGCTCTAGGGCCCGCAGCACCAGGGGCTTGCCGTTAATGGGCTCGGCTATTTTGCATCGCCCGATCCGCCTGGTGGAGGCTGAAGCTATGACCAGCGCGGCAAAATTTATCGAGGAGTCCCCATAAAACTGTGAATTTCCCTTTGAATTTTCATTTGTCGAACACAATAGATCCATCGATAGCACTCCTCGTTCTTTCTATCGATACGTGACGCTACTTTGAAAAGGGACTTCTCCAGACAAAGGCCCGACAGGGCCCCCTTGAGCCAGTTCATTATAGCATCGTTCCCGAATTTTTATGGTTTTATTACCGGGCTCTGCCGTCTGGAGCCTGAGAAGGGACTGTTGCCCTTTTTCGTAGAGAGTAGATTCCGCTATAATAGGCGAGGTGAGAATTTGGCTGCCCTTTTGGGGGCGTCCCTTTGGAGGTATCGGCGTGTATCGAAAGGATGTTATCGTCAGGCCCTGGCCCTGTTGTTCCCTGCCTGCTGAGTGCGAAGGCGCTCCAAGGGTAGTGGAAATAGGCTTCGGCAACGGCGATTTTCTCGTCCATTTGGCTAAAAAGCGCCCCGACGCTGTGGTCTACGGCATCGAAGTATCGGCCACCTGTGTGGAGAAGGCCCTTTCCCGAACGCTCCGCATGGGGTTGCCCAACGTCCGGCTTCTCTGCGGCGACGCTAGGTTTTTGCTGCGAGAGTGCTTCGGCGACGAGACGGTGGAGCGGATCTACATGAGCTTTCCCTGTCCCTGGCCCAAGGAG
>CAZNRB010000072.1:0-8506 GCA_964575405.1 uncultured Synergistaceae bacterium | reverse complement strand
CCGCAGAGCATCTTTTTCAGCAGCTCCGCCTGGAGGACGCTTTTCTTGTATGGCGATATGTCAAAGGTAGAATTGGCCAATTCGTCGATGTGCCGCAGAGCTATCTCTATGAGCAGCCGTTCCCGGGGGGTCAACATGCCGCGAGCCTGAAAGGCGCTGAGGAGCCTCTTGGCGTCGGACTCGGAGATCGCTTCCCCCACAAGCTGGTCTATGTGACGGGCCTTCTCCTCGGGCATATCGTAGCTTATCTTCAGGATCCTGATATAGCCGTTGCCACCCCGTTGGCTCTCGACCAAGTAGCCCCGTTCGGGGGTGAAGCGGCTGCGCAACACGTAGTTGATCTGACTGGGGACGCAGCCGAAGCGCTGGGCCACGTCTTTGCGGCGTAGCGAAATCCGGTCCTCTTCACGGTTGGCCTCCATGGCGAAGAGCTCGTTTATATAACCTTCGATGACTTCCGTTAAACTCACAGTAGTCCCGCCTCCGTTTCGCTTCCAGTTTCCCTATTTATACTGGAAAGGTCAAGGAAAATCAATCCTGGTTTTGACCAATTTTATCCTCGGTGCCTTCGACGATACGCCATAGGTTGCCCCGATGGCGCCAAGTCGCCAGCAAAAACAGCGCCAGCGCCAGATAGCGAAAGATCAGAGGAGCTCCCCAAAAGGGCAGAAAAAACCACAGCGACAGCAGCGCCGCCAGGGATCCCACCGAGACGTAGCGGCTGGTATAGGTCACCAGGAACCATACCGCTCCAGCGGAGATCACCGCCGCGGCCGAGGGCCAGAGGTGGAGGAAAAACAGCGTCCCCAGGGTGGTAGCCACACCCTTGCCGCCTCGGAACTGGAGCCAAATTGGATAGTTGTGGCCCAGCACGCTGGCCAGAGCCGTCAGAGCAGATTGGGTCTCACTGCCCCGGCAGAGCAGGCACAGACACACCGCCAGGCCGCCCTTGAGCATGTCCACCGCCGTGATGGCGATGGCCCACTTCCGGCCCAAGAGCCTTCCGGCATTGGTGCCCCCGATGTTGCCCGAGCCGAAGGTGCGGATATCGATGCCCTTCAGGGCCTTCGCGGCCACATAACCCGTCGGAAAGGAGCCGAAAAGATAGCCCAAAAGTCCCCACAGAACGGCGCACAAAAGGTTTCCCATAAAAACCCTTCCTCCCCTATAGAGATAAACATGGGAACAACGTCTAGTTTCTAGGCCGGCGCACAGCAAAGGCGTCGGCAATTTCCGCCGAGTTAGGGCGCACAAAGATGGGATTGATGTCCAGCACTTCCAGATCGGGCTCGGCGCATCCCATATGGGAAAGCTTTACGATCTGCTCTGCCAAAGCTTCAATATCCAGGGGGGTGCCGTTCCATTGGCCCGAGAGGAGCCCATAGCCCTTGAGGCTCTGGATCATCTCCCGGGCGATTTCCATTGTTACCGGCGCAGCGCGAAGGATCAGGTCCTTCATCATCTCATAATAGGCGCCGCCTAAGGCCACGGCCACCACGGGGCCGAAAAGAGGATCTCTCTTGATTCCGATCATGCACTCCAGGCCGTCGTCAATCATCCGCTGTACCAGCACGCCCTGAACCTCCGCGTTGGGGTGAGCCCGGCTGACCCGTTCCAGAACTCGGCCGTAGGAATTGCGAAGCTGCTCCTCGGAACGGAGATTAAGCGCCACGGCACGGGCCTTCTGCTTGCTGGCAAAGGAGGGCGACACAGCCTTTAGGACCAGCGGGAACCCCAGCTCTTGAGCTGCCTCAAGGACCTCGGCCATGTTCCGGCAAAACCGCTGTTCCACCGCCCCCAGGCCGTAATGGTCCACCAGCTCGAAGGCATCCCTTTCGCTGAGTTTCTCAGGGAGCCGGTTCATCTGGGGTTTCGAGCTGGGGCGGCAGATCGCCGAGATGGGAGCCACCGGCCTGTTAATATCCCAAAGGCACCCCAAGGCGGCAGCCACGCGGCGGGGACTGCTGAAAAGGGGTACCCCCGCGGCATTAAGCTGAAGGACCATCTCTTCCAAAGGCTTCCATCGGGCCATACAGCAGGCGGCCACTGGCTTGGGTCCCGAACGGTGAGCCATGGCCACGGCTTCAGCAAAGGCCCTTCCCTGAAGGGATGTCATGGGGCCCGCTGCCACCAGGATAAGGTCCACTTCGTCGGAGCGCTGGAGCTTTATGAGGGCTTCCGAAAACATCAGAGGATCCTCCAGGATGGACTCCCCCAGATCCATGGGATTTTGTGCCGATCCCCAGGGAGGAAGCTCCTCTTGGAGGCTCCTGGTCAAAGACGGCGAGAACTCGGTCAGGCGGAGGCCCGCCGACAAGCATTGGTCAGCCATAGACAGGGCCAGCCCCTCCGACAGGGCCGCCACAGCCACCCGGTTGCCCTGGGGCCGCCAAGGAGAGCTGAAGAGTTTTCCCAGGTCCACAATCTGATGGGCGTCCTCCAGGGAGACCACTCCAAACTGTCCCGCCACAGAGTCCCACATGATCTCGTCGGTCCAAGCCGCCCCCTGGTGACGGTCCAGCAGGCGGTCCTTCAAGGCCCCGTTGCGGCCCAGCCTCAGCAACAGCAACGGGAGCCGTCGGGCCGCGGCCTTGGAGGCCAACCGGAGGAATTCCCTGCCATCCCTGAGGGTTTCCAGGCAGAGCACCAGCAGGTGCACCTCCGGGTCCGCGATGGCCCACTCCAGGGCCTTCAACAACATGGCGTCGTCCTGCCCCGTTCCCAGCGAAAGGGCGCCGCGGAACCTCACGCCGGCCTCCAGGGCCATGGCGTAGAGCGAGAAGCCCATGGTGCCTCCTTGGGAGACCAGCATCACCGATCCACCTGGCTGCTCCGGCGAGGTCACCGCTCTGGACCAGCAGAGGGCCAGCCCTTGGCTCCAGAGGAAAAAGCCCTGGGACCTAGGGCCCAAAAAGTCGACGCCTCGCTCTTTCAGGCCCCTTAGGGCACGGTCCATGGCTGAGCTTCCGTCGCTGGGCGCCCCGATGACCACCAGCGAAACCGGCCGGCGGCAACGATCCAGCAGTTCAGGACAGCGGCGGCATCCCGGCGAGAGGAGCACCACGTCGAAGGGACCATTGGGCCATTCTTCCAGGGCCGAGGCTTCATCGCAAAGCTCCAGGAAGTCCCCTCGCCCCAGCTGGTCCATCAGATCCCCAGGGAGCCGGTCCAGATCCTGGTCTTTGCCTTCCGATTGGCCCAGGATCAGCAATCCCCGCTTAAACTCCACGGCCTTCAACTCCTCTCGAGAAGCCCCTCGCTCTCCTGTCCTGCCTCCTTAGATTTCTGGACGGAATTATACCAAACAAAAAGCGCACACCTCGAGGCGTGCGCCAAAAACCGTAAAACTTCGGAAGGGCTACTTCTTCTTGGTAGCCGCGGCTTTTTTCTTTTTCTTCTTCGTAGCAGGGGCATCCACAGCAGAACGAAGAAGCTTTCCCGCCTTGAAGACAGGTACCTTCTTGGCAGGGATCTCTACAGGCTTAGAGGGATCCTGTGGGTTCCTGCCGATGCGGGCGCTGCGCTCCCGGACCTCGAAGGTCCCGAAGCCAACGAGCTGTACCTTGCCACCGCTGGTGAGGGTCTCCTTGATCCCTTCCAGCACAGCGTTGACGGCATCGGCCGCGTCGGTCTTGCGCAGCTGAAGTTTCTCCCTTACGTATTCGACCAGTTCTGCTTTTGTCACACTGGACACCTCCCGATGGGCTAGAAGCTTATGGGGCACAGTATAACACAGCATCTGCAGGTATCAAATGCCAAAGAACTATTTTATCCCGATTTCTCCGGCTTTTTCGCTGCCCAGTGACGAGAAAATCAGTTTTTATCCGCCTCCGCGGCCTTTTCAGCCTTTTCAGCCTTTTCGGCTTCTTCTGCCAGGGCTTGGAGCTCCATGCGGAACAGATCTCCCAGGGTGGTGCGCTGGATCAGCTTATCCACTTCGGAGCTCAAGAGCAACCAAAAATAGGATGATGTGCAAGGACGGCCCAGTTCTTTGGCCCTGGCACAGCCCATCTCTTCGGTGCAGTCTGGAAAGATCACCTTCTCGCCGGCCGCTTCCAGGATATCGGCGATGGTGATATCGTCGGGATCTTTGGCGAGCTCATATCCGCCACGGGCCCCCCGGTAGCTCCTCAGAATCCCCGCGCGGCGAAGCTTGGACATGAGCTGCTCCAGATAGGTGTCGGAAAGATCTTCAACTTTAGCGACATCGGAGACCGACACAGGCTCACCGCTGCTGGACAGTTTTGCGATGGCCACCACCGCCCGTAGCCCATAATGGGCTCTTGTGGACAATTTCATAACCGTTCCTCCCCGTTATGGGAACCCAGTTCCTCAGCATTTTGGCTCCGGACCGGAAGAGGGGATTCCGAAGGCCCCTCTGCCTGACTCAAAAGCACCTCCGCCATGGTTTTAGCGGAGGTACTGCCCATCGTTCCATAGCCTATTGAGTTTATCATATTTCTCTGAAAAATAAACAACCGAGAAAATCGAGATTTTCAGCGAAAGATCATGCGCCCCAGGGCCGGCATTTTGACCCAGCCGCCCAAATGGGTCAGATAGGCCGCCGTGACTTCCCGGTCCACCACGTAGCTGTCCAAAGAGTCCAGATGGGGCCCTAAATAATATTTATCGCCGCCCTGGACGGTCCACTGGAGCAGGGCCACAGAGTAGTTCTTTTGGAGATCTATGGGCTCGTAGGCCCCCTGGGGCCCTAGGACTTCCACTGCCTGGATCCGTTTTCCTGGGCGCTGCAGAGTTCCAGCGTTGTCGATCAGCGCCGGCGGCTGGGACAGATCGAAGGTCACCCTCAAGCCCGAAAACTGCATGAATCCGCCGGTAGGAGTCCGCAGATCGCTGTGATAGCCGTCGCCCGGGGCCACCGCAGCTGACGCAGAGATCTCCTGAAACTCCCAGATCTGTGAGCCCGTCATGGAGGTCTTGGACAGGGTATTACCCCAAGGGCTGATCTCATAGAGCCTCAAATAGGAGATGGGCCCGTCGGGATAGATACAGTCGCCCCGGATGTTGCCTCCGTTGACAAAGGCTATATCGGTCCGAAGGTACCAGGCCATGGCGTCGGCCAAAAAGGAGCCCAGGTTGGACTCGCCGCACCTAGTGGAGCCGTTGTAGGCGTCCATAGTATCCTCGGAAAAAGCTATGGCCTGCCCCAGCTGATCCTGTAGCTTTTCCCTGTAGGGCTCCACAGACACCTGAACCTCTCCGTCCAGAGGTATCTGAGAGTTCAGCTCTACCAAATCCCATCGGACCGTGTCGGCGATGGTGCGCTGATCCCTCACCTCCAGCCGCAGCCTCCCCACGTAGCGCCCCTTGCTGCCGGCCTGGACCACCAGGACCAAGGCGCCGCCCGGGTCTTCCACCAGGACCATTTCACGCACTTCCGTGTGGGTATGGCCGCCGATCACGGCGTTGAGGCCCTTCACCTGGCTGACCAGAAACTGATCCCTGTCAAAGCCGATATGGGTCAGGGCGGTAATCACCTGGCAGCCCTGGCCGCGGAAGGCAGCCAACTCCCGGCGTGCCACCGCCTTGATGTCCTGGACCACCTGGACTTGGGCCACGTCCTGGGGCTGGCTGACAGCCTCCAGCTCCGGGGCCATGAGTCCGAAAATCCCCACCTTGGTGCCATCGGCCCAAACCTTGACTATCCTGCGATTGAATTTCTCCTGTAGGGCCGGATCGTGAAATTTCAAATTGGAGGAGATCAGGGGAAAGTTCAGCTCTCGGCCATACTTTTCCACTCCCTGAATACCGCGATCGAACTCGTGATTTCCCAGAGTTCCCACGTCGAAACCCAAGGCGTTCAAAGCGGCTATTTCCGCGTCGCCGTCAAAATAGAAAAATACCGGGCCTTCGGTGAAATTTCCAGCTGTGACCACCAGCACTTGACCTGGGCCGGCTTCTTTAGCGGCGTTGAAGACCGAGGCCATTCTCCCGATTCCGCCGCTCTCCTCCTGAAGGGCCCCTTCGCTTTTAGAGTTCAGGCTGGGAAATAGAGCGCTGTGCAGATCGTTGACGGTCATAATCGTGACCGGACCGGCCCAAAGGGCCGCCGACTTCAGCAAGAAAACCAGAACTAGAAGCCAGCCAATCCCCTTCGATTCCATTTTGCAGTCGTAGCAGTTCCTCTCCTCTGGAAAAATAAAAACTTGCCCACCTCAAAATGAATTGAAGCAGTGACTTATAGGAATACTCCAGCCATAGATCACACCACTTCGCCGGATATTAGTCGAAGAACTTTGCTAAAGACGCCAGGGGCCTTTCAAGTCAGGCCCTTCCAAAATCGGGAAAACTATCTCCGCCAGGAGGCGCTAAAAAACCGGCTCCTCTTGATCCACCAAAAACGGGGCGGCAAGAAAAACCGGTTCTGCAGCTTTTTAACTGGCAAGGCCACAAAAGAGCCTCTTTACAGAGGGACACTCTAAAGCAACAGAGGCGGCCCGTCAGTGGCGAGGTTGCTCCTCTTCGGGAGAAAGAGGGCGGGCCATCAAGTCGATGCCTTCCGATTGGGCGAGCTTCTGCAACAGCTCCCTGAATCGTTGACTTTCCTGGGCAGGCAGGTCGATACACAACGTGATCACCCCCTCTACTAATTTATCACGATAAAATTGCGGTTCTCCCCGATTATAGCAGAAATTTCCGGCAGCGAGCTGCGTAATTTTTGTAATTTTTAATTTTTAGCCGCACCTAGGGCTCTATTGACTTTATTGTCCAAACAACCTATTATTAGCCAGCTAATTATTAGCATTCTAATTGATTTCCGAAAGGCAAGGTCTAACATCATGACCATACCGCTCCATCTCTTGTTGCAGCGAGCCACCCAGGCCCAGCGGAAGATGGCCCGTCCCTGGATGGAAGTCCTTAACCTGTCTCCTGGACAGCCTAAAATACTGTTTTATCTCGCCGAAAACAATGGCTGTATTCAGCGGGAGCTGGCCTCGGTCTGCGCCATCGAACCGGCCACAGTATCGAAATTGCTGGACAACATGGAAGAACAGGGGCTGATCCAGCGGCTCAGTTCCGACGGCTGCAAACGTGCGGTGCTGGTGAAATTGACAGCCCGCGGCGAGGAAAGGGCGAAGCAGGCCCGGGAGATTTACAAAAAAATCGAAAACCGAGGCCAGAGAAATTTTTCCAGCCTGGAATGGCAGCAGTTTCGAGATTTTTTGGAACGGCTGTACCTGAATTTTTCCGAATCGGCCGATCAATGACCGCAATAACCCTTTTGCCATAACCCCATAGAAGGAGAGTGTCCCGCCATGTCCCAAGACGCTGCCGCCCGCGCCCAATTTTTGAAGATGACCACCACTCCAGTGCCCAAATTGATCTGCCGCCTGGCAGGGCCCACCATCGTCAGCATGATGGTCTCGGCGCTGTACAACATGGCCGACACCTTTTTCGTGGCCAAGCTGGGGACCAGCGCCGCCGGGGCCGTGGGAATCGTGTTCTCCCTGATGGCCATCATCCAGGCCGTGGGCTTCATGTTCGGCATGGGCGCCGGCAGTATCGTCTCACGCAGGCTCGGCGAGGAGAAAAACGACGAGGCCAGCTGCGCCACCTCTACGGCCTTTTTCACCGCTTCGGCCGTAGGGGGCCTGATCGCCATTCTGGGGCTGACCCACATGGACCAGCTCATGTACTTCCTGGGGGCCACCGACACGATTCTGCCCTATTCCAAGGCCTACGCCAGCTATATCCTCTACGGCGCTCCGGTCATGTGCGCTTCCTTTGTGATGAACACCAACCTGCGAGCCGAGGGAAAGTCGATCTTCGCCATGATCGGCATCGGCACCGGTGGCCTGTTGAACATCCTGCTGGACCCCATTTTCATATTCACCTTTGACCTGGGTATCGCCGGGGCGGCTATAGCCACGCTGATCAGCCAGTGCGTCAGCTTTTCCATTTTGCTCTCCCATTTCATCTTTCACCGCAGCGTGCTGCGCATCAGCCCCTGGCGGATGTCCCGAAGTCCCAGGCTGTATTTTGAGATCGTTAAGACCGGTATGCCTTCGCTGCTCCGCCAGGGCCTGGCCAGCATGGCTACAATTGCCTTGAACACCACCGCCGCCCTCTACGGCGACGCCGCTGTGGCCGCTATGTCCATCGTCACCAGGGTGGTGATCTTTATCTCTTCGGCCATTCTGGGCTTTGGCCAGGGCTACCAGCCCGTGGCGGGCTACAACTACGGGGCCAAACATTACGACCGGGTCCGCAGCGCCTTCTGGTTCACCCTCAAGACCGAGACGGCGATTCTCATGGTGCTGAGCCTGGGGGGATTCTTCGGGGCGCCCTGGATCATCGGATCCTTCCAGAGATCGGATCCCCAGGTATTGGCCATCGGGATTTTCGCCCTTCGGGCTCAGTGCCTGACCCTGGTCACCCACTCGCTGATCACAGTGTCCAACATGACCTTCCAGTCCCTGGGCATGGCCCGGCAGGCCACGATGATCGCCGCAGCGCGACAAGGGCTTTTCTTCTTTCCCTGTAT
>CAZNRB010000071.1:0-8596 GCA_964575405.1 uncultured Synergistaceae bacterium | reverse complement strand
GCATATGGGCGATGGCTTCCAGTAGACAGAAGAGCCCGGCCATGCCGAAGGCCACCACGAACCGAGGCAGCGAGTCGTCCTGTCCCCGAAAGTTCGTCAGCCCCGTGGCCACCACCGGGGGGATCCGGTTCCACCAGGCGGCTCCCATCAGCATGGGAGCCGCGGTGGTGATCATCGTAAAGACCAGCAGGATCCGGGCCTTTTGGGGCGGCAGGTGCTTGCCCAGCGCCGCCAGATAGGCCCGATCTATGGCGCCTCGCGGCGATTTGGGTTCCTCTTTGGCCATTGAAAAACTCCTCGTCTGCCTGCGGCCGGAGAGGACATAATAAATCCAGTCCCGAGAGAATGGCTCTACGGGACTGGATGTTAGACCCCATAGCTACGGCCGCAGTTCCTATTCTACTTTCACTTGTTGGACCAGTGGATAGCCCTCTTCTCGGCCTGAAGGGCCGCTTCCCGGACCGTCTCGGTGACGGTGGGATGAGAGTGGATCGTGGCGATGACCTCGTCCAGGGTCATCTCGCCGCCGATGGCCAGGGCGCCCTCGGCGATGAGGTCCGTGGCCCTGGGGCCGATGATATGAACTCCCAGGATCTCGCCGAATTCCTTGCCGGCGATGATCTTCACCAGCCCCTCGCCGCCGTTGAGGATCAGGGCCTTGCCGTTGGCGCTCATGGGGAACTTGCCCACTATGTAGTCGATGCCCTTGGCCTTGCACTGCTCTTCCGTGAGACCCACCGAAGCGGCTTCGGGCTCCATGTAGACGCAGGAAGGGTTGGTCTTCTCGTCGTAGAGGGCGGGAACGCCACAGGCGTTTTCGGCAGCCACCTCGCCCATGGCCGAGGCGGTATGGGCCAGCAGGGCATGGCCCAGGACGCAGTCGCCGATGGCGTAGACTCCGGGGACGTTGGTCTCCATGCGATCGTTCACCACGATGCGGCCGCGGTCGTTGGCGATACCGGCGGCGTCCAGGTTCAGCGCCGCAGTGTTGGCCCGGCGACCGGTGGCCACCAGGACCTTTTCGGCCTCGAAGGTCAACGTCTCGCCGGCTTTGTTCCGGCAGATCACCTTGGCTCCCACGGGAGAGCTCTCCACGGCCTGGAGGGGACATTCCAGATGGAACTCCACGCCCATCTTTTCCATGTGGGCCACGCCGATCTTGGTGATATCGCCGTCCAGCATCGGCAACATCCGATCCAGGGCCTCGATGACGGTGACCTTGGTGCCAAAGGAAGCGTAGGCGCAACCCAGCTCCACGCCGATGACGCCGCCGCCGACGACTACCATGCTCTTGGGGATCCTATCCAAGCTCAGGGCCCCGGTGGAGTCGATGCAGTTGGGGTTGTCCTTCAGCCCCGGCACAGGAGGCTGGGCGTTGACGGACCCCGAAGCCACGATGATGGCATCGGCGGTCATCTCCTCCAGGGTACCGTCGTTTTTCTTGACCGATAGGGTCTTGGGACCCACAAAGGAGGCTTCGCCGTCGACGGTCTTGACTTTGTTCATCTTCAGCAGTCCCGCCACGCCGCCGGTGAGCTGCTTGGTGATGCTGTCCTTGTGGGCCATCACCTGGCCAAAGTTGACGCTCAGGCCCTGGGCCTCGATGCCCAGCTCCCGGCCTCGCTCCTTGATCTCGGTGTATAGTTCGGCGGAATGGAGCAGGCTCTTGGTGGGGATGCAGCCCACGTTGAGACAGGTGCCGCCGACCCGGTCCTTTTCGACTAGGGTCACCTTGGCGCCCAGTTGGGCAGCCCTGATAGCGGCCACGTAGCCGCCGGGACCTCCGCCAATCACAATGACGGTGGCGGCGGACTGAGATGCTTTTTCATGAGCCATTGTCCCAAGCCTCCCCTAGAGCAGGACCATCACGGGATTCTGCAGCAGGTCCCGCAGATCCATCTCGAACTTGGCCGCCACGGCTCCGTCCATCAGACGATGGTCCATCGTCAGCGACAGCCGCATCACCTGCTTGGCTACCACGGCGCCTTGATCGTCCAGGGCCAGTTCGCTTTGGACGGCGCCGACGCCCAAGATAGCGGCATCGGGCTGGTTGATGATGGGAGTAAAGGACTCCACACCGAACATGCCCAAGTTGGTCACGGTGAAGGTGGAACCTTTGTAGTCCTCCGGCGACAGCCTGTTGTCCTTGGCTCGCTGGGCCAGGTCCCTGGCGGTCTCGGCCAGCTGATCCAGGCCCATCTTGTCGGCGTCGCGGATCACCGGGACGATCAGGCCCTGGTCGAGAGCCACTGCCATGCCGATGTTCACGTGGGCCCGCTGGACGATCTGATCGCCGTCGAAGGCCACTAGCACCTCGGGATGACTGCTGAGGCACTTGGCCGTGGCCTTCAGCACCAGGTCGTTGACGGAGTACTTCTTGCCCGTCTCGGCCAGGAGGGTCTTTCGAAGCTCCATGAGCTTGGTGACGTCTACCTTCATGTTCAACGTCACCGACGGTATCTCGGCGTGAGACTGGAACATCCTGTCGGACACCACTTTGCGCATGCCCGTGAGCTTCTGCACACTGTCGCCAGCCATCAGCTCCAAAGAGCCGGCCTTGGCGGCCTTGAAGGCAGGAGCTGCCGGAGCTTCCGCCACAGCGGCGGCCTTCTTCTCGGTTCCCTGGCTCTCCGCTGCGGCCAGGATGTCGCTCTGGACGATCCGGCCCGACGATCCCGTCCCGACGATAGCCCGGTAGTCCACGCCTAGCTTGGCAGCGGTCTTGCGGGCCAGCGGCGAGATGCGAATCCGGGTACCGTCGGCGGCGGTCATGGGAACCGGTGTTGCCGAGGCCTCAGCCTCGGGGGCGGCCTCGACAGGAGCCGGAGCCGCCGGAGCCTCGGCGGGGGCCGAGTCATCCAGGGCTTCGCCGGGCTGGCCGATGTAGCCCAGCAGACCCTTCACCGGCACGTCCTGGCCTTCCTGGGCCACTATCTTCAACAGGACGCCGTCGTGCTCGCTGGCCACTTCGTTGGTCAGCTTGTCGGTGGTGATCTCCAGGATCGCCTCGCCGGCCTTGACGGCATCGCCTTCTCCTTTAATCCACTTGGAGACGGTGCCCTCCTCCATGGTGAGCCCCAGCTGGGGCATCAACACCTGATATGCCATTTTACAAGGCCCTCCTCACTTGTTCAGAACCCGCTTGACGGCCTTCACTATATCCTCGGGATGGGGGAAGTTCAGGTCTTCCAGGGCAGGGCTGAAGGGCGACACGATGTTGAGGCCGCAAAGGCGCTCCACCGGAGCGTCCAACTCGTCAAAGAGCTCCTCGGCGATCTGGGCCGAGATCTCTCCGGCGTAGCTGCCCCGCTTCACCTCTTCGGAAACGACGATGACCTTGTGGGTCTTGGTCACCGAGGCCTTGATGGCCTCCCAATCCAGGGGCACCAGGCTCCTCAGGTCCAGCACCTCCACGTCGATACCCTCGGCGGCCAACTTCTCGGCGGCCTCCAGGGAGAAGTTCACTTCCCGGCTCCAGGTGATGATAGTCAGGTCTTTGCCGGGACGCTTCACCTCGGCCTTGCCGATGGGGATCAGGTACTCCTCCTCGGGAATCTCTTCCTTGCGGGCGTAAAGCAACTTGTGCTCCAGCACCACCACTGGGTCGTCGTCGCGGATGGCCGACTTGATGAGGCCCTTGGCGTCCTTGGCGGAACCGGGGGCGATGACCTTCAGGCCCGGGAAGTGGCAGAAGAAGTTCTCAAAGGACTGGGAATGCTGCCCGGCGTTGCGGCGGCCCGAGCCCATAGGAGCCCGCAGCACCATGGGGATCGAGGCCTGACCGCCGGTCATGTAGCGCATCTTGGCGGCCTGGTTCAGAATTGGGTCGGCGGCCACGGTGGCGAAGTCGTCGTACATCAGCTCCACCACGGGGCGCATGCCCCGCATGGCGGCGCCCACGGCCATGCTGCAAAAGCCCTCTTCGGAGATAGGCGTGTCGATGACCCGCTTGGGGCCGAACTCATCCAAAAAGCCAGTGGTGATGGCGAAGACATTGCCCATCACGGCCATGTCCTCGCCCATGATGAACACCTTGTCGTCCCGGACCATTTCTTCGTGAAGGCCCTCGCGGATGGCCTTGCTGACGGTAATCTTTTTCATCGTGCCACACATCCTTCGTTGTCCATAGCGTACATGTCCTCCAGAACCTCGGAAGGATCGGGATAGGGCGATTCTTCAGCGAATTTAACGGCCTCGTCCATCTCTTCCTGGGCGGCCTTCTTGATGGCCTCCAGCTCCGATTCCTGGCCCCCCATAGCTGTCAGCTTCTTGCCGAGCTTCTCGATGGCGTCCTTGGCCAGGGCCTCCTCTAGGTACTCCGCAGGCCGGTAGAGCGCCGGATCGCCGCAGTAGTGGCCCTGATAGCGGTACACCTTGGCCTCCACCACGTAGGGCCCCTTACCGGAGCGGGCATGCTCTATAGCCGTGACCATAGCGTGGTAGACCTCTTCCACGTCGGTGCCGTCCACCACAGCGTAGGGCACGTCGTAGGCCGCCGCACGGGGCGCCAGGTCGGGAGTGTTGGTGACCCGGTGGATCTCGGTGGACACGCCGTAGCAGTTGTTCTCAATGAACCAGACCATAGGCAGCTTCCAGGCCGCAGCCATGTTAAGCACCTCGTGGAAGGTGCCCTCGTTGGTGGCTCCGTCGCCGAAGCATCCCACCGTCACGGCGTCGTCGCCCATGATCCAGGACGCCAGGGCGCTGCCGCCCGATATGCCCTGACCGGCGCCCACGATGCCGTTGGCGCCCAGGTGGTTCATCTTGGCCATATCGGCGATATGCATGGAACCGCCCTTGCCCTTGCAGTAGCCCGTGCGCTTGCCGAAGAGCTCAGCCATGGCCCGCTTGGAGTCGGCGCCCCGGGCGATGGCATGGCCGTGGCCCCGGTGGGTGGAGGTGAAATAGTCCTGGGCCTTCATGGCGGCGAAGGCTCCGGCCTCAGCGCCCTCCTGGCCGATGCTCAGGTGGATATTGCCGGCCAGCATGCCCTTGGTGAAGCATTCCGCAGCGTGCTCCTCGAAGGACCGGATCCTCACCATGGTGCGGTAGAAATCCAGCAGCATCTCCTTGGAGCAGCTCTGGTCTGTCTTTTTTGTAGCCACTGTCGTCACGTCCTTCTGAAAATAAAGTCTCCCCTGTCGGGAAAAGCCGAACTACTGCTGCCGCGGGGCAAAGATGGGAACTTCCAGGTCCTCGTTGAACTTCCGGCCCATCACAAGGCCTTCAAGCTCGGCGATCACCACGTCCACCGTCAGCAGCACCTTGGTGCCCTCCACCAGGTGGCCGCCGTGGGCGTTGCCGTGGCGGTCGGTCATGGTCACGTGAACGTGGAGGTTGGTCTCTCCTTCGTCGTCGTGGCAGATCAACCCGGCGGCGCAGGTCAGCTCGATGGGCCCCGTGAGGTGCAGCACCTCGCCGTAGCCGTAGCCGGCCTTCTTGTCGGGCAGCTCCACGGGGTTGCAGAACCGGGGGCTGTCCAGGCTGCCGATGGCGCTTAGGATCACGCCGTTGTTGATGTTGTTCAGCTTGCAGGCCTCTTCCAGGCCCAGCAGCAGATCCTTTCCGGGCTGGAGCCGGATCGCCACCACCCGCTTGATGTTGCCGCTGGCCATTTCAATACCTGTGTTTGCCATGCAATCCTCCCCTTTTCTGAACTATAGAAATATAAGGCCGAAGCCTTCTCAAACTTACCGCGCTAAAGCTCTAGGCGTTGCAATTCCTCGTCGAGGACCAATACACCCGTTTTTTCCGCGGCCCACCGGGCTCTGTCGCGGCTCAACGCCGGGCCGATCTTCAGGGAGTCGTCCTGCTTAAAGGGCACGTGATAGACCACCACGTCTTCGGCGTCAAAGGAGCCCTTGAAGAACCTGCCATGGCTCAGAGCGCTGAAGAACAGGGGGTTCACGAAGACAGCCCTCAGCCGCTGACTGCCGAGAAAATCAAAGGTCTCGTAGGTGTAATCGCTGTCGGCGGTGAAGAGAAGCCTCTTCGCCCCGAAAGAGATCAAGTAGCAAAGGTGGGGCACCGAATGGTACCGCTTGTCCAAATGGCGCACCGAAAAGGCCTGAACCTGCAGCCCCGGCGAGACCTGGAAGGCCACCCCGCCGGTCTCCGCCGGCAGCTCCATGCACTTGATGGCCTGGTCCTTGGCACAACTCAACAGCCCTTCAGCCCCGGCCATCTCCATGGGCAGGAACAGAGCCCTCACGGAGCGGCGCCGCAAAAACTCCAGAGCCAGCTCCGGCGAGAAATGGTCCTCGTGACCGTGGGTGAAGAGCACACAGTCGACAACTTCGAAGGGAGACCGCCCCTCCATCATGGCTTGCCAGACCGAAGGGCTGGGGGAGCTGAAGGGCCCCCGCGGACAGCGAAAAATACCATCCAACAGCAACGAGACGCCGTTCCACTTCAACAAAAGCCCGGCGTTGGCGATCAAAAAGACCTGGACCCCACCGGCAAAGGACGAGGCCTCTCCCCGGCCTGCTCTATTGGACTCCTCCAAAGCTCCAAAATCCGCCTCCATAGCCCTTTCAGCCTGCCTCAAGTCAAATCGAGACCATAGTTCACTGAAATGTCTATAATATTTACGGAAGAGGCAAAAGGCTACTGAATTATTACAACGGAATGTTATACCAATCGAGATAAAAAATCAATACCGCCCCTATGGCTTTTAAAATGTGGTATTTTGCCGGATTTGACTGCGGAAGGGGCAAAAAAGAGGGCAAAAGGCCCAAAAGATCCTGGAGAGAAAAAGGCCAAAAAGATCCTGGAGAGAATTAAGAAAAAACCCGAAAGCCCTCTTCCCTAGAGACCTCAAAAGCCCGTGGGAGCTATTTTCTAAATCCTAGGAGGCCAAATATAGACCATCTCGCCTTTCCTCCGGGGCCCTGATTTGCCCGCAAAGCGCAAAAATTCTGCCACAGCGGCGAGCAGCGGAGTCTTCATATATGGGCTGTCGTTTTTTCTAAAAAAAATTTATAAAGTATGCTTATATTGTTGCAACTGCCTCAAGGCTGAAATCATGCCGGGCCTAGCGAAAATTACGGTCTTCAAAAAAGGCCTCTTTGCCCAGGGGCAGCTGCGAAAATTCCCCCTGGTCATGGCGGCGGCTTAAGGTAATATTATGGCAAATTACAGCGCTATTTGATTCCGAAGATAAGGAGCGATAACAGTGCGCCTTTTGGTCTATAACATCCGCTACGGCACCGGGGCGGGTCCTGGATACCATCTCCCTCTCCCCTTCGCCGGAGCGCTTAGAAAGAGCGGCCCCAATTTCAACCAGATCAGGCAATTTATCCGCAAGGAGAGCCCCGATCTGGCCGTGCTCCTGGAGGCCGACAGAGGGTCCTACCGCAGCCTGGGACGGTGCCAGGCCACCGAGGTCGCCTCGGCCATCCAGGGAGCTCCCTTTTTCGCCGGAAAGTACGGTCTTAACAGCCTGGCCCAGTCCCTGCCGGTGCTGAAAGCCCAGGGCAACGCCGTGATCTCCCGGCTGCCCGTCCAGGGAAAGGAGCTCTACGATCTGGGAAAGGGGATCAAGCGCATCGCCTTGAGGCTCCAGCTGGAGCAGATGACCCTCCTGGCGGTCCACCTTCCCCTGGGCAGCCGGGCCCGAAAGCTCCAGCTGGAGAAGCTGGCCCAGATCGTCCAGAGCTGCCGGGGGCCCCTTATCCTATCGGGGGACTTTAACACTCTCCGGGGCGATGAGGAGCTGCGGGACTTTCTGGACCGGACCGGCCTGATCAGCGCCAACCGCTGGGGCCATCCCACCTACCCCGCCAAGCGTCCATTCTGGGAACTGGACTACATACTCCACAGCCCCGATATTCGCAGCCTGGGCCTCCGAATACCCCCTGTGAGCTACTCCGACCACCGCCCCATCATCTGGGACTTCGAGCTGGCCCAGCAGGCCCATCCATAAATATCCAAAGACGAAGCGCCGTTCCGGCCGGGGGCGGCACCTCGTCCCGTCTGGGAGGCAGCCCCAGGCTATCGTGACCTTCCAATAATTTCGATTTAAGCCTATAAAGATTTATCCCGTTGGCCTACGCCGCGGCGTTGGCTTGGATCTAGCGCCGGCTGGGCCTGGGCCGCAGATAAGACCGTTACAATTGACGGCCCCGTCACCTCCCAGGACCAAATCACCAGGACCGAGAGAGCTGCCGGTGTGTCCGAGGGCGATACAGTATACTACGATATCACTACACGAGTGCCGTCAATGGCATACAAGCGGACACTACCACTGACGGCGGTACCATTACCACCGGCGGAGACTCCATCCAACATATTAATATCAGCTCTGGGATGAGCTTTGGCGTTATTGCTTACACCAACGTGTCCAACACCAGTATTGAAGGTATCATTACATACGAATCCGAAATTAACCTCTACTCCGGAGGGAACAACGAAGTAGAGGCCTTTTTAGACGGCCTTCGGGCTTACTCTGGCGCTGAATCTGGCTTTTACTCTCAAACCAAGTCTACATCCACAGTGACCCTCTACGCCGGGGAAAGCAACCATGTCAGCGGCAATAACTACGGCATTTGGTCTGAAGCATGGGGGGCCGGCTCCAGCACGGTAACTCTAGAAGCCA
>CAZNRB010000070.1:3929-8609 GCA_964575405.1 uncultured Synergistaceae bacterium | reverse complement strand
ACGAGCTGATCCTGGAACACCATTCCAACGTGATGAGAGACAAGGGGCAAAAAGACGGGTCGGACAAGGCTGATCCGGCTAAGGAGCAGGACCAAGAGCTGGACCGAGCAGAGTTAGCAGCGGAAAACTGGGATTCGCCCATCGTCATCACCACCATGGTCCAGCTGTTGAACACCTTTTTTGCCGGGGAAATCTCCTGTGTCCGCCGTTTCCAGAGCCTTTGCCGCAGCGTTATCGTCATCGACGAGGCCCAGGCCCTGCCGGTCCGGATGCTGTCGGCCTTTAACCTGACGCTGAACTTTCTCACCCAGATCTGCGGCGCCACGGTAGTGCTCTGCTCTGCCACCCAGCCTTGCCTTGAGGCCGCCAAAAGGCCTCTCTGCAAAGTGCCTCAAGATATGGTTCCCTACGATCCCCAGCTGTGGAAGGTCTTTCAGCGCACCAAGCTGGAGGTGGCCGACGGCGGTAGCCCCATGGACCAACAGGAAATCGCCGACCTCGCCAGGAAAATATTGACCGAGGCAAAAAGCCTTTTAGTGGTCTGCAACACCCGGCGCTACGCTGAAGAGCTCTTTAAAACCCTTGAGGACTTCCAGGGAGAGCGTTTTTTCCTCTCGGCTGCTCTCTGTCCCGCCCATCGACGGGAAGTGCTGGAAGATCTTCAAGAAGCCCTGAACCGTAACAGGCCAACGCTCTGCGTCTCCACCCAGGTCATAGAGGCCGGCGTGGACATCTCCTTTCAGAGGGCCATACGGCTCTGCGCCGGCATGGATAACGCGGTCCAGACTGCCGGGCGCTGCAACCGCAACGGTGAAGCTCCAGAGCCAGCGCCGGTGCTGCTCCTTCGAGCCGCCGACGAGCAGCTGGGCCCCCTGAAGGACATCAAGGTGGCCCAGACCGCTACGGGGGAATTGCTGGAAAGGGTCTCGTCGTCCGAAGACCTGGGGGACCTGACCTCCGACGAGGCTATCGCCTACTATTACAAGCGGCTCTACGTAAATGCCGGACCAGACAGCCAGGACGATCCTGTGGAGAGCCTTCACAGCAGCATCTTCCAGCTGCTGGCCGATAATCGAGGCTTTTACGACCCAGCCGACGCTCAGCGATGGAACCGCTTTGGCCTAAAGCAGGCCTTTAAAACCGCTGGAGAGCAGTTCCACGTCTTCGACGGCGCCACTAGGTCGGTGCTGATCCCCTACGGCAAAGGAGAAACCATAATAGCCGAACTGACTTCCCGGCGAGATTGGGATCCTAAGGACCTTCGAGAAAAACTCAGAGAAGCCCAGCTCTACAGCGTCAGCCTTTTCGATAATCAAATCCTGGCCCTTATGAAGCGAGGAGGCCTTTTCGAGCTTTCTCTGGAGTCCTTTAAGGGCGGAACCAAGGAGCCCATCCTGGCCTTGGCGGCCCATTTTTACGATCCCGTTACGGGAGTGTCCATGGAGCCCTTGGAGCTCCCCTTTCTGGAGGTCCGCGATGGGGTACTATAGCCCTCGCGAGCTCCAGGCGATATTCCAGATTTCCCCACTGGGAAAAGGAGGTGGCTAATCTGTGCATCAAAACAATACAAAGTATCCAAATATTTTGTCCTTTGAGGTTACGGGGCGCTATGGTCTCTTTTCCGATCCACTGATGCGGGTGGGCGGCGAAAAGTGCAGCTACCAAGTGCCCACCTACGAGGCCTTGAAGGGGATCGTCTCGTCGATCTACTGGAAGCCCACGCTGATCTGGTATATCGATAAGGTTCGGATCATGAACCCAATTCAGACCGAGGTCAAGGGCATTCGCCCCATCCGCTACCACGGCGGTAACGATCTGTCCTACTACACCTATCTCAAGGACTGCCGCTACCAGATCCAGGCCCACTTCGAGTGGAACCTCAACCGCCCCGAGTTGGAGAAGGATCGTGACGAGCACAAGCACTACAACATCGCCAAGCGAATGCTGGACCGCGGCGGCCGGCGGGACGTCTTTCTGGGCACCAGAGAGTGTCAGGGCTATGTGGAGCCCTGCCAATTCGGCGAAGGCCAGGGAAGGTATGACGATACGCCAGAACTGGCTTTCGGCGTGATGTTCCACGGCATCACCTACCCCGACGAGGCCTATTCCGACGAGACCAAGGACACGATGACGGCTCGGTTCTGGATACCGGTGATGCGAAGGGGCGTCATAGAGTTCCCTAGGCCAGAGAAATTTTCCGGCAACGGTTCCCGCGACGATTTCGGCCTACCGCTGATGTGCAAGAAGTTGCGCTCTATGAAAGCCAAGGTCTTCGATAGCTCGCTGGGAAACTTCAGTCCCATCGATGAACTGCTAGAGCTAAAGGAGTGAGGGCTGTGGGACTGCTGGCAAAGGCCTATGAAACCTATGAGCACCATCGATCTATGATAGGTGTCGGGCGGGACGGATTTTCGGCTATGGTGCCGGTGGGGCATATCCTTCAGAAGGCCCAGATCACCATTTCCCTGGACAGCCAGGGAAAGTTTATAGGAGCTCAAAGCGTACAAGCACAACAAAAGAGCGACGACGAAAAGGACGATGACGTTAAAACGATCATCCCAGCCACCGAAGAATCGGCCAACCGCACCAGCAAAATAGCGCCCCACCCGCTGTCGGACCAACTGAAATACCTGGCTTGCGACAAAGGGGCCAAAGATAAAGGGGACCATTACAACGCCTACCTGGAGGGCCTCAAGAAATGGGCGGCGTCAGAGTACAGCCACCCCAAACTGACGCCCATTCTGGCCTACATCGAAGGCGGTACGATCCTGCAGGACCTGGCTAAGGCGAAGCTTATCGAGCTGGACGACCAAGGACGGCCAGCCAAGGGCAGCGATAAGTACTTGGTCCGTTGGGAGGTTCAGCTGGGCGATGACACCGGGGAAGCAGCGGCCTGTTGGAAGGACAAGAGCCTTTTCGAGGCCTTTGAGAATTATTACCGGAGCCAGAAAAAGGAAGTATCGGTATTTTGCATGCTCTCCGGAAAGACGGAGCCCCCAGTCCAGAGCCACCCCAAAGGGATCATCGCCTCTTCCTACGGGGCTAAGCTGATTTCCTCCAACGACGACACAGGCTTTACCTTTCGAGGGCGCTTTACCGATGCCGATCAAGCCTGCACCGTAGGATACGAGGCCTCCCAAAAGGCCCATAGTGCGCTCCAGTGGCTGGCTTTGAACCAAGGGGTGATGATGGGTGAGGGGCGGACCTTCCTGTGCTGGAATCCCGAAGGTCACGATGTACCGCCAATTATGACGCCTCTTCCTATCGTCCCCTTGGAGGAAAGCGATCCAGAGGAACAGGGCCTGGAAGAGGAGGAAGAGGCTCCTATCTCCTCAAACTACAAGAAGAGGCTTGCCAGGACTCTGGCGGGCTTTAAAAAGGACCTGCCAGACCATGAAAGTGTGATCATAGCGGTCTTTGACGCCGCCACCACGGGGCGACTTTCCTTGACCTATTACCAGGAGCTGGCAGCATCTGCCTTTTTGGAGCGCGTTGAGCACTGGTACGGGGGGTGTGCTTTTCCCTATCTGAACAGGAGCTCCGCCGACGCTGGCGCAGGCGACGACACCGCAACGACTGAGGCGAGCACCGAGGAGACCACTGAAACAGCCGGTCGGGACCCCAAAAAGAACGCCCCTATTTCGACGCCTAGCCTTTTTCAGATCGTCGAATGCGCCTACGGCGTGGAGCGCCAGGGATCTCTGCGTCTGGAATTGGACGAACGCCTGAAAAAGGAGCAGCTCCAGCGGCTGTTGCCCTGCGTGGTGGAGAAAGCTCCGATACCTCTGGATCTGGCCGCAGCCCTGGCCAACAGGGCCTCCAGGCTTTTGGTCTATTCGCCCAGGGGCCTAAAGGGAGGCTATTACAGCAGCAACCGCCACAGAGTGCTCTTCACGGCCTGTGCGGTAATCCGCAAGGCCCGCAACGATCGGATCGGTAAGGAGGAATGGACTATGGAACTGGATCCCCAGAAAGAAGACCGTAGCTATCAGTTCGGTCGCCTTCTGGCGCTGATGGAGAAGGTGGAACGGGACACCTACGAAAAAGACGAGACCAGGGAGCCCAACGCCATACGGCTACAGGAGCTCTTCAGGACGCGGCCTCTCTACGGTGCTGACCTCATCCACCGACAGCTGGCGCCCTATTTTGCCAGGCTCAGCCCTGGGCTTCGAAGCTACTATAAAAGGACCATCGGCGAGGTCTTTGAGATCATCGACCGGTGCTGTGCCTCTAGCCTTTTGGAGCGCCCACTGGAAGACACCTATCTGCTGGGTTACTACCTCCAGCGGCAGGAGCTCTACAGGAAGAAAGCCAAGGATCAGCCCCAGAACGAAGAGTCCCAGAACGATAACACCGTCGAGGAGGATAGCAATGACCAGCTTGACTAAAAAGATCGATTTTCTCGCCCTGATCTCAGTGAAAATGGCCAATCCCAACGGGGACCCGCTCAACGGCAACCGCCCCCGCACGGACTACGAAGGCTTTGGCGAAATCTCCGACGTCTGCATCAAGCGCAAGATCCGCAACCGCATGCAGGACCTGGGGCATAGGATCTTCGTCCAGTCCAACGACCGAGCCACCGACGAACACAAATGCCTCAAGGATCGCGCCGAGGCACTGTTGGGCAAGGGCAACGCCAAAGGGACGGACCGCCGAGAGGTCGAGGAAAAGGCTTGCCAA
>CAZNRB010000070.1:0-3829 GCA_964575405.1 uncultured Synergistaceae bacterium | reverse complement strand
TCCCTGCAGATCACCAAGAGCGTCAGCAACGAGGAGGTGGACAAAAAGGGCTCCGATACCATGGGCATGAAGCACCTGGTGCCCTTTGGGCTCTACGTCCTCAAGGGCTCCATTAATCCCCAGCTGGCAAAAAAGACGGGCTTCTCCGACGAAGACGCCCAGGTGCTAAAACAATGCCTTAAGACCCTTTTCGAGAACGACACTTCTTCGGCTCGCCCCGACGGCTCTATGGAGGTCGTCAGGCTCTACTGGTGGGAGCACAACTGCCCAAGCGGCCAATACCCCACGGCCAAGGTCCACCGCTCCGTCAAGGTGTCCCTTAAAGGCGATCGGACTGTGGCCAGCGACGTCGATGACTACGAAGTCGTCCTGGAAGACCTGGAAGGACTGACGCCAGAAGTCTGGGAGCTCAGCTAAAGCAGTGACCTACTGCGAAGAGGAGTTTCTCCAGCTGTCGGGGCTTCAGCATTTCGCCTTTTGCCGCCGCCGATGGGCGCTGATCCACCTGGAGCAGCAGTGGGCCGACAATGTACTCACCGCCGACGGAACGGTGATGCATCAGCGGGCCCACGACAGCGCCAGCACCGAGAGCCGAGGCGATCTATTCATAGCCCGAGGGGTCTACGTCTTCTCGGCCACCCTGGGGGTGTCGGGACAGTGCGACGTGGTGGAGTTTCGCCGGGACCCCAAGGGGGTACCCTTGCCGGGGAAAAGCGGGACCTGGCAGCCCTACCCCGTGGAATACAAGCGAGGTGCGCCGTCGGGGCACAACGCCGACGCGCTGCAACTCTGTGCCCAGGCGCTGTGCCTGGAGGAGATGCTCTGTTGTCCCATTCCCCCGGGCGCCCTCTACTACGGCACACCCCGGCGACGGCAGAGGGTAGACTTCTCGCCGGAGCTGCGACAGGCCGTCAAGGAGGCCCTGGAGGAAATGCACCACCTCTTTCGCCGGGGCCACACCCCCAAGACCAAGCCCACTAAGGCATGCCGCTCCTGTTCTCTCCAGGACCTTTGCCTTCCCCAGCTGGACCGTAGACGTTCGGTAGCGGCTTATCTGCGCGAAGAACTGGAATACTGACATGAAGCCTTTGCTGAACACCCTCTTTATCACCAGCGAGAGAGGCTATGCCTCGTTGGATGGCAAAAACGTGGTGATCAGGGCCGAGGACCAGGAACTGGGCCGAGTGCCCCTCCACACCCTGCAATCCATAGTGAGCTTCTCCTACGCCGGGGCCTCGCCGGCTTTGATGGGAGCCTGCGCAGATCAGGGCATCGACCTGGTGTTCTGCTCTCCTCGTGGAAAATTCCTGGCCCGGACCTGCGGCGTCTCCCGAGGCAACGTATTGCTCCGGCTGATTCAGTACCAGTGGTCAGACGATCCCGGGAAGAGCTGTTCTATGGCTCGAAACTTCATTTTCGGGAAGCTCAGCAACGCCCGGCGCAGCCTGAACCGCACCAGGCTGGACCACGCCCTGCGGGTCAACGTGGACAGCTTTGCCCAGGCGGCGGACCAGCTCAAGGGCCTGCTGCCCCAAGTGCTGGAGGCCGACTCTCTGGATACTCTTCGAGGGCTAGAGGGAGCCGGAGCGGCCATCTATTTCGGTCTCCTGGACCACATGATCCTTCACGACAAGGAGAACTTCTTCTTTCGGCAGCGGAGCCGCCGCCCACCGCGGGATAGGGTCAACGCCCTGCTCTCCTTCGTGTACGTGCTCCTGGGCAGTCAGTGCGCCTCAGCGCTGGAGGCCTCCGGCCTGGATTCCTACGTGGGCTTTTTGCACCGCCCACGGCCGGGGCGGAAGTCTTTGGCTTTGGATCTATTGGAGGAACTGCGGCCCTGTCTGGCCGATCGATTTGTCCTGACGTTGATCAACGATCGGATCCTGGAGCCGTCGGACTTCGTCTCCCAGGAAAACGGAGCCGTCCTGCTGGACGGCCAGGGTCGGCGCAAGGTGCTGACCCAGTGGCAGAAGAAAATGTCGTCCACCATCGTACATCCCTTTTTGAAGGAAAAGACCCCCTGGGGAATGGTGCCCTACCTTCAGGGGCTACTGTTGGCCCGGTATCTTCGGGGAGACCTGGAGGAATATCCGCCCTTTTTGTGGAGGTGATGATCCTGCTGGTGCTGATAACCTACGACGTGAACACCACCGATGCCGCTGGCCGCCGCCGGCTGCGGAAGATCGCCAAAGAGTGCGTGAACTACGGCCAGAGGGTGCAGAACTCGGTCTTTGAGTGCCTCCTCGACGGCGCTCAATGCCGTACTCTCCAGGCCAAGCTCTGCCAGCTCATGGACCCGGAACAGGACAGCCTGAGGTTTTACTACCTGGGGAATCACTACCAGACGAAAATCGAACACTTCGGGATCAAAGCCTCCTACGATCCCCAGGGGCTTCTAATGGTCTAAAGCGAAGGGGCAGTACCCAAACTTTTCCTTGGAGGTTCGCGCAGCTTTTTGGCCCTTTTTGCCAGGAACCGAGCGATTTGGCTCCCTGGATAACGGCCGATGCCAATAGCCAGGTCAGAATCTCTTTGATAATTTGGCAATATATATCAAATTTGATAGAGCTGTTTGTTAAGTTTTACTGTCGCGCCCCTCACGGGGCGCGTGGATTGAAATCGTTACAGCGTAAACCTGGGCAGCGTAGGCCACCGTCGCGCCCCTCACGGGGCGCGTGGATTGAAATGATATGTCTAAAGACTACTCGCGGATAAATTTTGGTCGCGCCCCTCACGGGGCGCGTGGATTGAAATAAACACCGACCAAGCGAGAAGACGGGCCCAGGCTGGTCGCGCCCCTCACGGGGCGCGTGGATTGAAATAAGATTTTGAGTCTCTTCCTGCTCTTAACGCTGGTCGCGCCCCTCACGGGGCGCGTGGATTGAAATATTAGGCGTAATGGCTCAAAAAGGTCGTGAAGAATTAGGTCGCGCCCCTCACGGGGCGCGTTGATGGAATTATTAGTCGTAGTGGCTCATAAAGGTCGTGAAGAATTAGGTCGCGCCCCTCACGGGGCGCGTGGATTGAAATGTTATTTCAAGCGGTCCACCAGCGCCTAGAAAAGTCGCGCCCCTCACGGGGCGCGTGGATTGAAATATCCAACTGCACATTAACATTACCTTCTGCGAGGGTCGCGCCCCTCACGGGGCGCGTGGATTGAAATTCGTGGAGCCGGTCAAGGTGCTTTCTCTCCCGAGGGTCGCGCCCCTCACGGGGCGCGTGGATTGAAATTATATTCTGGTGTTTCCGGTAAACCGCTATTTTGTCGCGCCCCTCACGGGGCGCGTGGATTGAAATAATATAGCTGCAGTTCGCACATGCTGGAGCTAGGTCGCGCCCCTCACGGGGCGCGTGGATTGAAATAGACTCGATATGATTTTTATTGGCCTGTGTTGGCGTCGCGCCCCTCACGGGGCGCGTGGATTGAAATATCCGCTCAGCCGTTTTGTCCTTACTTTACGAGTCGCAATGATTCTTCTATTTTGCGAACGCTATTATGAGCTGTCACTGCCCGTCGCTTCTGTAAATAAAGAGAATAATTGGATTTTTATACACATAAGTGCTAGAATTGTAAATGCCCATTCATGCTCTTTCTAGTGGTGGAGCTAGATGGCTCTTTTCTTGTTTCCCTATCTGCCTATCTGCGACGCCGCTGGAAGGTCAGCAGAGAGCGCGATAGAGCCAAAAACTAAGAGGAGGAAAAGACAGATGAGTGATGCGAAAAAGGGCTCCGAGAAAAAGGCTTTTACTATGCCTCATACGCTAGTGATCATAATGATCATAGTATTGGCCGCCGTGGTGTTGACCTGGATCGTGCCCTCGGGAGAGT
>CAZNRB010000069.1:0-8689 GCA_964575405.1 uncultured Synergistaceae bacterium | reverse complement strand
CACCGCATTCCCTAATTTACCCCTCAATTTAAGAGGGCACCTTACGGTTATTCAGTTATAGCTCTTATATATCACCTGGTCACAAAAATGTAAAGACCAAAAATGCGGAAACAACAAAACAGGCAAAACAAAATAACAGGAAAATCAAGGCGGTATTTCCTATGCGCAGCCCGGCGCGGTCTTGAGGCAGCGCCGGGCTTATTGCATAACGAAAACAGCGCCTATTCGGATTTATACCCGAATAGGCGCTGTTTCTTTTAGGCCGTCCCTCGTTGCTAGGCCCGTCATTTCTGTGGGCGCTGGTCCTATTGTGCTATTCGTAAATGCGTTGCCGAGCCTGGATAAAGATCACTGTCCGACCGATTCTTCGCCAGGGCCATCAGAATTGGGAGTCTCGGCTGCCTCGCCGGGCTCTTCTGTTTCCGAAGCTGTTTCCGAAGGGCCTTGGTCCGTCTGGGCTCCCTCTTCGGGGGCCGCTGCTTCGCTTTCCGGGGCGCTGGGCTGCTGGCCCTCCTGGTGCTCCTCTGCCAGAGCCGGTGCGCCCTCAGGGGTTCCCTCTGAGGCAGGCGCTGGTTCTGCTGGCTTGGGGAACAGGTCGGGGTCCAGGATCTCCACCTTTACGTTGGCCACCAACCCCTCTATATACCGGGCCGCCTCTTCCTGACGGCGCTCTGCCAGGAGCTGCTGCCGGATCATGGGTTCGGCCTCTTCGTAGGCCATCACCGATTCTTCTACGGCTTCGACGCGGCGAACCACCATGAAGTTATCGCTGGCCATCTCCTGGGGGCCTCCTACCTCTCCGTCGGCCAGGGAAGCTATGAACTGGTAGTTGCCCTCCAGGTCGCTCTCGGAGAAGTGGGCTGGGTTGTCGCTCGGCGTGGACGAGATAAGGTCCTCTTCCGATAGGGCCTTGATGGCGTCGTCCCAGCTGGCTCCGTCCTTCAGGGCCTGGACTAGGGCCTCGCCGGCGGCAGCGGTCTTCACCCGGGCCACGTCGGCGTGGATCCCCGCGGCGTGGGTGAGGCCGAAGAAGGGCAGGTCCTTGACGGCGTCGTAGAAGTTGCGGACTTCCTCGTCAGAAACCGTAACGGCTGCCGTGGCATCGGCCATCAGCTTGGCCACCGCCAGGTCCTGGGCGATGCTGGCCCTCACCTGATCCAGGGTGACGCCTTGGAGCTGCAGGGTCCGCTGGAAGTTCTCCTTGGTTATGTAGCGGGCCTCTTCCATCTTGATTCGGGCCTCCACCTCTTCCTCGGAGGGGGAGATCTTCAGCCGCCGGACTTCGTCGTCCATGGCCTTGGAGGCCACCATGTTGTCCAGGATGAGCTGATAGATCTGGGGAAGGTCCTCTTCCTTTATGTCCCGGGCGCCGGAGCTTTCCAGGTAGTTGCGCAGCTCACTGTAGAGGTGGCTGAGCCGCAGTTCCCGGCCGTCGATGCGGGCCACGGCGTGGTCTCGGGGGCCTTCGGAATCGCTTCTGCTTCCAAAGTCGTAGGTCAGGCCGATGGACAGGACGAAGACCGCCAGGAAGACCGCTAGAATCCATTTAATCTGGGTACGAAGGGTGCTGAGTATCACAATATCTACTCCTTTCCTTTGCTGTCCCGTAGGGCTCTTTAGGGCGTCGAAAAGGGGCCCTAGGGGACTCCGCGGCCGCGGCCCTGGCAGGTCTGCGGCGCTTTTCGCTCTGTTTCCGGTAGATTATCGCCGCAAGGGCCCTTAAATGCAACCCCGTCCGCCGCTGGCCCTCTCAGATCTCGGCCAGAGTGGGGCCTGTCTTGGTCTCGGTCTTCAGGGGCACCGAAAGGGACGCCGCCGAGGCCATGGCTTCGGCCAGCTCCGCGGCCACCGCCGGACCATCCTCGAAGGGGCATTCGCAGACTATGGAGTCGTGGACCTGAAGGACCATGGCCACGTCCCGGCCGGCGAAACGGCGGCTCACGGCGATCATGGCGATCTTGGTGATGTCCGCGGCGGTGCCCTGGATGGGCGAATTGATGGCCACCCGCTTCAGGTGCCCCTTGTCGGAGGCGTTGCCGGTGCCCACTTCGTCCAGAGGCCGTATCCTGCCGAAAAGGGTCTGGGTGTAGCCCCGCTGCTGGGCCCTGCGGTAGCTCTCTTCCATGTACTCCTTGACGCCCGGAAGGGCCCGGAAATAGGCGTCCACGATCTCCTGGGCCTGGGACCGGCCCACGGCCAGGCGGGAGGCCAGGCCAAAGGCGCTCATGCCGTAGAGGAGGCCAAAGCTGACGGTCTTGGCGGCCCGGCGCAGCTCTTTGGTCACCTCCTGGGCTGGGATCGAGAAGATGGCCGATGCCATTTCGGTGTGGATGTCCCGGTCGCCCTGGAAGATCTCTTGAAGCCTGGGATCGCCGCTGATATGGGCCAGCACCCGCAGCTCGATCTGGGAGTAGTCGGCGGCCACGAAGCAGTGGCCCTCTTTCCGGGGCTTCAGGCAGCTACGGATCCTGTTACCCCACTGGCTGTAGGCCGGCAGGTTCTGCAGGTTGGGATCCCGGCAGCTGAGCCGCCCCGTCCCGGTGGTCTGGGCCTCGAAGGTGCCGTGAATGAGCCCGCCGGGACCGGCCGCGGCACCAAGGGGCTGGACGAAGCCGGTGAGCATCTTTGAAAGCTCCCGGTGCTCCAGGATCAGCCGCGGCACGGGGCACCAGGAGCCGCAGATCTGGTCCAGCTGCTCCAGCACCTCCGTGTTGGTAGAATAACCCGTCTTGGTCTTTTTGATGGCCGGCAGCTGGAGCTTCTCGAAAAGCAGCTGGCCCACCTGCTTGGGCGAATTGAGGTTCAGCCTGGCACCCGATGCCTCGGTGATGGCCCCTTCGGCCTGAGCCATGGCGGCCTCCAGTTCCTGGCCCACCTGTGCCAGGCCCTGGCCGTCCAGGCCGATGCCCCAGCGCTCCATGGCCACTAGCACCGGTATCAGGGGGCCGTCGACGGCCTCCATCAAGGCCGTCAATTTCAGCTCCTCCAGCCGGGCCCCCAGCTGGTCCCTCAGGCCGAAGAGCCGCAAAGTCCGCTCCGCCGAGAAAGGCAGCTGGCTCAGGGCCTCCAGGCCGTGGTCCTCCTTGTCGGGGTGGAGCAGGTAATGGGCCGTCTTGAGGTCCCAAAGGGAGCCCAGCTGGTCCAGGTCCATGGCGGCGCATAGGGCCTTGGCGTCGGAGCAGATCACCGGACGGGCCATGAGGGTCTCCAATAGGGACCTTAGCTCCGCCGCCGGTCCTTCCCACCAACAGCCGTTGGAACTGCAGAGGCTCGCCAAAACCGGGCCATCCTCGCCGGAGCCGTTCTGGAGGTCAAGGGCCAGCCGGGGGGCCTCCAGCAGGGTGGTCAAGGGAATGCGATCGGCCGGGTCGGGGTGGAGCTCCAGCACCGTCTCGGCTATGGGGGCCGCTGCTCCCGAGCCGCCATGGTAAGAGATCCGTTCCGCCGTCGAAGGGCTGCCCCCCTGGCACAGCAGTTCGGCTGCCACTTTGGCGTTAATGTCCAGGGAGGCGCAGAACTCCAGGAGCTCCTCCCGGCGGGGCTCCAGCCTTTGCTGGAAGAACTCCGATAGGTCCTCGTCGCACTTCAGGGCCGTGAGCTTTCGGTTTTCCAGGGCCTGGGCCCCCTGGTGAGAAAATTTTGAGGCCTGGGAGGCCGTCAGCTCCTCCAGATGGCTCAGGATCCCCTCGATAGAACCGTACTTGCTCAAAAGGCGCCGGGCCGTTTTGTCGCCCACGCCGTCGATGCCCTGGATGTTGTCCACCGTATCGCCGGTGAGGGCCAGATAGTCCACCATGGTCTGGGGAGGAAAGCCGTATTCCTCCTGGAAGGCCTCCAGGTCGATGACCTTAAAGGGCGCTCTGGCCTTCTGGGGCCGCAGCATCTTGACGCCCTGGCGGAGGACCTGCATCATGTCCTTGTCGGAGCTCAGGATCAGAGCCTCCTGGCCGTCAGTTATCTGGCGGGCCGCCGAGGCCAGCAGGTCGTCGGCCTCCACTCCCTGGCGGGCCATGATCGTAATCCCCGCCAGAGTCAGCATCTGCTGGAGCAGCGGGATTTGGACCGAGAACTCCTGGGGCGTGGGCTTCCGGGTGGCCTTATAGCTCTGGCTGAGCTCGTGGCGGAAGGTGGGGCCCTTAGCGTCGAAGGCCACGTAGATTTCGTCGGGATTCCAGTCCTTCCTGGCCCGGCCCAGGATGTGGCCAAAGCCCACCAGGACGTTGGTCGGCGTCCCGGCGGACGACGAAAGAGGCGGCAGGGCGTAAAAGGCTCGGAAGGCTATGCCGTGGCCGTCCACCAGGAGAATCCTCTTCTGCGTCATTTTCATCACTCCACGAAACAGGTATAATGGCCCAAAAGTACAGATCTCGTTTATTCTACCCTTTAGGCACCGAAAAGTAAGGAGGCACTTTTCTCTATGTCCAACGTCAGAGTTCGATTTGCGCCCAGCCCCACCGGCGCTTTGCACATCGGCGGCGCCCACACGGCGTTGTTCAATTGGCTCTGGGCCCGCCACTGCGGCGGCACCTTTATCCTGCGCATCGAGGACACCGATCGGGAGCGGTCCACCGCCGAATACGAGCAGACCATCATGGCCGGGATGAAATGGCTCAATCTGGATTGGGACGAGGGCCCCGACGTGGGGGGCTCCTACGGCCCCTACCGCCAGACCGAGCGGCTGGAGCTGTACCACCGCTACGCCCGGCAGCTCCTGGAGGAAGGCAAGGCCTACGCCGAAGGCGACGCCATCATCTACAAGGTCCCACTGGGACTGGACATAGGGTTTCAGGACGAAGTTTACGGTCCCATCTCGGTGGTCAGCGACTCTCTCATAGACGGCCGCACCGGCCAGATGAAGGACATTGTGCTGATCAAGAGCGACGGCTTCCCCACCTACAATTACGCTGTGGTGGTGGACGACCACCTGATGGAAATCTCCCACGTGATCCGAGGCGAGGACCACATCTCCAACACGCCCAAGCAGGTGCTGCTCTACAAGGCCCTGGGATGGGACATGCCCGTCTTCGCTCACCTGCCCATGATCCTGGGCAAGGACAAGAAAAAGCTCTCCAAACGCCACGGCGCCACCAGCGTCTACGAGTACAGGGACATGGGCTACATGCCCGAGGCCATCTTCAACTTCCTGTCCCTGCTGGGCTGGGCTCCCAAGGGCGACCGGGAGATCTTCGGCCGGGACCTGGCGGTGCAGGAATTCCAGCTGAAGGACATTAACCGCAAGCCCTCGGTCTTCGACTTCGACAAGCTGAACCACGTAAACCAGGGCCACATCATGGCGCTGCCCTTCCAGACCAAGCTGGAGCTGGTGAAGCCCTTCTGGGAGGCCCAGGGTATCGACGTCTCTAACGTGGACATGGATTATCTGGACAAGGCCTTTGGCCTCATGGGCGGCCGGGGCAAGACCGTGAAGGAACTGGCGGACTTCTCGGACTACTTCGTGGGCTTCGAGCCCGTCAAGGCCCGCTACGACGGCGCCGACATGACCGAAGAACAGAAGGCCCAGATCAGAGGCTTTTACCAGGAGCTGGTTAAGTTGGAGCCCTGGGAAGCCTCGGCCATGGAGCCCTTCGCCCGCCAGTGGTGCGAGGCCAAGGGGATAAAGCTCAAGGAAGTGGCCATGCCATTGCGGTGGTGCCTCACAGGCTACAAGGTGAGCCCCGGCATCTTCGAGATCGTGGAGCTCCTGGGCAGGGACGAGGTGGCCCGCCGGCTGGGCCATTACGGCCTGATCTAGCCGCCGCCCCGAGGGGCTATCGCCGAATAAAGGACCAGGGGCCTTTGACGACAGGTCAAGGGCCCCTTGGTGTTGTGTTGCCTGGTTTTGCGTTGTCTATAGCTTTGCGGGAAAGGCTAGTCCTTGTGCTCCACCCCCCGGGCCTTGCGGACCTCCCGAAGGTAGAGGTAGATGGTGTATTTCGTCTTGCCGGCCTCCTTGGCGTAGCTCTCTACGGCGCCTTTGAGCAGGAAAAAGCCCTCTTCGTCCAGAGTCCGGATCAGCTCCAGGTTCTCGGCCTTGCTGCAGAGGTGCAGGGGCTTGCGGGCGTGGTTGCGGATCAGCTGGAGGTTCTGCTCCAGGATGTCACTTCCCATGGGCAGGATGGACTCGGGGGCTTCGTCGCCGTCCTCCTCGCCGATGGCCGTCAAAGACTTGGCCAGCTGTTTGGCGATCTCGGCCCTGGTCATGTCGTAGTTGATGCAGAGATAACCCACGATGTTCCCCGAATGATCCCGTAGGTAGAGGGTGCTGGAACGGATGGGCTTGCCGTCGGCGGTGCGGGTCAGGAAGTTGCAGATATAGGGATGGTCGGCCTCGGACTCCTTGGCGTGATGGAGCATCTCCAGGGAGTACTCCGTCACGGGGCCTCCCAGAGCCCTGCCGCTGATGTGGCCGTTTTCGATGGCCACTATGGAATGGTCGGGGTCAGCGATGTCGTGAAGCACCACTTCGCAGTCGGGCCCCAGAGCCAGGGCCAGGCCCTTTATCAGGGGTTTCAAGGTCTCTAAAATCGGATGCAGAGCCACTTTATTCATCTCCTCAGTTTTTATAGCTTGGATATCCCATAACTTAAAACACAGCAAAAATCTCTTTAGGATAATTTTTTTATGTATATTAACAAAGAACTGCCGATTTTTCCAGTGCCATTTACAGAGGATTTTTTTCTCCTTGCTCTAATGGGCCCCTTCGCCCTGGAGCAGAGCCTCTATCTGGCCTCTAAAGCCGCTCTGGTCCTGGTTTTTCAGGGAAAAAACGTAGACGCCGTCGTCGCAGAAGAACTCGCCATCCCGCCAGTAGAGCCTTAGCGTGGCGCCCTGGCTGTCCCGGATTTCGAAGCGGCTGGGGAAGAGCTCCGACGCCCAGGGGGTCCGGTCCAGCAGGGCGGTGCGCAGCGACGCCGCCGAAAGGCTTTCTCCTAAAAGCCGCCGTTCCTCTTCCCTCAGGCGCCGCCGCCGGTCGCCGGTGAGGACCTCAATTTCCAGGTCCTGGGGGCTGCCTTGGAGCGAGGCCGCCCGGCAGAGATTTTCCAGGACCGATTGGTCCTGACTCCAGGCGCTGTAACGGGGCAGCAGCGACGGCTCTTTAGGCTCCAGGAACAGCTCCCGGGCCTCCTGGTCGGGGCGGCGCCCCTGCCAGACCAGATCTTCCAAGGTCTGCTCCTGAAAATCGGAAGCCCGCCAGGTCAGGGCCCGGCCCTTTCTCAGCAAATCCACCAGAGGGAAGCCCAGGCCATCAAAGGCCGCCTGGGGCTCCCAGTGGATCCATCCCCTCTGGGGATCTAGCCGCCCCGGAAAAATCCGGGACACCAGCGGCGACCGGCGGTGATAGGCCACCCGCCAGCGGTTTATGCGGCCCTGGGGGTCCATAAAGATCACCGTCACCGACCGGCGGCCCTGGCCTGAGGTGGACTGAAAGGCCCAGTAGGCCCCCCAGTTTTGAAGGTGCTGCTCCACCGTATCCCTGTAGTGGCGGTGCAGCAGCGGTGGCGCCAGGCTGTCGCCGCCGGCCGAGATGGAATAGCCGGTCCTCCTGATCCGCCAAGGCGCCAAAGACTGGCCCAGGCTGAGGCCATCTTTAAAGCAGGACAACCCTATGACCCGGCGAGGCAGAGGATTGAGCCTCAACCTGGGGGCGAAGATCCTAGCTGTCCCCGTAAAAGGCTCCTGGCTCCGCTGGTCCCAGAGAATCCACTGGCTGCCGTCCTGTCGGGGCTCCAGAAAGTCCTCGATGGCCGAGTCGTCGTAGAAGAGCCCCTTGGGCAGCGAGCTGCCGGGCAGCGTGGATAGCCAGGCCGCCAGGCCGTAGACTCCCAGGGCCAAGGAAAGGGCAGCGGCGGCCTTCCAGAGAGATCTGCCTGGGCCCTTCCCCCTGGGGGACCGGGCCCTTTGGGCGCACCATCGGGGCAAGAGGGAGCACCACAGGCCCAGGATCATGCCCCAGGCCAGCAGGGAGCTGAAGAGGCCCTGATCGTTAAAGGGCGCCGTCAGGAGGCCTCCTAAGGTCAGCATGGCCCCGTTGAAGACTGCCGAGAAAAGGGACACCCTGCCGCCTCTGATCCCGTATAGGGCAGTGAGGAGGCAGAAAAGGGCCACCCCAAAGGGAAAGATCAGCATGGCCGTTATGGTGCCGCTGATGCCTCCCAAAGCGACGGCCCCTCCCGCCAGGGCAGCCAATATTCCATAACAGCCGATCTGGCCTTTCAAGAATTTTCCCATCTCCATGCTCCTTCAACTGTGGGCCCACTGAACAGTAAAACTATCGATACACCTATATTATAAAGCAATTCGGCCTGTCAAGGCCCCATAACGAAAAGTTTTCCTTACAAAAAGTTTTCCCGGCAAAGGATTAAGAGGAACCGGCCGCCCTAGGGCTCCACCTCGCCGGCTACCACCTGGTCGATGATCTGGCAGACCCTTTGGACCGCGGCGATGCAGCGCCGTTCGGGTGTCTTGTATTCCTTGGATAGGTCGGCGCAGAGGCTGCTGCCCAGGCGCTGTTGGACCAGCTGGACCAGCAGTTTTGTCTTGAGGCCCATCACGGGGCTGTTGTGGCCTCCGTTGGGAGCGTAGAGGAAGCCCATGGCGGCCACGCCGCCGGTGATGGCGCCGCAGAGATGGCCACAGGCCAGGCCGCCGCCGAAGCCCGCCATGGTGACGAATACCTGGGGATCCAGGT
>CAZNRB010000068.1:0-8724 GCA_964575405.1 uncultured Synergistaceae bacterium | reverse complement strand
GAGATAGGCGAAAAAGCCGTTGTTCGTCAGGGTCAAATAGTCCTGGGCCTCGTCAAACTGGCCCAGAGCGATGGACTGCAGGGAGTTCGCCTGGCCGTCTACAATGCCTTGTTGCAGAGCGTTATAGAGCTCCGAATATTCAATAGGCACCGGATTGGCTCCCCAGGCCTTGTACTGGCTGATCAGCAGAGGGCTGGGCATGACCCGGATCGTCATCCCCTTGAAATCCTGGGGGCCCGTGATGGGCTGGCGGTTGTTGGTCACCTGCTTGAAACCGCCGGACCAGAGCCCCAGGCTCTTCAGGCCCTTGGACTCAAAATAGCTGTAGAAACGCTCCCCTAGAGGTCCGTCCATGACCGTGAACAGCGCTTCGCCGGAGGGCCATAGGAAGGGGAAGTCCACAATCTGGATCTGCTCCACAAAGGGTGTCAACACCGATGTGGGTTGAATAGTGATCTCCAGAGTGCCCATCTGGACCATTTCGGTCTGTTCTCTCATGGAGCCCATTTGCCCCTGAGGAAAGACCTCCACGGTCATCCGGCCGCCGGAGCGTTGCTCCACAATTTCCTTGAATTTCTCGGCACCTATATCTTCAGGACTGCCAGATGGCTGATTGTGGCTCAGCCGTATGGTCATCTTGGGATATTCCGCCAGAGATGGCGATGGAATGGAGACCAAGAAAAGGGCCAGGAGACAGAGGGCAAATCTTTTCATTTCAATTCACTCCTTATTTCAGATTGATAGAATTGCTTGGCTCTTTCGGTTGGGATTCTACCAGAGAGGCAAGCTTTAGGCAACCGATTGCACGAGTTTTGTCCATAAAAAATCCCCTCGGAATTTTCCGAAGGGATTTCAAACTCGTGGTTATTACTACAGTCTATTAGAATGCCTCTGGGGAGCCAAAAGGGCTAGAGCCTGTTCGGCCGCGTTCTGTTCCGCCCTCTTACGGCTCGGGCCTTTTCCTATCAGGGAAAGGCCGCAGCACTCCAGTCGGCATTGGAATCTAGGAGCATGGGCTGGCCCCTCTTTTCCACAGAGTTCATAGACCGGCATGGTCCCTCTCTCCTGGCAGAGGATCTGAAGGCGGCTCTTGGCGTCTAAAGAACTCTCTTCCTGTGGAGGATCGGGACGGTTTTGAAGAAACTGCCGGGCCACTTCGAGGCCGCCGTCGAGATAGAGGGCGCCGATCAGGGCTTCCACAGCGTCGGCGACGACCGCTGCCGACACCTTTCCCATCAGTCCTCGACTGACTCGCAAAGCCCGATCCAATTTGAGAAGACGCCCCCAGGGAGCTAGAGCGGCTTCACAGACCAGCCGGGCCCGCTCTCTCGTCAAGGCGCCTTCTGGCGCCTCTGGGAAGCGGCGAAAGGTCTCTTCGCTGACCATAAGCTCCAGCACGGCGTCGCCCAAGAACTCCAGGCGCTCGTTCCATCGATCCAGGCCCTGTTCGTGGGCGTAGGACGAATGGGTCAGAGCCTCCTCAAGGAGCGAGGCGTCCCGAAATCGATAGCCTATCCGCTCCTGGAGCTCCTCGAGATTAGGGCTCCAGCGCAGTGGCCGCTGATCCACCGCTACTCCTGGAACTTCTCGATGCCGATGACGCCGTTGTGGCCGCCAAAGCCGAAACTGTTGACCATCACGCGCTTCACGGCGACGCCCCGGAGGGTTTCCTTGACCACGTTGACGTTACATTCCGGGTCCTGGTGCTCCACGTTCAAGGTGGGATGGACGATGCCCTCTTCCAGGGACTGGATGGCTGCCACCGTCTCCAGGCCTCCAGCGGCGCCAAGGCCGTGGCCCACCATGGACTTGGTGGAGTTCACCAGCACCTGGGGAGCCTTGTCGCCAAAGGTGCGATTAATGGCCATGGACTCCATCTTGTCGTTCAGATCCGTAGAGGTACCGTGGGCGTTCACCAGGTCCACCGTGTCCCAGTTGGCTTCCCTGAGCACCATTTCCATGGCTCTCACGGCTCCTTCCCCTTCGGGATCCGGAGCGGTTATATGGCTGGCGTCGCAGGTCGAACCATAGCCCTTGAACTCGCCGTAGATATGGGCTCCCCGGGCCTTGGCGTGCTCCAGCTCCTCCAGCACCAAAATGCCGGAGCCTTCGCCGATCACGAAGCCGTCCCGCTCCAGATCGAAGGGCCTAGAGGCCCGCTCGGGCTCGTCGTTGCGGGTCGACAGGGCCTTCATGGCCGCAAAACCGCCGACGCAGATGGCCTTGATACCCGCCTCGGTCCCGCCGGCCAACATCACGTCGGCGTCGCCCCGCTGGATGGTCCTGTAGGCCTCGCCCATGCTGTGGATCGAAGAGGCGCAGGCCGTGACGACGCACATGTTGGGCCCCTTGGCGTTCTGCTGAATGGCCACGTAGGCCGCCGACATGTTGCTTATCATCATGGGAATAAAAAAGGGACTTATCTTTCGATATCCCTGAGTTATCAACGCTTCGAAGTTGTCGAAACAAGTGGCGATGCCGCCCTGGCCGGAGCCGATGTAGACACCAAAACGATAGGGATCCAGCCGGTCCTTCGACAGGCCGGCGTCCTTCATGGCCATGTCCGATGCCGCCACTGCGAACTGAATAACCCGGTCGGCGCGGCGGGCATCTTTTTTGGGGAGGTAAAGGGTAGGATCGAAATCCTTGACTTCGGCGGCGATTTTCACAGGAAAATCGCTGACGTCAAAACTGGTGATATGGGAAATGCCGTTGGTACCAGCCTCTAGAGCGCGCCAATAGTTCTCCTTGCCAGTCCCAATAGGGCTGACAACGCCGAGACCGGTGATGACGACTCTTTTATACATGAACGAAGTCACTCCTTATCTGAGGCAAGGTAAAGATCTTCCTCGTTTTATCATGCCGGGAGAGGAAAATTCCTCTCCCGGCAAAGGGTACAGGCGAGGAAGTTACTCCTCAATACCAAGTTTCTCACAAGCGTAGTTGATGGCCTCGCCCACAGAGGTGAGCTTTTCAGCGTCTTCGTCGGGGATCTCGATGTCAAATTCCTCTTCGATGCCCATGATGAGCTCCACGATGTCCAGGGAGTCAGCTCCCAGGTCGTCCACGAAGGAAGCCTCGGGCTTGATTTGCTCCTCTTCCACGCTAAGGCGATCCATAACGATCTCCTTGAGGCGAGCAAGCACGTCTGCTTTGGTCATATCCTTTCACCCCCCTTCAATAAAATCGTCATGTATCAAACCATCGTCATCCCGCCGTCGACGGCGAGCACCTGACCAGTAATATAGGAAGATCCCTCTGATGTCAAGAAGGCAATTGCACGGGCCACGTCCTCGGGAGTTCCCGCGCGGCCAGCGGGGACCTGCTTCATCAGCGCTTCCTGAGCGGCCTCGGGAAGGGCGCCGGTCATGTCGGTAGCGATAAAGCCGGGGGCCACGCAGTTCACCGTAATTCCCTTGGAGGCATATTCCCGGGCCACGCTCTTGCTGAAGCCGATGATCCCGGCCTTGGCGGCGCAGTAGTTGGCCTGACCGACGTTGCCGATGAGGCCCACCACCGAGGCTAAATTGACGATGCGGCCCCATTTGGCCCGCACCATGGTCTTCAGGGCTTCCCTGGTGCAGTAGAACACCGAATCGAGGTCGGCCTTGATGACGGCTTCCCAGTCGGCGTCTTTCATGCGCATCAACAGGCCGTCTTTGGTGATGCCAGCGTTGTTCACCAGGATCTCCACGGGGCCCAGCTGTTTTTTAACTTCTGCGAAAAGGGCGCTGGTCTCCTGGGAGTCCGATACGTCGGCCTTGATGGCCACGCAGCGAGAGCCCCGCTGTAGGATCTCCTGGACCAGCTCTTCGGCCGCAGCCGCCGATGCACGGTAGTTCACCGCCACGTCGCAGCCACAGCGGGCCAGTTCAAGGGCCACGGCCCGGCCGATGCCCCGGCCGGCGCCGGTCACTAAGGCCACGCGGCTCATGACTGACCTCCTTCCAGGAAGGGCGAGACCTTGTCCAGGTCCGCCAAGGTCTCCAGGTTCAACAGCTCCAGGCCCTTGTGGATTCGCTTGATCATGCCCGTCAAAACTTTGCCGGGACCGATCTCGATAAAGGCATCTACGCCCTGGGCCACCATGTACTGCACCGACCTGGTCCACTGCACGGGGCTGTAGGTCTGCTTGTAAAGGCCATCGCGGATGGCCGCCAGATCCGTGACGCTCTGGGCCGACACGTTGGCCACCAGCGAACAGGAACAGGGATTCCAGCTGCAACGGTCCATCTCAGCGGCCAGGCGGTCCGCCACTGGGGTCATTAGAGAGCAGTGGAAGGGAGCGCTTACGTTGAGCATCATGGCCTTTTTGGAGCCCTGGGCCTTGGCCAGTTCTACGGCGCGGTTCACCGCAGCTCTGTGACCCGAAACGACCAATTGACCGGGGCTGTTGTAGTTGGCGGGCTCTCAGACTTCACCCTGGGCTGCTTGGACGCAGAGGCCCTCCACGACGCTGTCCTCTAAGCCCAACAGGGCGGCCATAGCCCCTTCTCCTGCTGGTACGGCTTCCTGCATGAAGGCCCCCCTCTGGTGGACCAGCCTCACTCCGTCGGCAAGCGACAGGACTCCCGAGGCCACCAGGGCAGTGTACTCGCCCAGGCTGTGACCGGCCACGAAGGCGGGATTTAACCGAAGTCTTTTGTCCTCCTGGAGGCTGCGGCACAGGGCTACGCAGACCGTCATAATTGCCGGCTGGGTATAGGCCGTCAGGACCAGTTTTTCCTCTGGTCCGTTGAATATAATGTCGCTGAGGGAAAATCCCAGCGCTTCGTCGGCTTCCTGGAAAGCGGACCGAGCGGCCCTAGAGCCGTCGAATAGGTCCTTTCCCATGCCCAATTTCTGGGCTCCCTGTCCAGGAAACACCAGAGCGTATTTCATAGCATCACCTCAGTTTCGAATAGGTCCCTTGGATTTATTGGGCTAAGGCCCCCAGAGACCGGAGAATTTCCTGAGCCTCCGATATCAGGGATTCGATAATGGCTTTAGCCGGTTCGATTTTGTGGACCAACGCCGCCGACTGGCCGGCCATGACGGAGCCCATCTCCATATCGCCGTCCACCACAGCGGCCCGAAGGCGTCCGGTGCCGAGCTTTTCCAGTTCCTCCACGCTCACGTGGGCGTATTCCAGCTCCTGGAACTGCTTGGTAAGCTTGTTGGTGAGGCACCGCACCGGATGGCCCGTGGGTTCGCCAGTGACGGAGGTGCACCGCTCCTTGGCGTTCACCAAGGCCTCTTTGTAGGCGGGATGAACGGTGCATTCGGTGGCACAAACGAAGCGGGTTCCCACCTGGACGCCCTCGGCGCCAAGACCGAAGGCCGCCGCCATGCCGCGGCCGTCCGATACGCCGCCTGCACAGATCACCGGCACCTGGACCGACTGGGTCACCAACGCTGTCAGGACCATGGTGGTCAGCTCGCCGATATGTCCTCCGGCCTCGCAGCCCTCGGCTATGACGGCGTCGGCTCCCTGTTTTTCAACCCTGCGGGCCTGGGCGCTGGAGGCCACCACGGGCATCACTATTGTGCCAAGGGGCTTAAGGCGCTCGATGATCTTGCCGGGGCTCCCGGCGCCGGTGGTGACCGCGGGGACCCGATACTTGGCGGCCAATTCCAGCGCGTCGTCTGCCGTGGAGGACAGCAACATGATGTTCAGTGCGTAGGGCTTGTCGGTGAGCTCACGGATCTTGATGAGCTCCTGCTCCAGCAGCTCCGGAGGAGTAGCCCCTGCCGCTATAATGCCCAGCCCTCCGGCGTTGCTGACCGCCGCGGCCAATTGGGCGTTGGCGATCCAGGCCATGGCCCCTTGAATTACAGGGTATTTGATTCCAAGCAAATCGGTAACTCTTTTTCCAAGCATTGCAGAAAAATCTCCCTTCCTTAAGAACTAGAATCGCAGACAGATCTGATAACCGGCCTAGCCTACAGATTTTGTACGTTTTGGCCGATTTCGGCACGAATCTTTTCCAGTCCGTTCTGGCGGATGAAGTTACAGGTCACTCGGAGCGCACTGGCGATCGCAGGAGCTTTGGAACGCCCATGGGCTTTGATTACAACGCCGTTAACTCCCAGAAGCGGCGACCCTCCGTAGCGCTGATAGTCCACGCGCCGGGCAATTTTTCTCACTGCAGGGAAAAACAACGGTATTCCAAGCTTCGCTAAAAAACTCTCTCGCAAACTGTCTTTCACAAGGATCTTGGCGAAATCCACCAGTCCCTCGAATGATTTCAACATTATGTTGCCGGTAAAGCCATCGCAGACCACCACGTCGGAATCGCCGAAGGGAACCCGGTTGGGCTCGATATAGCCACAAAAGTTGATCTTCCCGTCGGCTGCGATCAATTCCCGAGAGGCGGCGATCACGTCGTCGCCCTTGATCTCTTCGGAACCGTTGGAGAGAAGGCTTACCTGCGGATTTTCTATGTCCAACAGATTGCTCATAAAGATGGATCCCATAATCGCAAATTGATGTAAGTTCACGGGCTTGCAGCGCACTGTAGCGCCGGCATCCACCAGCAGCGACGGCCTCATGGAAGGAAGGACCAGCCCCAGGCAGGGCCGGTCTATCCTGGATATACGGCCCACCACCAGGACGCCTCCAGCCACGATAGCGCCGGTGTTGCCCGCCGAAAGGCACCCCTGGGCCTCGCCGGAGCGGGTCATCTCCATGGCGATCCGAAGGCTGGAACGGCGTTTTTTGCGAATCGCCTGGGAAGGCATTTCGTCCATGCCGATAGCCTCTTCCGAATGGACCAGGTGCAGGCGAGAACGAATTGCAGTATCAGCCCTATCCAGGTAGGGTTTAAGGACCTCCTGATCGCCCACCAAAATCGCTTCCAGTTCGTTGTTTTCCTTACAGGCTTCGATCACCCCGGGGCAAACCTCGCAGGGCCCATGATCTCCGCCCATGGTGTCCACGGCTATCAACAAAGAAAATCACCCCTTAGGAACGGCCGATTCTACCGACTGAGACAGGGCGGCCACGATAAAGCGGCCCACGAAAATTTCCCGATCTCCTACTCGGGTACGAACGCTCACGATGTATTTATTGCCTTTATGGACCCCCACTTTTGCCCTGGCTACGAGGCGATCCCCCACCATGGCCGGCACGCGATAGCGGCCCCGCACGGCCCCGACGATTACCATATCGGCCGATACGACGGCAATGGCCAGCGAACTGGCCTGGGCGTAGATGTAGTGATCCCAGATCTGCTGGGTGTGACGGAAGGCCATCTCCTTGGTAGCGTGGAGCTCCGAAATGCCCCATAGGTTGGGCTCTAGGCCCAGAAGCTCGCCGATGAACTCCTCCTGCTTCAGAGAGCGGAGGCGACTCACGGCCCGCTCCGCCATTTCCCTGGTCCGTTCCCGGAGCTCCGGAAGCCGCAGAAGGGCCCGGTCCAACCGGATCGTGCTGAGACTCACTCCCAGGGCTGAAGCCAGGTCCTCGTCGCTCAAGAGGGGATTATCCTGGATCATATCCAGCAGGCGCTCGTGACGTAGCTGCTTGCTCGACATTTTCAACACCCGGCGGCCTCCTCTCCTTTTATCACCTACTACCAATATCTGATACGAAGACAAAAGAAGTATAGGGGCTTTACTTCTAAAGGTCAAGGCATTTATGGTGTCCCCGCGCAGCCAATTCGGCATGAGAATAAATTACGCAGAACAGCCGAAGGAACCTGCCTATAGTCTACAAAAGACAAAATTTTATCCTGCAAGGTCTCCAGGAAAATCCCGGCCGGCTAAAACCGCGGCTCCATAAAAAAAGGGCCCCCTTTTAGGGACCCTCGCTGGTAGGATGACTCGGCTCCGAGAGCCGGTTACTCCTGGCCGGACTCCTCTGCTGCGGCGTCGGATGCGACCGTAATGACTTTACGGCCGCGGTAATATCCGCAGGCAGGGCAGGCGCTGTAATTCATGATCGTCTCGCCGCAATGAGGGCAGGCGGTCATGCCGGGAGCCTTGAGGGCGCCAAGCCAATGGGCCATGCGGTTATGAGTTCTACGATGAGAGACTTTCATCTTGGGCGTTGCCATCGTTATTTCCCTCCTTTTCCGAAGTACTGAGAAGACCGGCCAGGACTTGAAAACGAGGATCGGCTTGATCTTCCTTCGAGAGATAAGCCTCTAACCCCTTGCATCCTTGGGGACAGACGGCGAAAGCCGGAAGGGAGACCACCAGGCACTCCCAGACGAGGCTTCCTATATCCATAGGCCCCTTGAGCTGCTTGACTGGGAGGAGCACTCTGCCAGAACCAGAAAAATATTCCTCCGACTCCTCCCCAAGTTCATCGGTCTGCAAAATGTAACAATACAAGAAATCTTCCTCAATTGCAACTACCAGAGGAGAAAGACATTTACTACATTGGGTTTGGACTTTTCCCTCCAGATGGAGTTCCAGCCCGACGCCCTCGAGGGCTCGCCTGGTACAGGCTATCACTTGGAGCAGGCCCTGCAGGGAAAATTCCTGACCGTGATAGGCGACCGGCTCCTGGAGAGGCAGAAACCACGACCGTTCCAGCCAAGCCCCCTGGTCCCGCTCATCAGGAAAGTCCACGAAGAGCCGCCAGTTCTCAGGGCACTGGGTCAGAGCCATCGCCTCGGCCCTATCAGCAGCCGCCGACCAGCCGCTTGGTGTCCCTGGCGATGACCAGCTCCTCGTTGGTGGGAACCACCATGACGGCCACCTTGGAGTCGCCGGCGCTGATGATCCGCTCCTCGCCCC
>CAZNRB010000067.1:0-8780 GCA_964575405.1 uncultured Synergistaceae bacterium | reverse complement strand
GGCCTATCCCCGGTCGGTGATCAAGGAGTGCGTGGACCGCATCAAAAAGGCCGCCGAGGCAAAACACTTTATCTAGTTCTCCATAGCTAAAAATTATTTGGTTTGTCAATCTATATTAATAGAAAATGTTCTAAAAACGCTCTTTTACTTTAAAGGAGAGCCTTGACAAGGGAGGTTGTCATGAACTTTACTCTGGATATCGGCAATAGCGTTGGATTATGGTTAGCCTGTCTCCCTCTTTTGATTCTGATGACTCTTCAGGTCTCCTTCATTTACCGTCAAGCAGTGAAGTCCGCTCCCCTAGTAGGACTCACTCCAGAAGAACGAAAAACAGCTTTCACCGTCGGTTTGATCTCAGCAATCGGGCCTGCTTTTGCAAGCTTTATAAGCATCATCGCTATGTCTGCGATCATGGGAGGTCCAGTGACCTGGCAAAGAAGTAGCATCATTGCCTCGCCTTCCACAGAATTGCGGGCCAGCCAGTTTACAGCAGAAGCAGCTGGAGCCGTGCTAGGCGGCGACGGATTTACAATCCAAATTTTCTGCGCCTGTCTTTTCGTTATGGCCCTCAATGGCTGCGGGTGGCTTATGTTCTGTTTTATCTTTACTGATAAAATGAACCTGGTGGCCGACAAAATCTCCAGCGGCAGCAAGGTAGTCTTTTCGGCTTTTGCAACTGCCGCTATTTTGGGCACGGTGGCCTATATGTCTGTAAACTACGCCCGCAGAAGCAGCGCTAATCTGTCTGCCTTTATAGGTGGCGTAATAGCTAGCCTAATTATCAAATACTTTGAAAAGGGACACCCAAAACTCAAACCCTATAATTACGGTCTTTCCATGGTAGTAGCCATGTTCTGTGGAGCTTTACACGCCGCTCTAACAACATCCTAGTTACCCAAGAAACATAGAATATACAATATTAATATAGAAATATAGACAGGAGGGAATCTCTATGGATGCCCATAACGACACCTATTTTAACGAGTTCACCCTTCCGGTGCGACGCATCGGCAAAGTAAGTCTTGCTCTAGCTATGCTCTTCAGTTTTCTTCCAGCAATCTATATCGCCGTAATCTACGATGCCATGCCCACTTTTGCTCAAATTATGGGCGGTTACGTACTGATTCTATCCACCGAGCTATCCTACTACTTTGTGGAGCCTATTTCCTATTTTCCAGTTTTGGGGGAAGCCGGCACTTATATGTCCTTCTTGGCCGGAAGCATTGGCGGAGTTCGAGTTCCTGCTGTAGCTGCTTCTCAAGATGCAGTAGGAGTGGAGGCTGGCTCTCGTAAGGCTGAACTGGTATCTAGCATCGCTGTGGGCTCCTCCGTTATCTGTTCAATGACTATGGGATTCATAGCCATCATGCTGGGGAACGTCATTTTTGCGTTAGTTCCTCCATTCGTGCAAAGCATGTTCAACTACGTTATGCCAGCAGTTTTCGCTCCTCTTTTTGTTATGCGCTTCCATGGCAACGTGTTGGTAGGGTTAGTGAGTCTGGCAGCCGCAGCGCTGTTGCTTTTCAGCGGCATCTTACCCAGCTATCTTAACATGTTGACCACGGTCATAGTCACTGTGGCCTTTGGTGTCTGGCTTTGTAAAAGGCGCATGAGCTAAAAGGTTTAATATTTTTAATTTCGAGGAGAATGGAAGAAATATGGATTACAGATACATCGATTTGCACTGTGATACCCTGATGATTGCCCATTTCGCCCACAAGAGCAACTGCTGGGAGTTGGAGGGCATGTGCGATGTCAAACGTCTCCTAAAAGCCCAAGCTAGAGCACAATTTATGGCAATTTTCCTGCCCTCTCCAGACTCTAAGATATGGCAGCGCAGGAATTATGAAGGAGACGAGCCTTACTTGCAGTCCTGTTTGGAAATTTTCCGCAAAACCTTAGAGGATTGTGCCGATGTAGTTCAAGGCGTTTACAGCGGAAGCGATCTTCAAAAGGCTCAGGAAGCTGGCAAAATAGGGCTTTTTTTGACCATTGAAGATGGACGAGACCTTCAAGGTTCCATGGAACGTCTGGATCTCTACCACCGTTGGGGAGTAAGGCTCATCACCTTGACGTGGAATCATAAAAACTGTTTAGGAAGCCCCAACAGCTCCGATCCAGCGATAATGAACGATGGATTGACTCCCTTTGGCAAAGATGCTGTGGTCAGGATGCAGGAGTTAGGTATTATCGTGGATGTTTCCCATCTATCCGACGGCGGGTTCTGGGACGTTGTGACTCTGGCAAAGAAACCTTTCGTGGCTTCTCACTCCAATGCAAGAGCTCTTTCTCCACACCGTAGAAACCTGACCGATGATATGATACGCGCTATAGCTGATCACGGTGGCGTTACAGGTCTCAACTTTATGCCAGAATTTCTTCATCAGGACACTATCAGTAAGCAGAGCAGAATAGACTTGATGGTACAACAGGCCCGTCACATCGTGAATATAGGCGGTAAAGATGTACTTTGTATTGGTACGGACTTCGACGGTTTCAGCGGCGAGTTGGAGATTTCGGGGCCCGACGAGATGTATAAACTCTTTGATGGTTTGAAAAACGGGGGCTTCAGCGAAGACGATATCGAAAAGATCGCCTGGCGGAACGCACAAAGAGTCCTATTGGATACCCTCGGATAGGGGACCCTCAGGATCGAATAAATTAAACCGCTGCTCTTCTCGCCTCAGAGAAAGAGCAGCATTTTATTGGTTCTACTCCTGTTTTAGTGAATAGGAGTAATGGGGGTACGAACAGCAGCGACCACATAAACATTTGTCATTTCGCGTCACCCTCAATAATTTAATTGCACAGAGATACGAACGTCTTGAGTAAAGAACGTTTCAACTATCGCCTGTGAATTACCGAAACCTACAGCCAGCGTTTAGCTCTGGCTCGGATAGTCAATTCCATGTCTCAGACCGGTACGCCTACCGACGACATCGCCTTGGAGGCCATCAACGGCTGGTTCAAGGAAGAGCTCTTCTACGATTTTCACCTCACTGCCTGGAGACCATAGAGCTGGAAATAGAGCGGTACATCAATTTCTTCAAGGAAGAGCGTCCGGCCTATGCTCTAAGCCTATGCTCTAAGAAGATATCTAACGCCCCAACAGTACAAGGGGGAATACATGGAGACAACGATCAATGCCTAACCACCTCCACCAAGTGGTCCAAGAAAAGTATTTTCACCGTTTAATTTTCGTTGACTAGGGTACGTGCATAGATCAGCTACTAAGAACTCTACTGCGCAATCTATAATTACGCATAGATAATATCTTAATACTGTAGTGATGTAAATCTTGTATACTACATATTTCACAAACTGTAGGCAAAGCTGGGTTAGGAAAATGCACCCAAACCCGCTGTTGTTATGTTCAATGCTAATGTGGCTAAAAATCGGAAAATATCTCCTCCATGAGGCCCCTGAAGACTTTTTGCTACTTCTTAAGATTCACACACAAATAAGCTAGCCCGGCCTTCATCTTCATTCGGGCTTTCCCTACCATGGTCGTGTCTCAGCCCACCAGTTTCGCCGGTAGGCTGATTTGCCGACATGGCGGGAAAGCAGCGAATATCCCCTGCGCAGTGAGCCACTATTCTGCTATAGTCTGGGCAGTGTGGGCCTTTTTAGGGAGGCCAAAGAAGGGAGGCCAAAGAATAGAAAGGAGTTGATCCCATGGCGCTTGGAGTGATTTCCGATACCCATGGAGATTTGCACAGTTGGCAGAAGGCCCGGACTCTTTGGGGGGCTGTAGAGCAGGTGCTTCACGCCGGCGATGTATTGGGAGGCCGGCCCGATGGTTCCCTCTGGTTGGCTGAGGAGATTAAAAATTCCCCCGCTCCGGTCCTGGTGGCCAGGGGCAACTGCGACGGCGACTCCCTGGAGGAGCTCTTGGGCTGGCCCGTGGCGCCTCGGGTAGGGCTGATCTGGCAGGGCCGCAAAATCTGCATGGCCCACGGCGACCGGCCCCAGGAATTTCGCCAGTGGGCCCTGGAGGAGGGCGCCGATCTGGCCATTTCGGGCCACACCCACGTGGCCTCTCTGACCCTGGAGGGCAAGACCTGGTTTTTAAATCCAGGATCGGCCAGCCTTCCCCGGGGCCGTGACCCTGCCAGCGTGGTACTGGTGGACGAAGGGGGGCTCACTATTTTTACGTTAGAGGGCTTTGTGCTCCATCGGGCCCCCTGGGGGGGCCTGTCATGATCCGGCTGGATATGCACTGTCACAGCGACTGCTCCGACGGCTCCGATAGACCCGAGAAATTGGCCAAGCTGGGCAAGAACCGCGGCTTAGCCCTGATGGCCCTGACGGATCACGATACGGTGGAAGGCGTGGAGGCCTTTCTCGCCGTCTGCCGGCGCCTCAACGTCAGGGCCGTCTCGGGAATTGAGATTTCGGCGGACTATCCCAGCACCATGCACATCCTGGGCTATTGCTTTGACGTGAAAAACCAGTTCTTTCGGGAGACCCTGGAGAACCTGCAAAGGCATCGGGACCAGCGGAACGTCCAGATTCTGGTGCGGTTCAACCAGATGGGCATCCCCCTGACCATGGAGGAAGTCCAGAAGGAGGCCGGTGCCGGCGTGGTGGGTCGCCCCCACTTCGCCAAGGCTCTCATACGGCGGGGCATCGTCCACGACATGGCCACGGCCTTCCAGCTCTACTTGGGCCGCGGCGGAAGGGTCTTCGTGAAGAAACAGTGCCTTTCGCCCAAGGCCTCTATCGACCTGATCCGCCAGGCCGGAGGGGTGGCCGCTCTGGCCCATCCCATCCAGACCTCTTCGGACATGGGAAAGCTCCAGTCTATTCTGCGGGAGCTCAAGGAACTAGGCCTCTGGGGGCTGGAATGCTATTCGGGGCACCACAACGCCGATCAAGTGGCATCCTATTGCGATCTGGCCCGGTCCCTGGGGCTGGAGATCACCGCCGGTTCGGACTATCACGGCCAGGTTCGGCCGGGCTGCCGTTTAGGCGTCTCGGTGCCCGAGGATAGGGTGCCCTTGGCCCGGAGGATCCTGATGCGCTGAGGTCCTCTCGCTGGCTGTGATATGATAAAAAGGCCTATATGCACACAAACAGGGATAATAGATAATAAGGGGACAAATGACAAATAAGGAAGATCAAAAGGAGTGAATTTTCCATGGGAACCATAGATCTGAGAAGCGACACCGTGACCTGTCCCGACGAGGCCATGCGCAGAGCCATCTGGGAAGCCCAGGTCGGCGACGCGGGCTACGGCGATGATCCGTCAATCAACGAGCTCCAGGAGCTGGCCGCCGAGATCACAGGCCAGGAAGAGGCCCTCTTTACGCCCTCGGGGATCATGGGAAATCTGATCTCCCTGATGACCCATACCCGGCGGGGCGAGGCCGTCATAGTGGGGAACCGGGCCCATCTGTACCGCTCCGAAGGCGGCGGCCTTTCCGCCGTGGCCGGCCTGCTGCCCTATCCAGTGGACGACAGCTCGGGATGCCCCTCGGCTCAGGCCATTCTGGAGGCCATACCGGCGGTGGACGTCCACAACGCCCAGGTGTCGCTGCTCTGCCTGGAAAACACCCACAACGACTGCGGCGGAACTGCCGTATCACCGGAGCTGTTCTCCGCCGCAGTGGATGCCGCCCACAGCCGGGGCCTGAAGGTCCACCTCGACGGAGCCAGGATCTTCAACGCCGCGGCCGCCTGGAACTGCGACGTCCGGCGCTATACCTCCATAGTGGACTCGGTGCAGTTCTGCCTCTCCAAGGGCTTGGGGGCGCCTATGGGCTCCATGGTCTGCGGCAGCCGGGACTTCATCGCCGCCGCCCGGTTCAATCGCAAGCGGGTGGGAGGCGACCTGCGGCAGGCCGGTTTTATGGCCGCCGCCGGGATCTACGCCCTAAAGCACAACCGAGAGCGGCTCAGCCAGGACCACGAGAACGCTTCGGCGCTGGCCAAAATGCTGGCCGACCGTGGCTTGGCGGTGGAGCAAAATCCCCAGGGGACCAACATGGTCTACTTTTCCCTGAATGAAAGCCAGCCATCGGCGGCCGAAATGGTCCGCCGCTGCCGCCATAGGGGTGTGCTCTTCAACGGCGTGGGCCCCAGGAGAATCCGTCTGGTGACTCACCTTCAGATCTCCCGGGAAGACCTGACCGAGGCTGTCGGCGTAATCGGCGGCGAGGCCCAAAGACCTTGACGGCGGTGACCTGGGTGCGGCAGTTGATCACTAAATTGTGGCTCTTGGTGCTGGCGGCGCTACTCTGCTGCCAGGCTTCGCCCGTCGAGGCCGCCGAATCCTGGGGCCTCCTCTCCGGCGGCAGCGCTCTGGGAGAGGTGCCCGTCAGAGCCTCCGACGGCGCCTATATGGCAGCGGTAGACCTAATGGCCAGCCTTTTGGGCTGTTCTGTCCAGGGAGATTCCCAGGAGCTGAAGGTCTCTGCTGGCGGTAAGATGGACCTTCGGTTTGTGGGCGACGCGGCAGCTGCCTGGATGGGCTACAACATAATCTCCCTGCCCCGGCGGACCTTTTTCAGCGACGGCCATTGGTGGTGCGAGGCCCAGACCTCTCTCCGGATGTTCTCCGCACTGATGGAAGAGCAGGGCAAGGGGCCTTTATCCTGGGGGAACTCGGCGCACCAGACCGCACCGGCTCCGGTACCTACCGCAGCGGCCAGGACGGCTGAGCCTGCGGCGCCCCCGGTACCTTCGGGAGGCGCTCTGCCCCGGCTGCTGGGGCTGCGGTGGGGCACCCACGACAACAAGATCCGCATAGTGGCGGACCTTCAGGAGGGCCCCTCGCCAAAGGTGGGCGTGGTGCCGGGCAAGGTCTTTTTAAAGGTAGCCCCTTTGAAGGGATCCCTTCAGTCCCAACTGGCCTCCCAGGAACCGTCGGTGAATCTGACGGTGAAAAACGGCGCCGAGGCCGAACTGGCCTTTTTCTTCCCCAACCGGAACGCCACGGCCTTTGAGCTCCAGAATCCCCACCGCTACGTGATCGACATCCCCCGGGAAGGGGGCTCCTCCGGATCCCCTTCTCTGGAAAGCCGTTGGGAAGCCCTGGCCGCAGCGCCCTCCGCCAGCGCGCCAGAACCGTCGGCGGCGGCCCCGGCCTCTGGCCTGTCGCCCCGAAGAGAGCCTACAAGGCGGAGCAGGCCCCTGGTGGCCATCGATCCCGGCCACGGCGGCAAGGACCCTGGAGCGATCGGCGGCCGCTATCAGGAAAAGGTAATCGCCCTGCAAATTGCCAAGCGCCTGGCCGAGGAGGTCCAAAAGCTGGGCATGGATGTGCGGATGACCCGCAGCGGCGACAGTTATCCCACACTGAGGCAGCGCACCGCCATGGCCAACGAATGGAAGGCCGACGCCTTTATCAGCGTCCATCTGAACGCCCTTCCCAAGGGCCGCCACGCCAAGGGCGTGGAGATCTACATCATGGCCCTTCCCACCGACAAGGACGCCATGGAGCTGGCCAGGATAGAAAACGCCGAGATCGCCGAGGGCACCGGCAGCGCCGCCATGAACAGCGGCCAGCAGAACGAGATGCTGCTCTCCATTTTGGGGGACCTGCAGCAGAACGCCAAAATAGTGGAGAGCACCGCCTTTGCCGAAGTGCTCTTTGAGTCCGGCAAAAAGGCCGGCCTGCACATGCGCCGGGTGGCCCAGGCTCCCTTTTGGGTGCTCCGGGGCGCCGCCATGCCAGCCGTGCTGATAGAGACGGGCTTTATCACCGAGCCTTCGGAAGCTAAGATGCTGGCCGATCCGTCCTACCAGGCCAAAATGGCCAAGGCCGTGGCCCAGGGGATCGCCCAATACCTGAAATGACGGGCTAGTCCCGACTAAAGAATTGAGGAGGAATCGCTGTGGACAACGAAAACATCCCATCCCGCCGCGAAGAAAACTACGAGCGGCGCTCTTCCCGGTCGGCCAGGAGCCGCAGGTCACCGTGGGTTTTCCGTCTGGCCGCCTGGGGCGCTCTGATACTGCTCTTCGTGGCCGCCGGGTACTACTCCACGGGCCTGCTGTTCCGCCTTTTGAGTAGCCGCCTGGAATCCACCGCGCCTCATGCCGACGTGGTCTACAACTCCCAGCAGCTCCGGGAGATGTTGGAAGGCCGGGGCAGCCAATCGCTGGCCTCGGTGGGACCCCAGAGGAACGTGGAGGTCTACGTGATGACCCAGGACGGCACAGGCCTGATCAGGGAGAGCCGCGGCCTTATCTCCGACACCCAGGAAGCCGACGCCGCCCACGCGCTGAAACTGCTGCTTTCCTCCACTCCGGCCAGCTGGGCCCGGAATCTGGAGGTGCGCCATCTCTTCCGCGACGGCGTCACCGCCTATTTGGACATGCCCCAGGCCTTTCTCCATGGCCTGGAGACCCTGGAGGAGACCCAGGCGCTGATGTTCATCACCAGCATCGTCCGCACCATGGTGGAGAATTTCCAGCCCGTTTCCAGAATTTATTTCCTCGTAGAGGGCCGCTGGGTGGACCGGGTCGGAGAGATCCCTCTGTCGGCGCCCTGGGAACTGCCCCAGTCCTGAGATCGTCCAGGCTCCGCCAGGTCAGAACTATAGCCACAGCCATTGCAAAAGCGCCTCCCTGGCCGGTTTCCCCGGCCAGGGAGGCGCTTTCTATTTCAAAAATCGCTATCTCAAAAAAGGTCTACTTGTCCCAAGGGCGCTACATAGCCAACCTGAATCCCGCCTTGTAGAACCACTCCTGGTCCACGTCGCCACCGGTGCTGCGCTCTACGTCCAGGTGCAGGAAGTTTCCGCCGCCGAACTTGAAGGCCGCGCCAAGGCCGT